>NZ_JAKRFE010000034.1:0-11655 GCF_022348225.1 Gordonia sp. McavH-238-E
CTCGTCGCGCTTCACATGCCATCCGGGTGGCCCGGTCCTTGAGTTCCTCACTGTACTTGCGTGGTGCTGCCATGCTCTCCATCCTTCACAGGTTCGAGAGCCTCCGACAGACCCGGGGCGGTTCAACTGTAGCCAGGACGGAAGGAAGAGAGCTGCACATTCGAGGGAGCTCGCCGCCCTCCCCTCCAATCCTGTGAGAACAGTGCTGCCGGTGACCGTTATGGTTCAGCCGCTGTGTACGAGCCTGATGCTGCAGCGCCGCGACTGGTGGGCGGGCAATCCGCTCGGCCTGACCCTCGCGGTCAAGCCGGTCCTTGCGGTGTTGTTTTCCTGTCGCTACTGAACCGGCAGTGGAAGGCCGAGCGTTTGCAGTTCCAGCCCTGTTGACCGTCGCAGCCTGACCGCTGGCGGTGGATCGCCGAACGTGGTCGCGTACCTCGCAGAGTTGGCGGCGCGCAGAACGGAGACGCGTGCGGCGTCAGTCTGACCGCGTGAAGTTGGCGAAGAAGTCATCGATTGTTGATACGTCGGCATAACGTCGAAAGTGAGCAACGTCGACCTTGACGAAAACACCGCTAGAGGTGAAGTACGTTTGCTCATCGAACGATCCGGCGGCCGCGATGTGCAGTAGGCGATCCGACTCGTGGTCAATCCAGGCAGTGAGACGTATGGGAGTGTGCAGCGGGACCGGCCGGCGGTATTCGACGGTCAGGGTGCGGGTCACCGCGGGGGTCCGCGCGATCCACAGGGTGAAACCCATGATGTCGTCGCAGGCGGCCGAGATCGCGCCACCGTGCGCCAACCCGGGCGCGCCGAGGTGTTTCTCGTCGAAGGTGTGATCGGCGTACACCCGCTCGCCGCTCCGGTAGACCTCAAGTTGAAGTCCGTGGGGGTTGCTGCTTCCGCAGCCCATGCACTGGGACGAGTGTGCCGGCAGTCTTGCTTCGGGGGTCATCTCTGATCGTTGTCCTTAACTCAGCCCGCCACCTACGCAACAGGGTGCGGGGGGATCGATGAGGTGTGGGAACCGGTCCCGAACACGGTCTGTGCTCACCACTATAGGTAATACTGCCAGTACCTGATACTGTCCATTACGCACACGCGAATGGAGTGGCGCACACCACGCGCACTAGGGGGGGAGATGGCCATCACCACCGGCACAGGCGTCAACCGTCTGCTAGACGGCGCTGCCACTTTTGGTAACACCGTCGGCTTGGCTGGTCAGGCCCTGCGGTGGGTAGCAGTAGACATTGCTACAGGACGATTTCCGTTTCGCGAAGCCGTATCGCAGACCTGGTTCGTCATCGTCGTGACAACTCTGCCGGCGATTCTCGTAGCTGTGCCATTCGGTGTCATCGTGTCAGTACAGGTGGGTAGCCTCACTCAGCAAGTTGGGGCCACGTCAATAGCTGGCGCCGCTGGTGGCCTCGGGATTATTCAACAGGGAGCGCCCATCGTTACCGCCCTCCTACTCGGGGGCGCGGCCGGATCAGCGATTGCCTCTGATTTGGGTGCTCGAACGATTCGCGAAGAAATTGCTGCCATGGAGACACTCGGACTCAATCCGATCAGGCGAGTCGTAGCGCCCCGGTTCGTATCTGTGTTGATCACCGCGCCGCTGCTCTGCATGCTAATCGTCTTCACCGGGCTGCTGGCGGGCTACGCCATCAGCGTCGACGTCCAAGGCATCACACCAGGCAGCTACGTCGCCTCGTTCGCTTCGTTCGCATCGATAACAGACATCGTTGTCGCTCTATGCAAATCGCTTGTGTTCGGACTTGTAGTGGTGACGATTGCTTGTCACCGCGGCCTGTCGACGAAAGGCGGCCCTAAAGGCGTCGCAACCTCAGTAAATGCCACCGTAGTACTGGGCGTCGTCGCATGCTTCGTGATCAATGTCTTTATCACGCAATTAACAACCATGTTCGTCCCCCAAACTATTGGATGAGAAACGCCTCGTGACCACCGTTCCCTCCCGGAGGTTCTCCGCCGCCACCCGCCCTGTCGAAGCCGTGATCGCGCCAGTTGTACACGTACCTGAACGCTTGGGGCACGTCGCGACCTTTGTGATCGCCGCGGTCCTCGGCATCCGCCATGTGATCACCACCTACCGACGCCAAACCCTGCTCTACATACAAGAATTCGCCTGGGGTAGAGGTGCAGTCTTGGTCGGTGGTGGAACGGCCATCGTCCTCGCCATCCTCGGCATCGCCGTCGGCGCCTCAATCGGTATCCAGGGTTACGCCTCTCTGGACCTCGTAGGGATGGGTTCACTGACGGGGTTCATCTCTTCCTATGCCAACACCCGAGAGCTTGCGCCAATGATCGCGGCGATCGGGTTCGCAGCACAAGCCGGCTGCCGGTTGACAGCTGAGATCGGCTCGATGCGCATTTCCGAGGAGATCGACGCTCTCGAGGCTATGGCGGTACGTCCTATTCCATTCGTCGTCAGCACTCGCGTAGTTGCGTCGATCACGACCGTGATTCCTTTGTACATCGTCGCGCTTATTCTCGGATTCGGGGCCGCCAAACTCGTCGTCACACAAGTTCACGGCCAATCCGGCGGCACTTACGATTTCTATTTCGACCAGTTCCTCAAACCTCAGGATCTTGCCTTCTCGCTTATCAAAGTTCTTGTATTTGTCATTTCTGTAGTGATTATCCATAGCTATCAGGGCTACTTCGCCACAGGCGGAGCTGAGGGGGTGGGTCGAGCGTCCGGTCGAGCGATCCGCACGAGCCTCATAGTCATCGTCGTGGAGGACATGATCTTGACCCTTCTGATGTGGGGATTCGATTCCGGCGTACGGATTTCAGGGTAGGGGGTTCAGTGGCTGTCTTTCATGATCCGTCCGGACGCGAGCCGTCGCACGGGAACCTGGCCCTTCGGGGGGTCGCCCTATTGATCCTCGGCGCGATAGCTGCCTACTTACTGATAAGTGACGCTAACGGCGACTTCAGCGATCACACGTCGTTGACCATCAACACCGACGCGATAGGCGACGGATTGAAGGGGGGATCGGATGTGAAGTACCTTGGGTTCACCGTGGGGGAGGTCTCGAGCATCGCGGTTCGAGACCGTGGCGCGGCGGTCAAAATCAACCTCACCGGTTCCGGTAACGACCTAGTTCTCCGGCAGGGCATGACGGTGAACTACACCTCGTCAAACGCATTGGGACCAACTGCACTGGAGATCGTAGATCCTGGACAAGGACCACCCATCGGTTCCGGCGGGAGTGTCTACGTGAGCAGGTTGCAATCTGAACAGACCTCGGTGTCAACGCTTGTTCGCAAGATCTCCACGCTGGTCGAGGCACTGGACCAGCCCTCATTTGAAGCGGTAGTGAGGTTCATCGTTGAGGACTCGCAGGCAATGGCTGATAGCGGAAGACTCGTTCTCCAGATTGCGCAACTCACGCGAGATGTCCAGAAACGGCCGGTCGGGGAGGACCTAGGAATTGCGGCTAACCTGTCCACCGGAGTCGCCGACTTCATGACGCCGTTTGTCCCTGGCGTCTTGAAGAACGTCGATATCGCTGACTTTTTCGCCACCCAACAAAACATCGACCGCACGAAGAGTAATCTCGGCGACACGGGAAAGGTTCTTTTCGGTGGGCTCGGCGGCCTGCTCGATAAGAATTACCCAGCCCTGAGTTCGCTGTTAGACGTCGGCCTTGACCTAGCGCGGCCCGTCGCCAGATCCGCCTCGGGGCTAGTTCGCACGGTGTACACGATCCCGCAGATCCTCGATGGCATCGACAAAGCCTTGCCGAAATTCAACGAACGGGTCCAGCTCCAGCTAGCACTGGTGGTCCAGACGTCGCCTGCCCTACAAGGCGCATTGAGAATGGGGGGTGCCACGCGATGACTCTGAGGTCGCTAACACCCACAATCATTAAAATCGTCGCTTTCATCGCTCTCATCGGAGTCCTTTCATATGTCATCATCGCGATTCTGCAGCCGACCAACGAAGGGTCACCCAGTTCGCAGCGTTCCGCGGTGTTTGCCGACGCTTCCGGACTCAAGCCCCGCGACGGGGTACGACTCGCTGGAGTGAAAGTGGGATATGTAACGGCTGTCGATCTCGAGGGCTCAACAGCGATCGTCCGTTTCCAACTGGATGACGGTGTCGCGATTACCCCCGCGACGACTGCCGCTGTGCGTTACCAAAATCTGCTGGGGCAGCGGTATGTGGAACTCATCAATGCCGGACAAGGCGCCGACCAGGACTCGATCACACAGGTGGCACTCGAGAAGACCGTCCCGTCCTTCGACGTATCGACACTATTCAACAGTTTCAAACCAGTATTCGATACATTGAATACTGCGGAAATCAACGAGCTTCAGTCGAACCTTCTACGGGTTGCCCAGGGAGACGGTCGAGGTATCGCACCAGTCATGAAGCAAGTCGCGAACATCACTGATTACGGGAACCAGCGTTCAGAGATCATCACCAATATTGTGACGAGCCTGGGGCAGGTGTCCGACCAGTTGATGGGGCGCTCCGCTGAACTGGTTGAGTTGATAGACAAATTGGGGTCAATCGTCGATGCGTTCAGCCGCGTGAGCGATCGACTGCGGGCCTCGCTGCGAGAGGTCAACCGTTCGATGGCAAAGACTGTACTCGCCGGTGAGCAGATCGAGTCGACCTACGACACCAGCTTCGCGGCTATCTTTCAGAGATTAGTGCGGGAGCCAGGGGATACAGAAGGCCTACTGAATGGTGCCGTTCTCCTGAAGCCGCTCCTGGACGCCCTGGCCGCAACATCCAACGCGACTCCCCCGCCCTCGGCGGCAGGGTGTGCCCGAGGGGTGCTCGACCTACCGAGAACAGTGCAGATCGCCCTGATGGGTCAACGACTGGTGGTGTGCCAGTGACCCGTTTCTTCGGCAAGCGTCCGCATCACCGCCCGCAGCGTCGGCGGGACCTCATCCTGGCGGGGGTCGTAACGATGGTCACGGTGGCCGGTCTCGTCGCCGCCGGAGCTGTGTATATCTCGCCGCCCGGACAAACTATCTACAGCGCGGAGTTAGTCAATACCGGCGGATTGGAAGCTGGCGACCAGGTACGTATCGCCGGGATCAGGAAAGGCAAGGTAGCGTCGGTCGACCTGACCGGAACGTTCATCACCGTGCGGTTCCGGCTGGATGACTCGATTGCCGTTCGGTCGGACGCGACGGCGAACGTCCGTCTCCTCACCCCTATCGGTGGACGTGTATTGGACCTCGACCCAGGTTCAGGCCCGTCGGCCATTGACGGCGCGATCCCACTGGTGCAGACAGGCAGCACCTATGATATTTCCAGCACCCTGGAGACATCTACACCGGTGTTCCGTGACGTGCGTGGTGTTGATCTACGGCGCACGGCGGCGTTGCTACAGGATGCCTTTTCCGACGGAAACACCAATATCCCTGATGCCCTGCAAAACGCGAGCAGCCTGATGGACTTGCTGGAGCGTCAGTACGCACAACTCGACAAGACGGTGGCTTTGTCCGACGAGTATGTCGCTGCCCTCGCAAACCGCAAGCAGGTACTCGTGGACTTCCTACGCCAGCTCAGCTTCCTTGCCCGCACCCTTGGACCAGACATCGCCAACGTCCAGAGCGGGTTCGATTATCTACGTCGTCTTTTTAAGTTGCTGACCCGGCCGCTTGTCGCGTACCGCGACGGTATAGAACCATCGGTACAGCAGTTTAAGATCCTTCTAAACAAGGTGTCGGCCCAGATGCCCGCCTACCAAGACGCGCTGGCCCAGGTCGATCAGATCACCAGAAGACTGAGCATTCTCCTCAATGCTCCGCAGGTCGGACCTGCGAGTCCTGAACCGACCGTCCGCGTCTGTATCCCGATTGGTGATAACAAATGTTGACGGAGCGGATGCGTCGGCATCTGATCCCGATCGCCACCATTGTCACACTGGCAGTAGTGATCGGCGGCGTCGGAATCGACTATGCGACAGCCGACGACGACACGCGATCACTATGTGCGGAGTTTTCTGACGCATCAGGTCTGTACGAAGGCAATTCCGTCGCGATGCTCGGCAAGAAGGTGGGCAGGGTCGTAGGCATTCACGAGGAGGGACAGAAAGGTGTGCGTGTCGATATGCGGATCGACAAGACCGTGCCGCTTCCCGCAGATGTGGGTGCGACCCTGGTGTCCACCTCGATTGTCACCGAAAGACAAATCGAGTTCACCCATCCCTATCGTGGCGGAGAATATTACAAGTCGGCTGAGTGTATCCCACTGGAAAAGACCAGGACTCCACTGGGGATTAGTCAAACGCTCGACGCGATCAGCACTCTTTCAGACGAACTCGTCAAGGACGACGGACGTAACACGGATGCGATTCTTCAGGCACTTACACTCGTCTCGAAAAACATGGAAGGGACCCAGGGTGATATATCCGGCATTCTCCAGGACTCGGCCACGCTAATCAACGATCCGACCCGGCGTGATAGCCAGATACGCAGGATTGTAGCCAATCTCGCCACCTTAACCGGTGTTGCCACCGAAAACAGTACTGAGGTGACCCAGCTATTCGACAACTTCGTAGGCGCAATTGAGGTGATTGTTGCTTTCGGTCAAACATTCGGCGCCGCAACAGAGTACGCAGGCACCTTCGTCCCTATCCTGTCGCGCCTATCGTCTGACTTCGGGCCACCTATTTTCTCACTTGGAGATGCTGCGGTTCCCCTCCTCTCGCAAGCGGGCAAGCAAGAAAACATACTTGCGTCCGTCGCCGCTCGAACAGCTGACCTCATCGTTGAGCATCCAGATGCGAAGTCGATCCTGCGGGCATTCGCAATATCTGTACCACTGCAGGCCCTCAAGAACGCGTGCGCTCCTCCTTCCGTCAAGGACGTTTGCGCGACGGGTAACGAAGCGGCGACGATCGCCAACTTGATCGGAGGGCAACCTCGATGATGATCTACGGCTACCTTCGTCGTGTCACGGCCGCGATCGTGACGCTGTTCGTAGCGACTATCGCCCTCGCCGCCTGCAGCATCAGTGCTGACAACCCGCCGACCATCGGTGGATCATCCGCCCGAGACGGCTACGACATCGAGATCGAGTTCACGAGTGCTCTGAACTTGCCTGCCCGTGCCAAAGTCCTCTCTCGAGGGATTGACGTCGGTGCCGTCACCAGCGTCGCTTACGACGGAGGCCACGCGCTGGTTGCTGCCCGAATTGATAAAGACGCCCAGCTGCCGGAAGATTCGCGCGCGGAACTCCGCCAAGACACTCTCCTGGGCGAGATTTATGTGGCCATCCTTCCCCCTGCACAGCAGTCCACCCAAGGCTTGCTGCGCGCGGGATCGGTAATACCTCTCTCACGCACCGAACCGGCTGCCAACGTCGAGGACGTGATGCGGGGTATGGCTAACGTATTGGGCGGGGGTGAACTCGATAAAATCCATACCGCGATATCGACGCTGAACTCGACTTTTCCGAGTGACCCCGCCCAGTTCGATGCGCTCTACCGCACGACCTTGCGCACCGTGTCTGAGGTGTCTGCCAACACCGACAAACTCGACGTAATCCTGCAGTCAGCCGATCGCACACTCAAAGTGATCCTGGCCGACCCGTCAGGTACAGACCGAATGTTGACCAAGGGGGGAGTGAACTTTTATGGTCTGGGCTACTCGCTAATTGACGTAGCGCTACTCATCGCTAATCTGCGCGACTTCGCGGTATCCGCAGGCCGTATCGTCGACCCTGAGTATTCCCGCATCAAGGAAACGGTGGGCGCGATCGCGCCAGTGGTCGCGTCCATCGCGTACTCGGACATCTACTCCAAGGATGTTTCCGACAAGGCGGCTCGTGTAATACGCGAAAGGCTCATCCCATTCGTCAGCTCGCCAGATATCAACGTCTCCGATGTGTCTATCGATGGCCGAGAACTGGCGCGGCGTGATGCCGAGTCGTTCATAACCGTCTTGCGAGCGATCGGAATGATGCCATGATCCGCAGCACCCTCGTATCGCTGGTTGCCCTTGTCCTCGTTCTCCTCGTCGGAGCGACATACTTGATCATCGACGTGGCACGGGTAAACCCGTTCCGCACCGACTACGCGATCTCGGCCATACTCGAGAGCTCGGGCGGCCTTCTAGACACATCACCGGTAATGTTAGAGGGGGTGCCGGTGGGAAAAGTGACATCTATTCGCGTCACAGGTAATCAGCTCGCCGTCGACATGTCCATCGACTCCGACTATAAGATTCCTCGCGGCAGTGTCATGACGATTCAGAACCTCTCGGTCGCGGGAGAACAATACATCAATTTCATCCCACCGGGCACAACCACCAGTGAGTACTTGCGTAGTGGGGACCTAGTGCCCGCCGGCGCCATCCGCGTGTCGCAATCCGTTCCCCAGGTGCTCCCGAAAATGTCGGCAGTGGCGGACGCGCTCGATCCAGCATCGATTCAGTCCATCAACGAAACGATCTCGGCGGCAGTCGACGGCCGGCAAAAGGACCTCGACACGATCGGAGACATGATGCACCGCCTCGTGGACTTCGTCGGTGACGACGGTGCCGTCCGTACCACTGCGGACAATGCCGAGTTCCTCCTGGGCCTTATGTCGAACGTGGGCGGTGTGCTCAGCACCGCGTCGGTCCGGACCCCGGATGCCGTCGACGGTTTGGCGAGGATCCAACGTGCGTTCATCGTTTTCACTTCTACGTCCTACGACAAATGGCCACCGATCCTGAAGCTAGTGGAAAAGCTCAGCGGCTACATCCAGATACTCCAGCCCGATATTGTCGCCATTACCCGCGCGGTGAAGCCGGCGACGGCGAAAGTCGCAGACACATACATCGACTTCGGATCGATCGGTGATCTTCTGGCTCGAACATTCCCAGCGTCACATCGGGGGCAGGCGCAGATTCCGATCGCCGTCACGCCATCACCTCGCTGACGCCCGATGGATACCTCCTACACCAGCATTCACAGAAGGCAGCAAATGACGGCACAAGACAACGGACCAGAATCCAAGGACAGCAGCGCTGAGGATAAGCTGACTGCGGCTTCCGACAAAGCAGATCGCAGCGACGCCACTGGTGCTACAGAATCTGCGACGTCCCAAGACGGTCCCGCCCCGGACGAGGCAAGCCCCCCGACGTCCGATGCCAGGCACCGATGGAGATCAGCACGCGTCCAGGCGGTGGCCGCCGGCGCTTTCGTGGTGGCACTCGCGGTGCTGGCCGGCCTCTTTGCTTACCTCTACATTGACATGAGGGAAGCAAAGACGTCCGCGGAGAACGCTGCCACACAACGAGCGCAGGCAGCGCAGGCAGCATCGGACTACACCACAAAGTCGCTCACCTACAGCTACCAAAACACCGGCGCATTCTTTACCGAAGTGAAAGAGAATGCCAGCGATGCGTTGGTCAAGCGATACGACGATGTCGAACCCACCCTGACCCAAATCATGGAACAGGCCAAGGTCCAAGCGTCGGGACGCGTACTGGCGACCAGTGTCACCGGCAGCGCCAGCGAGAACCGGGGGGAATACACGGTGCTGGTCTTCGCCACCCAGAAGACCCAGAATGTTCAGAACCCTCAGCCGAGCGAACTCCCCACACTGTTGAAAGTAGTCGTGCTGAAGACCGAGAACGGCTGGCAGATCCAGGATTACGGACCTGCCGAATGATCCAGCGTCCGCCGCGAAAGGAGAATTTGATGAAAAGCACCATGCAGGAGGTGCCGATGACAGTGTCATCGATACTGCGTCACGTCGCAACCAATCATACTGATAGGCAGGTGATTACTTATTCCGCGAGCGACTCTGCCCGGTACGCAACCTACGGCGATCTCGAAGAGCGATGCGCACGTCTGGCGAATGCTCTGCGCCGGGTCGGCGTGGTCGGCGACGACCGCGTGGCAACCATGCTGTGGAACAACCAGGAGCACCTCGAAGCGTACGCTGCGGTACCCGCGATGGGCGCGGTGCTGCATACGCTGAACATCCGGTTGTCACCGGCTCAGCTGCAGTTCATCGCGAACCACGCCGAAGACAAGGTCATCATTGTGGACGGGTCGCTGGTGCCGTTGTTGGCGGCGGTCTTACCGGGCTTGGCGACGGTTCGGGTTGTGTTCGTTACCGGCGACGGCGACACCTCCCCGCTCGACGGCCACGGCGTGACCGTGATGCGATACCATGACGCGCTCGCAGCAGAATCACCAATGTTCTCTTGGGTCGATCCCGACGAGCGGTCGGCTGCGGGTATGTGTTACACGAGCGGCACTACAGGCGATCCCAAGGGGGTCGTCTACAGTCATCGCTCGGTGTTTCTGCACTCCATTGCAGCGTGTACTGGTAACGCTCTGGCGATCGCAGAAGCCGATCGTGTACTTCCCGTCGTGCCGATGTTTCATGCCAGCGCCTGGGGTCTGCCCTACGCGTCGCTGATGGCCGGCGCGGACTTGCTCATGCCTGATCGATACCTTCAAGCGGCGCCGCTCGCCGACTTGATCCAACAGCATCGCCCCACGAAGGCAGGAGCAGTACCGACAATCTGGAACGATCTTCTTCAGTACGGTATCGCGAATCCGGGTGTCGACTTGTCATCAATCGACCTTGTCGCCTGTGGTGGAGCTCCTGTCCCGCAGTCGTTGATCGAAGGGTTTGCGGACCGCTTCGGCGTACAGATTATCCAGGCGTGGGGCATGACTGAGACGTCCCCGCTTGCAGCGGTAAGTCGGCCTCCCGCCGGGATCAGCCCCACAAAGGAAATGTCGTACCGCAAGCGACAGGGACGGGCAATTTGCGGGGTGGAGATGCGCCTCATCGACGAGGGCGGCCTGCCGGTTCCCCGTGACGACAAGTCCGTCGGCGAACTCGAAGTGCGGGGTCCGTGGGTCACAGGCAGCTACTACCGGCTCGAGGACGCCGAGAGGTTTCGGGATGGCTGGTTGCGGACCGGAGACGTGGGACACATCAGCCCGGACGGGTACCTGACGCTGACCGACAGGTCCAAGGACGTCATCAAGTCAGGGGGCGAATGGATCTCGTCAGTGGAGCTCGAGAACTGGATCATGTCGCACCCAGATGTCGCCGAGGCCGCGGTTGTCGCGATGCCCGACCCCCGGTGGCAGGAAACAGCTCTCGCCGTGGTGGTTCCGGTACCGGGTCGCAAGGTGTCGGCTGACACGCTTCACGAGTGGTGCCTAAGAAATTGCCCGGAGGAGATCCCACACTGGTGGATCCCGAAGAACTGGACGTTCGTGGAGCAGGTACCGCGTACGAGCGTGGGCAAGTTCGATAAGAAGGTGTTACGCGCGAAGCATGAGCAGGGCGAGCTGCCGGTTGTATCGAATTAGCGCCGCTATAGGGCGCAAGTGTGCCCACCGAACGTCGTCAGCGTTCGGTGGGCACACTTCTATAGAAGCAATGCATTTGCCGATGGGGACTGCTGCACGGATAGGTGACAGTTTGGGTGTCATGCCGCGGCAGCGGCGGTGTTGATCATTGCTTCGAACTCGACAGGCGTCAACCGACCGAGGCGGGCTTGCCGGCGCCGGCGGCGGTAGGTCCGTTCGATCCAGGTGACGATCGCGATCCGAAGCTGCTCGCGGGTGTCCCAGCGTTGGCGGTCGAGCACGTTGCGTTGCAGGAGTGCGAAGAAACTCTCCATCGCTGCGTTGTCCCCGCA
>NZ_JAKRFE010000035.1:0-10574 GCF_022348225.1 Gordonia sp. McavH-238-E
CGCGGCAACGAGAAAACGAAGAAGGAAATCATCCGATGCCTCAAACGCTACGTCGCCCGCGAACTCTACAAAGCCTTCACCACCGACCTCGGAGCGCTTGACAATCTATAGGACCATCTCGTCGCTAACGCTCCTCGCACCTAGTAATAGCTGGAAGGGCTGGTAACTGGGACATCCTCCTGATGTGGTCGTAAGGGCTTGGTTATCCCAACCACAAAAGGAGGATGTCAATGTCTAAGGCTAGTCGTTTGAGTCGGGGAGACAAGCGCCGTAACGATCGGTTGAGTCGGTTCCGGGGCATCGTGCGCCGCGACTATGCGGTGGTAGCGATCGATCTGGCCGCGACCAAGCAAGTCGTCGCTGTTGTCGATCACGACTCCCGCATTCTGGTGCGCAGGACCTTTCGGTGCGCGCCGCGGCAGTTGGCTACTGCGATCGAGTGGAGCCGTACCGCCGCTACTGCTGCCGGGTTTGTCGGCATCGTCATCGCGTGTGAACCGACCGGGCATCGCTGGAAGACAGTGCGAGACCTTACTGCTGCGGTCGGCGTGCAGATGGTGTGCGTGCAGCCGATCGCGGTGGCGCGGGCTCGGGAGACCGAAGACTTCACCCACGACAAATCCGACGACAAAGACGCCCTGCTGATCGCCAGGTTGACCACCCAACTCCACATCTATCTGCCCGAACACGCTGATGAGCAGTCGACTCGGCTGCGTCACCTCGGTGTGCGCCGATCCCAGCAACTCACCCGTCGCGGTGCAGCGCAGCAACAAGTCCGCGACCTGCTCGAGGGTGCCTGGCCTAACGCTCTGGATTGCGCCGGACAGCCCTTCAGATCGGTGACCTGGCTGGCCGCGATGACCGTCATTGGGTGCACCCCGGCAACGTTGACCGCCCTGGGCGGGCGCGAGCAGGCCGTGGCGTGGTTGCGTGATCAGGTGCGCGCCGAGCTGCCCTCCTGGGGTGGGCGGCGGGTCACCACCCGCATCCTGGTCGCGGTCGTCGATGCCGCCTTCGCCACGCAGACCATCGGCGAGGCCGGTGCGCTGGAACGGGCCCGCTACGCCCTGGCCGACTTTCACCACGCCCGCACCGCCTGCGAGGAGGTCGAGGCGGCCATGATCGAGGTCCTCACCGGCCTGGGCCTGCACCAACTGGCCGGATCCCGACATCGCTGCCGGCCGTACCCGACCCGCCGAAAGGACCGCCGCCTGACCCCTAAACCCTCCGACCGGGACAAGCTCGCTGCTCCTTGGGCACAAAACCCGACCCTGAGCCTGAGCAGTCCCACCCCGGCGCGAACCAAGCTCGAATGAAGGCTGTTGAGTACCAACCCGTTTGAACGCTAGGTAGAGCACGCGCCAGGCACGACCCCGGCCGACGAACCACCCCATTTCCGATCCCGCAGCCACCACGGCCGCCGGGCCACACCCCCACGCCCACACTCACCACAGGACCCCATTGACACAAACCTTCATAGGCTGCTCAGGGAGCAATGGTTGTGTCGTTCTTTCGGATTAGGGGGCGTGTTAGGTGGGCGCCGGCTCGCTTCTAGGTATCTGCGGCCCTTTTGGATCAGGGAGCGGGGGCGATCCGCGGGACCGCGGCGAGCAGTTCGCGGGTGTAGGGGTGCTGCGGATCGTCGAAAACCGCGTCCGCCGAACCGTACTCGACGATCTCACCGGCACGCATCACCGCGATGTCGTCGCTCACGTGGTGGATGACGCCCAGGTCGTGCGAGATGAACACCAGCGCGACACCGGTTTCCGCCTGCAGACGCGCCAGGAGGTCGAGGATCCGTGCCTGGATGGACACGTCGAGGGCCGACACCGGCTCGTCGCACACGATGACGGCGGGACGCGGTGCGAGCGCACGGGCGATCGCGACGCGCTGGCGCTGTCCGCCCGACAGTCGCGAGGGGTGCCGGTGCCGGTACTCCGTGGGCAGCCCGACCTGGTCGAGGAGTTCGGTGATCCGGTGGTCGAGATCTGCGCTGCGCACGCCGGTCACCCGCAGGGCGTCGGCCAGGATGCGGTCGACGGTCCATCGCGGGTCGAACGAACTGAGCGGGTCCTGGTAGATCACCGAGATCAGGTGGCGCGACGCGCGGCGCCGGGCCTCGGAGAGTCCGGACCACGCCGCGCCGTTCAATTCGACCGTGCCGGAATCGGGTTCGGTGAGCCCGAGGATGATCCGTGCGGTGGTGGTCTTGCCCGAACCCGACTCGCCGACGATGCCGAGGGTACGACCGGGCGCGAGGTCGAAGCTCACCCCGGCCACGGCGGGGCGGGCAGTGATCGCCTTGCCCCTGATCGCCGGATTGCCGAACGACTTGTGCAGGTCGCGAACACGGAGTGCGAGTGGCTGGTCGGGCGTCGGTGTCACCGAAGTGGCGAGCTGCTCACCGCTGACGAGCGACGTGCCCTTGGACGCGCGGGAGGGGATCGCGTCGATGAGACCTCGGGTGTACGCGTGCTGCGGGGCGGTCAGCACCTCCCGTGCGTTGCCGTACTCGACGATCTCGCCGTCGCGCATCACGGCCACCCGGTCGGCCAGGCGTGACACGACGGCCAGATCATGCGAGATGAGGATGATGCCGTTGCCACGCGACTTGGCCTCGGCCAGCACGTCGAGGATCTGGGCCTGGACCGTGGCGTCGAGTGCCGTCGTCGGCTCGTCGGCGATGAGGAGTTTCGGGTCCTGGGCGATCGCCGATGCGATGAGAGCACGCTGGCGGAGTCCGCCGGAGAGCTCGTGCGGACGCTGACGCGCTCGTACCCGCGGTTCGGGAACGCCCACGAGGCCGAGCAGCTCGACGACGCGTTCCTCGCGGAGCGCACGACCGAGCCGTGCCGGGGTCCGACGACCGATGCTGCCGTGCGCGGTCAGCGACTCGGCGATCTCGCTGCCCACCGTGCGCAGTTGATCCAGCGACACCAGGGCATCCTGGAGGACGAATCCGATCTCGCGGCCTCGGATGGCGCGCCACTCGCGGTCGACCAGGCCGCGCAGATCACGCCCGCCGAACGCGAGGGCGGTGGCGTCGATCTCGGCGCCCGAACCGGTGAGTCCGATGAGGGTGCGCGCGGTGACGGACTTGCCGGAACCGGATTCGCCGACGATCGCCAGGCACTGGCCGGCAGAAACCGAGAACGACACGCCCTTGACGACCTGGCGGCCGGCGAACGAGACGCGGAGGTCGCGCACCTCGGCCAGCGGTGCGTCGGTGCGGTCGACGCGGACGGAGGCCATCGCCTCTCGGGTGACGACGGTCATCGGCGGTCTCCTTCCAGGCGTGCGCCGAGGTGACGGCCCACGGTCGTGAATGCCAGTGCCACCGCGACGATGACGAGACCGGGGAAGATCTCCAGCCACCAGGCCACGGTGATGTAGGTGCGTCCGGCGTCGAGCAGTGCGCCCCACTCAGGTGCGGGTGGTGGTACGCCGAGTCCGAGATAGGCCAGTCCCGACGCCCAGATGATGGCCTGTCCCACTCCCAGCGTCACGGTCACGATCATCGGGCGGAGCGCGTTGGGTGCGATGTGCTGCAGCAGGATTCGACGGCGAGGGTGCCCCAGGGCGGTCGCCGCCTCGATGTAGGGCGCAGTCCGGACGGCGAGCACCTGACCGCGCACGATGCGGGCATACCCCGGGGCGATGCCGATACCGATCGCCAGGATGAGGGTCACCTGTCCGGGCCCGAAGACCGAGGTCAGGAGGAGACCGAGAAGCACGATGGGGAAGGCGAACATCACCTCGATCCAGCGATTGGCCAGCGCCTGGGCTACGCGCCCTGACAGCCCCGCGGCGATGCCGAGCAACACCGCCAGGACCGACGCGAGTGCGACCGCGCCGAGCCCGATGATCAGCGATTGCCGGGTGCCGGCGATGACGCGACTCAGCAGGTCTCGTCCCGACAGATCGGTGCCGAACGGGTGTGCCCAGCTGGGCGGTTGCAGGGTGGCGTCCAGGTCGACGGCGAGCGGGTCGTAGGGAGCGAGCAGGTTGGGCGCCACCGCGGCCACGAGCAACAGAGCCAGCACCACGAGTGCGGCGATCACCGCCGCTGGTGGCCACGAGCGACGTGGCTGGTCGTCCTGACCGCGAGGCGTGCCGGTGGTGGACCTGCGAACCGCGGAGAGCGCGTTCGTCAGTGCGGGGCGGACCGGATTGGTGAGGGTCATGGGACCTCGATCCTGGGGTCGATGACGGTGTAGAGGAAGTCCACGACGAGGTTGGCGATCGTGTAGACGAGCGCGACGAACAGAACGATGCCACTCACCAGCGGGACGTCACGCGAACTGGCCGCCGCGACCAGCGTCTGACCGATACCCGCTCGCGCGAACACGGTTTCGGCGATGACCGCACCGGACAGCAGCGCGCCCATGGCCCAGCCCGAGACCGTCACCGCGGGAAGGACGGAGTGTCGCAACACATGTCGATACCGGACCGACAGATCGCCGAGTCCGCGACTGCGGGCGGTGAGCACGAAGGGCTGGTCCAGTGCGCGGGCGAACTCGTCCCGGGCGATCTGGCCGAGGAAGCCCGACAGCGGGATCGCCAGGGTGAGCACGGGCAGGACGAGTCCCCACAGGCCCGTTCCGCTCTCGACGGGAAACCAGCCGAGGTTGATCGCGAACACCACCAGGAGGATCGATCCCACCCAGTACTGCGGCAGCCCGGCGCTGACGGTCTCGATCAGGGACCCGGCCGAGCCCCAGGGTCCACGGCGGCCTGCCGTGAGCGTGGTGAGGACGAGGACGAAGAGCCACGCGACGACCAGGGCGGTGAGGGTGAGGACGAGCGTGGGTCCGATCTGGTCGGCGATGATCTCGGTCACCGGCTGCTGCAGCTGGAACGAGATGCCGAGATCGCCGCGCAGCAGACCGCCGAGATAGTCCAGATACTGCGACCACACCGACTCGTCGAAGCCGTACTCCGCGTTGACCGGAGCGAGTTCGTCCGGCGTGCGCTCCCGGCTCTCGCCAGACGAGAGGTTGAGGAGCAGCGTCGCGCGGTCGCCGGGAGCGAGCACCTGAAGCAGGAAGGTGATGGAGGCGGCGGCCCACAGCACGAAGACGGCCGAACCGATCTTGCCCGCCCACCGGGTCAGGCCCCGCGGGGGGACCACCTGGCGTCGGGCCGCGGTCACGGCCGGGTCGTCGACCAGGGTCATCGCACGAACCTCGCATCCGCGAACACCGGTTCGCCTTGTGATTTCTCGACCCACACCCCGTGGAGGCGTGGTGATACCGCCAACGACGTTGTCTGCGTGTACAACCCGATCGAGAGCGCGTTGTCACCGATGAGGCGCTGGGCGTCGCGGTAGAACCCCCGGGCCTGTGCCGGATCCGGGGAGGCGTTGCCCTGCTCGATGAGGGTCTGCAGACGCGGGTCGTTGTAGTACGCGGTGTTGTGCGGGTTGGGGCTGTCCGGGAGTCGCTGACGCCAGTTGATGTACAGCAGGCCCGGGGTCGGGCTCGTCCAGTAGCCGACGTAGGCGTCGTAGGTCGGTGCCTTGGCGTACTGCCCGCCGAAATACGCGCTCTGGGTGGCGGGGACGAGCTGGATGTCGAAGCCCACGTCACGCGCCTGTCGAGCCACCGCCTGCAGGATCGCGGCACCCTCGGGTCCGACGATCGCGTCGGCGGCGTACACGACGCGCGCGGTCAGGCGTCGTCCGTCCTTCGTGCGGATGCCGTCGTCGTCGCGACCGGTCCAACCCGCGTCGTCCAACAGGGCAGCGGCCGCCTCCGGGTCGTGCGGGTAGTTCCCGGCCTCCGGGTCGTAGTCCGGGGTGCTCTGACTGAGCGCGCCGTTGGCGTTGTAGGGGACCACGCCGAGAAACGCCGTCTCGACGGCTTTGCGACGGTCGGCCGAGTAGGCGAACGCCTGCCGTACCCGGACGTCGTCGAACGGCGCGTGGTCGACGTTGAGGGTGATGGCATTCGGGCGCCCCGGCGTCACGTAGCGGCTCACCTGATACCGGCTGGTCGCGTCCGCCCAGTTGATGGCCGGCACGTTGTAGATGACATCGGAGGAGTCGCTGCGCAGCGATCCGTAGCGGAGGACCGGGTCCTTGAGGAACTTCCAGATCAGCTTGTCCACGTACGCCGGACCCTGGTTCTCCGCGTTCGCCGGGGGAGAGTTGTACTTCGGGTTGCGCACGAAGGTGATGCTGCGATTGCGGTCCCAGCGTTCGATGATGAACGGGCCGGACCCGACCGGGCTGGTGCAGTTCGCCTTCGGACCACGCGCCAGCGCGGTAGGCGACTGGATTCCGAAGTAGCCCTGCGTCAGCACGGTGAGGAGCGGGGTGTACGCCGACGTGAGGTTCATCCGGTAGGTCAGCGGCCCGACGACCTCGTCGGACTCGAAGTACTTGCCGATGTAGGACACCACCGTGCCGTTGGGCTTGTCCGGGTTCAGATACGACGCGAAGGTGGCACGGACGGCCTCGGCGTCGAGCGGTGTGCCGTCGCTGAATTCGACACCGGGCTTCAGATGGAAGGTGTACGAGCGCCCGTCGGCGGAGATGTCCCAGCGGGTGGCCAGCCACGGCACCACTCGTCCCGAGTCGTCCAGCGACACCAGGTTGTCGAGGTATTGCCGTGCCAGATAGGCGTTTTGAACCCACCCACCGTGCACGCAGGGTGGTTCCTGCTCGTGGCCGTAGGAGATGGTCCCGCCCGAGACGTACTGGCCCGGCGCGGCGGGGACCCCCGTCGACTCGCCGTCACCGGTGCGCGGCTGGGCACATCCCGCCAGTAACGCCACGCAGGTCAGGGCGACCCCGGCCGCGGGCAGCAGGCGGGATCGCCGCGATCGTCGCGGCACAGGACTTCGTCGCAGCACAGAACTTCTCCTCGGGCAGCACAGATGGCGGCGGACGCGGCTCGAGGTCGTGGGACACGACAGCGGGAGCCCGGCGTCGGGACGGGAATCACCACAACCTAGGGGCTCCGGACGGTGTCGGGCACCCCTTGGGGCCACCGTGATCCGAAGTCGCCGGACGCGCGGCGTCGTCCGTAACGTCGCGCTGAGTCCGACGCCTCGTGATCAGGAGCAGCCATGTCCGCGCCCCCCTTGAACTTCGCCGCCTTCGTCATGAACACGACATCGCACATCCTGCACGGAGCGTGGCGGGCGCCGGAGGCGCAGCAACACCGCTTCAACGATCTCGACCACTGGATCGGCCTCGCAAAACTGCTGGAGGAGGCCCGGTTCGACTTCATCTTCTTCGCCGACGTGGTCGGACTGTACGACGACTATCAGGGGGACTGGAAGAAGTTCGTCGACTCCGGCCTGCAGATCCCGAGCAACGACCCGCTCGTGCTGGCCTCCGCGATCGCCTCGCACACAGAGCATCTCGGCATCGCGATCACGAGTTCGATCCTGCAGGAGCACCCGTTCGACTTCGCCCGCAAGATCTCCACCCTCGATCACCTGAGCAAGGGCCGGATCGCGTGGAACATCGTCACGAGTCTGTCCGACAACGCCTGGCGCAACTTCGGATACGACGGGATCACCAAACACGACGACCGCTACGCATGGGCCGACGAGTACGTCGACGTCGCGTACAAGTTGTGGGAGGGTTCCTGGGACGAGGGCGCGCTGATCCAGGACAAGACGGGCGGTCTCCACGGAGACTATGACCGCGTCCACAAGATCAACCATGTCGGTGAGCACTACCGGGTCGAGGGACCTCATCTCGTGTCGCCGTCCCCGCAGCGGACCCCGGTGCTGTTCCAGGCCGGTTCCTCGCCGGCCGGACGACGTTTCGCGGCCCGCAACGCCGAGGCGCAGTTCATCCTCTCGCCGTCTCCCGACGCCGCGCGCACGCTGATCGCCGACACCCGGCGCCTCGCGGCCGAGGCCGGCCGGCAACCGACGGATCTCCAGTTCTTCCAGGGACTCTCGTTCGTGATCGGGAGTACCGAGGAGGAAGCGACGCGCAAGTCCCGCGAACTCGACGAGCTCATCGACCCGAGCACGATCATCGCCCACTCGGCGGGCGGCATCGGCGTGGATCTCGGACATTACGACCTCGACACCCCGATCGGGCAGATCCACACGGAGGGTTCCCAGAGCTTCCTGCTGTGGCTTCGCGAGGCCGTGCCCGACCGCGAACCGACCGTGCGCGATCTCGCCCAGTTGCGCAGCCGGACAGGCCGGGTCGTCGGGACACCGGACCAGATCGCCGACCGCCTCGAGCAGTGGCGTGACGCCGGGGTGGGTGGCATCAACGTCATCAACGCGACCATCCCCGGCAGCTACGTCGACTTCGCCGACCACGTCCTACCCGTTCTCCGCGAGCGCGGTCTGGCGAAGCGGGAGTATGCCGAGGGAACCTCACGTGCCAAACTCAGCGGCCACGACCGGCTTCCGGAGTCGCACCCCGCCGCACGCCATCGCGGCGCGTTCGCGAAGGTGCCGGCATGACCGCACCCGCGCGGGTCGTGACCGACCGGAACGAGATCCTCGCCGAGATCGCGGCCGGGTCGGCCGAGCGCGAGCGCCAGGGCCGGGACCCCCGCGAAGCCGTGGCGCTCCTCCGACGGTCGAGGTTGACCGCGCTGTCACTCGACACACAGTCCGGAGGTGCCGGGGCCGGAAGTGTCGAACTCTTCGAGTTCATCATCGACCTCGCCCGCGCCGACCCGATCGCCGCGCACATCCTGCGCGCTCACTACTGGTTCGTCGAGCAGATCGAACGCCTCCCCGTCGGACCGGTGCGGAGCCGGTGGAGCGAGCGGATCGCCGCGGGCGCCATCGTCGGCAACGCGTCCAGTGAACGCGGTGTCGCCGCCGGGTCGCGCCAGTACGCGACTCAACTCGTCTCCGACGGTGACGGCTGGCGGCTGCGTGGCGAGAAGTTCTACAGCACCGGAACGGCTTTCGCGGACTACGTCACGGTCCTCGCCATCGTCCCGGACGCCCTGCGCGCGCGGCTGGTGAAAGTGGTCGTCCCGGTCGACCGCGACGGGGTGAGCGTCGTCGACGACTGGGACGGGATCGGGCAGCATCGGACGGGCACCGGTTCGACGTTGTTCGACGATGTCCGCGTCACCTCGGACGACGTCCTGGAGTTCGTCGAACTCGATGATTCCACTCCGCCCGCCGCCAACGACGGCCCGTTCCTGCAGCTGTTCCTACAGGCACTTATCGCCGGCATCCTCCTGGCCGCCTCGGATGATGCGGTCGCACTGCTGAACTCACGCGCACGGACCTTCGAGCACGCGCCGTCGCCCGAGCCACGGCAGGATCCGATCCTGCTGGAGCGGATCGGTGAGATCGACGCCGCCGCACATGTGGCACGGGACGCGGTCCTGAGTGCGGCGCGGCAGGTCGAGACCGCGAACGCATTGGCGCGACGCGGCGTCATCGACGTCGAGCAGTTCGCGCAGGCGTCCCTCGCCGCCGCGCGCGTCAAGGTGCACGTCGATCGCATCGCCCTCCCGGCGGCGGCGGCCGTCTTCGACGTGGGTGGTGCCTCGTCGGCGAGCCGTAGCCGCAACCTCGACCGGCACTGGCGCAACATCCGGACCATCACCCTGCACAACCCGACGTCGTACAAGGCCGTCGCCATCGGGGATCTCCGCGTGAACGACACCCCGTTGCCGGGCAACGGGTACTTCTGATCGCGAGACCCGCCGGCAGCTCACCGAGGGCGCCCGGAGCTCGCACTTCCGGGGCGGAGGGTTGATTCCCTGCTCGTCGGCCGGCGTCAGGCGACGAACAGGATCCAGCCGTAGACGATCAGCCCGAACACGAAGACCCCCAGGTAGGCCCAGCCGACCCAGATCGCGGCGGTGGCGAAGGGCAGACCGATCTCGCGACGCTGCCGGATCTGCGTGCGCGCTCGGTAACCCAGGACGAGTCCCACGATGAAGGTGATCCCGAGGATCGACAATGCCAAGGCCCACAACGCCATCCGATTGACACGCGGACCGGCACCGGACTGGGGAGCCACGCTGTCCTCCGAACTACTGGTGGGATGTGCTGCTGCTGAATAGGCCTGGGTTTCCTGGCGGTCGGCGACCGGAGGCGTGCTCACCGCGCCGGGACTGTCGACGACGCGGGTGTCCGACGCCGGATCCTCGGACTGATCGACGAATCCGCCAGCTGCTCCCACCACCTGCGTGGTGCGGTTGTCCCGGGAGACATCCGGGCCGGGGGAGTCGGGGCGCTCGCCTGGCGCAGCACCTGGACGGGTGCCGGCAAACGGCGGACGTGATCCGTCGAGGGACCGATTGCCCTGTGGCGGAACGCCTTTGGCGAGTGGTGGCGCTCCGGGAATCGGGCGCCGGCCGGGCGGGGGTCGATGCCCGGGTGGCCCGGCCGGCATCGGCGGGCGTTGGCCCGGACCGGCGGGGCTGCCACCCGGCCTCGGTCCCGCGGGGTTGGCTCCCGCACCGGGCGCGTTGGGTGTCGGCCCGGGACCGGTCGGCCCCGGTCGTTGCGGTCCCGGCGCGGGTGGGCGCGGTCCGGCGGGACCTGCCGTCGGCCCCGGGGTGTCGCCGCGCGGCGGTGCCGGTCGTTGGCCCGGAGGTGGGCCGGGGCGGGTTTGCGGG
>NZ_JAKRFE010000036.1:0-9827 GCF_022348225.1 Gordonia sp. McavH-238-E
GGGCAGGTGTGGGCGAGGTCGAGATCGCCGTCGCTGAGTACGTCGAATGGTTCAACCACCGCCGCCTGCACGGCGAGATCGGACACGTCCCACCCGTCGAGTACGAGAGCGCCTACTGGTCGACCCAAACCGTCACCAGCTACCGTGAGAACCCGGTCCCCGCAAACGCTGGAACCAACTAACCGAGCCTCCAGCAAACCCGGGGCGATTCACACCGTCTCCCGAATCACGGATCGGGTCATCGAAGAGATGGTGTCGTGGTGGGCACGCCCGCTGGAGAAAGTGTACGCGGCGGTGTTCATCGACGCGATCATGGTCAAGATCCGGGATGGGCAGGTGCGTAACCGGCCCATCTACGCCGCGATCGGGGTGGATCTCGACGGGCACAAAGACATCCTCGGCATGTGGGCCGGCGACGGCGACGGCGAGTCGGCCAGGTTCTGGCTGGCGGTGCTCACCGACCTCAAGAACAGGGGTGTCCGCGACATCTTCTTCGTTGTGTGTGACGGATTGAAAGGGTTGCCCGACAGTGTATCTGCCGCGTTCCCGTTGGCCACGGTACAGACGTGCATCATCCATCTGATCCGCAACACCTTCAAGTACGCCTCCCGCAAGTATTGGGACACGATCAGCGCCGATCTCAAACCGATCTACACCGCGCCGACCGCCGCTGACGCCCGGGCGCGGTGGGAGGAATTCGCCGAGAAATGGGGCACGCCGTACCCGGCGATCGTGACCCTGTGGGAGAGCGCGTGGGAGGAGTTCATCCCGTTCCTTGACTACGACGTCGAGATACGGCGAGTGTTGTGCTCCACCAACGCGATCGAAAGTCTCAACGCCCGCTACCGGCGTGCGGTGCGCGCTCGAGGACACTTCCCGAACGAGCAGTCCGCACTCAAAACGCTCTACCTGGTCACCCGGTCGCTGGACCCGAAGGGTACCGGTCAGACGAAGTGGGCCGTACGCTGGAAGCCAGCGCTCAACGCCCCGGCCATCACGTTCGCCGATCGTATGCCCGCAGCCGAAGAACGCTGACCCGCCGAGCAATCGGAAAACCGCCGCTTACACCGAATATCGGACAGACCCGTCGGGGCCCGATTCCCGCCGAGCTCGTGGTGAGCGTGCGTGAGACGCTGGGTGGGGGTCGTCCAGAACGGGGGGTGTCCCTATGGGTTTGTCAAGCAGCTGAAGCGATTGGGGTTCGGTAGGGCTCGCTGTGCTTGAGCATCGCGTAGAGGACGTCGCATCGTCGGCGTGCCAGGCAGATGAGGGCGGCGTTGTGTTTCTTTCCTTCGGCGCGTTTGCGGTCGTAGTAGGCGCGGCTGGTGGGGTCGTGCAGTGCGGCGAACGCGGAGAGGAAGAAGGCTCGTTTGAGTTTGCGGTTTCCGAATCGGGCGGGGTGCTCGCCACGGATGGAGGTGCCGGATCGGTGGGTGACTGGTGCGATGCCGGCGTAGGCGGCCAGGTGGCCTGCGGTGGCGAATGCTGAACCGTCGCCGACTTCGAGGAGGATGCGGGCTGCTGTGTAGGGGTCGTAGCGGATCTGGTTTCGCACCGCGGCAAAGTGGCTCCGCGCCATGTCTCGATCGTTGTCCGCGTCGCCGGTAGCATCACGGGTGGACGCCTGCACGGTGGCGTGGTCGAAGGCCAGGATACGTGACGCTGCGAGAAGAACTGCAGGCTTCCCGGTTGCCTCCTGTCGATGTCACAGGACCCGGGTCAGCGGGAACCGGCGTCCTGCTGATGGTAATGCTCCTGCGTGCGTTTGTGTGAACGCGGCGGCCCTGCTTAGCGTCCTCCTCGCGGACTTGCCGCGACAGGCCGGTTAGCCTGACAAGGATGCTGCGGCCTTTCGTAGTGACGCCTCCAGGGTCGTTTCCGCCTCGGGTAGAGCCGCCGCGAGGGTTGTGACGGATCGGAGCCGCTCGGATGAGGCGTGATCCTTCTGTACTGCTGCGCGTGCGACTGCAGTCCAGGATGTCGCCGCATGGTGGGCGTTGGCTGCAAGGATGGCGGTGGCGTGATCGCCGGTGAGGCGCGCGATTTCGTCGCAGCCCTGTGCCAGCAGTCGGCGGAACAGGCCGCCGCCGGTCCCCGCTTTCTCGATGAAGGCGCCGAGGCTGAATAAATGCATCTCGAGGTCGTCGGTCGACAGGGCTCCCCAGCTGCAGACGTCGGATGCGAGCGCGCTGGCAGCGTCGAGGCCGTGTGACCCGTGTTCTGCGGGCCCGGCGATCGTCGATGCGCCTGGGGTGCTCAGGCTCGCTGCGGATTGTGCGAATGCCTGTGCGGCCACCTCGAGAATCGAAGGTGGCGTCTGTGGCCAATTGATACGAAACAGCGTGTGTCGGGTTGGCTCCGGGAAGGAGGTCGAGCGGCGCGCGCGTGCGAGTGCGTCCAGTGGGACGCGTTGAAGGTCTTCGCGATCGTTGTCGGCGATGTACGCGACGCCTTGCGTCTCGTCGTAGCCGACTACAACGATGTCGTGGCGGCTCATGCGCAACTGGACCCGCAGGTAGGGGAGTTCTGCGATCTCCGCCCAGACCAGTGCAGGGCGTCCCTGATCGATCTCGCCACGAAGGTTCTCCCAACCCTCGGCCGGGTCGTCTGTGGCAAGCACCTCGACGGTGCCGCCCAGACGGCGGGGGAGGTCGATCTCAAAATCAGGTCCTCGTCCGACTAAGTACACGGGTGGCATCAGCGCTTTTGATCGAATGTAGGTGAGGGAGAGGGCTCCGCCGAGGGCAAAGACGAGGCCCTCGTCGGGTGGGCCGTCGTAACCGAGCCCGGTCCACTCCATGAGGTCTCGCATCGCACCGGACCCACAGTGGCCACCCATTCGGTGCGGGTAGGGGTCGATCATCGAGGGGCCGGACACTGACACGATCCTCCTGTGTTGAGGCGGTACGAAAATTGTCGATTGCCGGGCCGACGACTGAGGCAGACCGGGTTAGGCGTGGAATGCATCTAGTGACGTCGCACGCTGCGTGAGTATAAGAGGGCCATAGGCCTCTTTGAGAGCCACCAGGATGTTGTCGAGAGGCAGGTCGTTGTACACACCTCTTTCGCGGACGTACTCCATGTGTGTTGAGCCGTCCGCGGAGTGAGCGTGGAGCAACGCGTCGCTGTCGCCGGTGAAGTCGATCGGGGCGACTCCGAACCGCGCGCACAGTTCCGAGTTGAACGCGGGTGTCGCCTTGAGCCACCGTCCGTCTATGTAGACGTGGCTGTACCCGTGATAGACGAAGACGTCGGTTCCCATCAGCTCACGTAGGGCGCCCGTTTGGAGGTGATTACGGACGTCGGCGAAGCCTAGCCGCGCTGGGATCCCGGCGGCGCGGAATGCGGCGGTAAGCACGACGGCCTTGGGGACGCAGTATCCACGCCCGGATTCGATTACATGGCTGGCCCGGTAGTGCTCTGGGTCGTTGGAGACGGTGTACGGGTCGTAGCGGATGGCGTCGCGCACCGCGGTGAACAGGCGGCCGGCTTTGTCTTTGTCGGTGGTCGCGTTGCCGACGGCTTCGCGTGTGAAGGTTGCGACGGTGGCGTGCTCGATGTCGAGGAAGCGTGAACCCGTCAGCGCCGCCGGGCTGACCGCATTTGTCGGTGATGTGGTCATGGGGCCGCTCCGATCAATTCGGACCTGACGATCGGCGCTCGTTGTGCAATGGCGCGCTTGGCGGTCACGAAGTCAGCGGGTCTGTTGACGCAGTCAGCTGCAATCAGTTCTCCGGCGGTTAAGTAGTAGCAGGTGAAGTCGCGGCCATGGGCGGGGTTGCCGCTGACCAGCACCTCGTCGTATCCGGTGTTGAGCCCGGCGATCTGGAGTTTGAGGTCGTATTGGTCGGACCAGAACCATGGCAGTGCGGCGCGACCGGTTGTGTTGTCGCAGATTGTGGCCGCCGCGATCTTGGCGTGCTCGGTTGTTGCGGACACGCACTCGAGACGAACACGTCGCCCGTACCGCTCGATTCGGTGGTTGGCGCAGTCGCCGGCTGCGACGATGTCAGGATCGCTGGTACGAGCGCGGTCGTCGACGAGGATGCCGTTTTCGACGTCGATGCCCGCAGCTGCTGCGAGCTCCGTGTTCGGAATGACGCCGACGCCGACGATGACCAGGTCAGCGGCCAGCGTCTCCCCCCCGGACAGGACAACGCCGTCGACTCGTTCGTCGCCGCGGAACCCTTCGACCATTGCGTCGGTCCGTACCTCGACACCCTTCTCGCGGTGAATTCGATCGAAGAATTCCGACACGACGGGCGCCGTGACACGTTCGAGTACGCGTCCTGCCGCCTCCAGGACGGTGACCTCGACACCCAGGGTTCGAAGCGAGGCCGCTGTCTCCAGGCCGATGTACCCGCCGCCGACAATGACGACCCGCGAACCCGGGACCGCGGCGGCGCGGATGGCCTCGACATCGGTGGCGGTGCGCAGATAGTGCACGCCCGGCAGGTCGGCGCCGGGGACCGGCAGTGCGCGAGCTCGAGCGCCGGTGCACAGGGCCAACTTCGAGTAGGACACCGCGTCGTTGTTGCCAAGAGTGACGGTTCGTTCGGCACGGTCGATCGAGGTCACGGTCCCGTCGACGAGCTCGATCCGTTGCTTGTCGTAGAACTGGCGGCTCCGAATCGCGACATCGTCGAGATGGCAATCGCCAGCCAGGTATGCCTTGGACAGCGGCGGCCGCTGATACGGCAGGCGGCCCTCGTCGCCGATCAGCAGGATGGCCCCAGCCCACTTCTCCTTGCGCAAATTGGCCGCCAGCTGTGCGCCCGCGTGGCTTGCGCCGACGATCACGACCCGATCAGTACTCACGTCTCCGGCTTGGGAGTCAGACGGACCATCATCTTGCTGATCCCACGAACGAAGTTGGACTGCACGTACTCCGGATCACCGACCACCTCGATGTCGTCGAAGCGCTCGAGAAGTTCTTCCCAGAGAATGCGCAACTGCAATTCGGCCAAACGGTTTCCCATGCAACGGTGCACACCGAAACCGAACGCGATGTGGTTGCGAGCGTTGGACCGATCGATGATGAGCTCGTCCGGGCGGTCGAACACTCGCTCGTCGCGGTTGCCGGAGGCATACCACATGACGACTTTGTCACCTGCGCGGATGAACTGACCGTTGAGCATCACGTCCTTCTTGGCGACCCGACGCATGTATGCCAGCGGGGTTTGCCACCGGATAATCTCCGACACCGCATTGGGAATCAGATCCGGATTGGCTTTGAGTTTCTCGAACTGCTCGGGAAACTCGTTGAGAGCCAGCACTCCGCCGCTCATCGAGTTGCGGGTGGTGTCGTTGCCGCCGACGATCAGCAGCACGAGGTTCCCGAGGAACTCCATCGGGCTATTGTCGAGAAGGTTCTTGGTGTCCTCGTTGCTCTGCAGCATGGTGATGAGGTCGAATCCGGTCTCCTCGCCTGCCGCGGTCCGCGCGGCCTTGTCTCGCCACAGCGCACTCAAGCCCTGTGCCATCGCGACCATCTCGCGGAAAACTTTGTCGTTGTCCGATGGTCCGCCGTTGGCCTGCTCCATCGACGTGGCCAAATCCGACCACTGGACGAGTTTGTGGCGCTGCTCGTAGGGGTAGTCGAGCAATGTCGCGAGCATCCGCGCGGTCAGTTCGACCGACACGGTCTGGACCCAGTCGAACGGTTCGTCGAGCGGTAGCTCCTCGACGACTTCCCGGACGCGAGACCGGATGAGGCCCTCCATCTCGCGCAGGTTCTTCGGTGCGACGACTCCCTGGACGGCGGCGCGCTGCTTGTCGTGCCGCGGCGGGTCCATGGCGATGAACATCGCGATATCCATGAAACGCGGGGGCCGACCGATGATGATGAACGGTTCGGCGGAGAACGCTTCATGGTTTTTGTCGACAGCGATGATGTCGGCATGTCGAGTGACCGACCAGAACGGCCCGAAGGGACTGCGGGGCTGGAAGTGAACGGGCGCCTCATTGCGCACACGCTCGAAGTAGGACCGCCACATGCCCTGTCGGTAGAGAAATGGGTTGCTCAGATCGATGTCAGTGAGTTCGACGTCCTCGACCGGCGGGATGGGGGTCTCGGTGAAGATTTTCTTGCCGTCGGTTCGGGTGACGATCCGGCGGGTCTTGTCATAGACGTGAGCGCCACGGATCTGCAGATCGATCGGGATCATGGACTGCGCCTTCTCGGCGATCGCGGTGGTAATGCTCATCTGAAAGTCGCTCTCATTCTCTCACTTCACAACTGGAACTCGGGGAGGTGAACGGTCAACCCGTCCCACTCTTCGCGCGCGGTCATCTGACACGACAGCCGCGAGTTGGCCTCACGCTCGGGGTGCATGCTCAACATGCCTTCTTCGACGTCTGTGCTGTGGCCGACGGTGTCGATCCACGCGCTGTCGACGACGACGTGGCAGGTTCCGCATGCCGCCTCACCGCCACAGTCGCCATCAATGCCCGGTATCGCCTGGTCGACCGCGGTCTGCATCAGTGACCTGCCGGGCATCACCGGCGCGGGGTAGTCCTCGCCGTCGTGGGTCACGTAGGTGATCGTGGCCATGGCCACCTCCTTGTTCCTGGGTCGTAGAGATGAGTGTGCGCGCGGCGAATGTGGTCGATCCAGGTTCGGACGTCGCGATGTCTTGTTAACTTGGCTCATATGAGCCTTGTCGAGTCGGGGATGCCGCCGCTGGCGTTCGCCCAGCTCCTCGACAGCGGCGCCTTGGGCGCGGCGGAGACCCGAGCGTTCGAACGCATCATGGCCCGCGAGGGCGTCGATCTCGCGGTCGTCATTGCGCGACAGGGCCAAGTGCCTGTCCGGTGGTTTCACGAGGTGTATCCGGCGATGGATTCCCAGCAGGGATTCCGGTTGGGCGTAGCGTTCGCCGAGCACGCTCAGCTCACCTCGTTCGGCCCCATCAGTTTGCCGCTGGTCAGTGCGGGTTCCGTCGTCGAAGTTGTTCAACTGCTTCAGTTCTTGCCCCTGATATCGACCGCGCTGAGCACCGAGTTCCAGCACGGAGATTCTGGACTGACGATCGCTCTGGCCGGGCGCACCGACAGCGCCGGCACCGATTGTTTCGCCGTCACCTACGGTGGTCTGGCTGTCCTGCGGTTGGTGGACATGCTCGCCGGTGCCGTCCCCTCCGTGGAGCTTCATCTGACATGCCAGGCGCCGGCAGACCTGATCGCCGTGGGTGAGATCGGCCATCGGATCGTTTTCAACGCGCCCGCGGCGTTCGTGCACATACCGGCTGCCGTGCTCTACGACGTGTGCCGTTTCTCCGACCCCGTGGCCTACCGGATCGGTATTGCCGAGCTTCGACGCGTCTACGAACAGCGTAGGCCCAGTTCCTACACGCAGCTGGTCCGCGCACAGTTCGATGCCGACCCTGCCCGCGCTGACGGTGCTCGTATCGCGGCGGAGCTGTCGATATCGGTGAGCACACTCAAGCGACGCCTGAACGCCGAGGGCACCACCCTGCGTCGCCTGCGGCAGCAGTTCGTCCAAGAACGGGCCACCGCGCGACTGCTGGATCCGGGCATCGGTGTCGGCGAGATAGCCGCAGAACTGGGGTACTCCGACGCCGCCAGCTTCTCTCATGCGTTCACACGGTGGGTCGGATGCTCCCCGACGCGGTTTCGCCGCGCACCGGCGAATCGGCAGGCAGCGCCGGGCATCTGAGCAGGTCAGTCCGCGCGAAGAAGATTGACGAAAAAGCTGTCTACCGTGGAGGTGTCGGCGTAGCGCGCGAAGTGCATGAGATCGACTTTCACGAACTCGCCGGTGGCGGAAAAGTAGGTCTCGCCGTCCACAGTCCCGCTCGCCCCGATGTGCAGGATGTGATCGGCGTCCTCGTCGATGCACGCCGTAAGACGTACTGGTACGTGGAGGGGTACCGGTCGGCGGTACTTGACGGTCAACGTGCGCGTGACGGCCGGGGTGCCGGCGATCCACAGCGTGAATCCCATGATGTCGTCGCACGCGGCCGAGATAGCGCCTCCGTGCGCCAAACCTGGTCCACCGGAATGCTTGGTGGTGAAAGAGTGATCGGCAAAAACGCGGTCGCCGTCGCGGTACACCTCGAGCTGCAGGCCGCTGGCATTCTCCGGCCCGCAGCCCTGCACGATGGGGAGTGTGCGGGCAGTTTGGTGGGTGCTGACATCACAGTCCTCGAATCGATGCTCGTGCCGGTAGCAGACCACTACCAACGGTATCGTTGGTAGAATGCCACATCCACGCTGGACCAACAGCGTGAGGAGACCTGGTGGCGGTGAGCATCAATGGCCTCGACGACGTCGATCCGCGGCGGGTTCGTTCCCGGAACCGTCTGCTCGACGCCACGGCGGTGTTGCTGCGCAGCGGGGGAGTGGAGGCTGTCACCGTCGAGGCGGTCACGAGCGTTCCCGCAGCTGGAGACAGTCGTGCGGCAGCAGTCGGTCGACCCGATCCCTGCGGGAGTGCCGTCGTTTCAGTCATTCGACCGGATGGGCACGGCGTTCGGGGAGAAAGGCGCCAAGACAACGGCGTTTATCGCCATGGAGAACCGTGGCGGCCTCACCCCGACGGTGCGTGCACGCTACGACGAGCTTGTCCAGGAACTTCGTGGCACCACCGCCGATGTCGCTTCCGCCCGCGACCTGGTGGGGGGATCGCCGATGTGTGTTGTCGAACTTGTCAGGATGTAAAGCCTGGGACGGGATCACGGTCGTTCTAGAAGTACTGGCCGACGTCGGCAATCTTGTAGGCCACCGGGTCATGCAGGCTGTGCGTCCGGATGTTGCGCCAGAACCGGTCCAGCCCCAAACGCGGGTGTGTCCCACGCGCCCCGATGACCTCGAAGATCCGGCTGCCTATAGACAGACCCGCCTCGGTGGCCAAGACCTTCACCCCCGACACCTGAACCATCAGCGAGGCCCGATCGGCGGGTGCCAAAGCATCACCCTTCTCCCAGATCCGCTGCACCGCGTGCGACGCATCGCGGGCCGCCGCGTCAGCGCCTTGTAGTTTAATCGCAAGCTCTCCAAAGGTCCGAACTACGTATGGATCCTGCGTGGCCTCAGAAACCCCCGCAGGGGTCCATGGCCGTGCGTGCTCCAGCGTGTATTCGCGAGCGGAGTCCAGCGCTTCGGCGGCAATTCCTATGTAGACGTGCGAGAAGATCAGTTGCACCAACGGGCCGAATAGGCTGGCGCGCCTATAGCCGAAAAAGTCGGTGATCACGCTGTTCGGAGCCCCCAACACCTCGTGCGGAAGCACTTGAACATCTTTGAAGTCCGTTGTACCGCTGTCGGTCCGCCGCATCCCCAGGGCTTTCCAGTCATTGTTGGGACGCACTCCCCCTCGGTCGGTGGGTATGACCGCTGTGATAATTCCCGACCGCTCGGGTGAGTCATCATCCTGCGCCACGCCAAACACCAGAAGCAGATCGGATCCGAGCGCCCCGCTACAGAAATGCTTGGTCCCGTTCAGCACGTAACCACCGTCGTCGCGTGGGGTTGCACGCACCTTCCAGTCGAGAATGTGACTGTTGTTCTCGCTCAACGCGTTCCCCGTCCAGGAACCCTGCGCCACGCGGCGGTAAGTGGCGTCGCGCTGCTCCGGCGAGCCGAGGAGTTCGATGAAGGCTGCACACACGAGGTGGTATCCGTAGAGGTGGCCAAGCGAGCCGTCGACCTTGGCAATCTCGCGGATTACTGCGAAGACTGAATCGCCCCGGGTTTGCTGGAGGCTCGGTTAGTTGGTTCCAGCGTTTGCGGGGACCGGGTTCTCACGGTAGCTGGTGACGGTGTGGGTCGACCAGTAGGCGCTCTCGTACTCGACGGGTGGGACG
>NZ_JAKRFE010000037.1:0-6694 GCF_022348225.1 Gordonia sp. McavH-238-E
TGCACGATCAGCACGCCACTGCCGACGAACACCTACCGCCACATCGCTGGTCCTCCGACTCCAGTCCGCCGTAGCCACCGCAAACACCTCCATGATCATGGTGTTGCGACGACCAGTTGAATCCGCCTTGCGATCCTCGATCGGAGTGAACGATGCAGCCGGCCACCTCACCACGACGGGCGACCGCGCTGTGCAACGCTGCCACGGCCAGCCGGGACTTCATCCGGGAATCGATGCTGTAGCCGACGATCCGCCCGGAGCACACGTCCTTTATTGCACACAGATAGAGCTTGCCCTCGCGAGTGTGGTGTTCGGTGATATCGGTCAGCCACAACCGATTTGGCTCCTCGGCGATGAAGTTGCGCTGGACCAGATCATCATGGACTGGTGGTCCCTGTCGTCGGCCGTTACGGCCTCGTTTCTTGCCGAACACCGACCACCAGGCGTTGTCCCGGCAGATCCGCCACGCGGTCCGCTCGGCCATCGACTCTCCCATGGTGGTGGCTTCTCCGGCGAGGAATCGGTAGCCGAATTCCGGGTCCTCGCGGTGGGCATCGAACAGGGCGTCGGCCCGATACGCCGCAGCCAGCTCGGCATCGGTGACCGGGCTGGCCAGCCACCGGTAGTAGGGCTGGCGAGAGAGCTGAAGTACCCGGCACGACACCGCCACGGGGATTCCGTCGGCGGCGAGCTCTTTCACGAGCGGGTAGAGCCTTTTCCCGGCAGGTTCGCCTGCGACAGGTACGCCGCCGCCCGACGCAGCACCTCGTTCTCCTGCTCGAGTAGCCGGATCCGCTTACGGGCCTCGCGCAGTTCAGGGGACTCGGTCGAGGTCACGCCAGGGCTGCGGCCCTCATCGATATCCGCGCGTCGCATCCACTTGTGCAACGTCATCGGATGCACACCGAAGTCCTTGGCGACCTGCTCGATCGTGACGCCTTCTCCACGATCACGAGCCACCCGGACCACATCGTCACGGAACTCCTGGGGGTACGGCTTGGGCACAGCTACATCCTTCCCGACCGCCCGAAGGCAAGCCAGATCAGATGTCACCTATCCGTGCAGCAGTCCCGTGCGACACATCATCCAAAGCGGGAAAGTCACATTCGGCGCGTCCGATGGGCAATACAGCGGACAAGCAACGATCGAACAGACCTTGACCGTGACTGCCTGCTACCCCCTCGCAGGCGGCGCCATCGTGTGTCAGCCTGGCAACCCACACAAGATGTTGGTGGTTGCCGAACTCCAGGAGCACGACTTCTACTACGACGGACGGGCGAGTATGAAGCCCGACCCTAACAACCTTCCCACCCAGGACCCGGTGAAGCCGTACATCATGAATGGCGGTAGCTATATTCCTGACGAGAAGATCGTCGGTGTAGTCACCTGCTACGAAGTAGGTCGCAACGGCGCTATCAGTGATGAAATTAAGGAGTGGGACTATATGAAAGAGGTATTCCCGAACCTAGCGTAGTCGCTGCTGCGCAGAAGTAGTTTTGGTCGGGTCCCGCGAGGTTTCGGGGCCCGACACAAAGCGTGTTCCTGAGCGTTTCCGAACTCTATCGATGTATGGGGCCTGAAGATTCCGCGCGGGGAGGAGTCTCTGGCAGAAGGGTCGCCGACGCCCCAGGCATGGGGTAGGGGATGAGTCCGCCTTGCGACGAGTCGGTTGTGAGCGTGGCCATCTGGTTGTTGTGGATGAGCCAGAACGTTCCCTGGTTGTCACGCGCCACCGTCGGTGAGGGGGTCGCGATAAGACTGCTAAGCATGGGAGCGAACGTGGTGTCGTCGAGGATGGTGAGTAACCACCACGGGCGGCCGACGTCGGCTTCTTGGTGCGTCGACGTCCTTGGCGTATCTGAGGGTCGTGGGTGGGTGACGAACCATACGCACTGTCCGGCGGTGCCGACCGTGAGAGGAGTGGCCGGAAGGTGCACGGCGGGAATCGTATCGGCGCCGATGTCTGGCACTGCGGGATCGAGGACTAGGTGCGGTGGGGAGCCGGCCAGCACCGGCCTGGCGCCGCTTCGTGCTGGCGGTGTGGGCGCAAGGATTGGCCCGGGTATGACTGTGCCGGCCGGAGAGACCAGAAAGAAGCGCAGTGCGTCCTGGTGGTCTATCGCGATCAGGAACGAGTCACCGTCGGCCACGGCTGCCACTACCGGGCCTTCGGGAAGATTCACGCTGTTCGGGGCTGCGCTTGGAGTATGCAGTGTCCACGGCTGGGTGAGGGAACGGGCGAGGACGGTCTCGCCGACGGTGGCGGCCACGGAGGTGGCTGCATCGCTCACTCGGTACGCCGGACGGCCATTTGTCACGCGGTAGAGCCCGTCAGGGCCGCTCACCCAACAGCCCCCTGGTGTGGCGTGCACTCCGCGGCCACCGTTCGGCGCTCCTGCGAACACGTATTCCGTCGCGACTTGTTCCGCGCCGATACACACCACCACCGGTAGCTGCTGATCCAGAATCCACACATTGCTACCTGAGGCCGCCACGTCGCCGGGCACTAGTGGCGGCCGCAGCTCGCGTTGCGGCACGTCGTCGAGGTTGAGATCGACAAGAACACCGATCACGCGCTTATGCGGATCGGCCTCGAGGTTGAGCCATCGGGGCGTGCTGTCGACGTCGGCATAGCGTAGCGCCGCACCCGGTGCGGGCGACCAAGCTCCGCTGACGGCACGGGTGTACAGGGTGGATACCAACGTCACTCGAGTAACTCGACCGCGAACTGTCTCGCGGGCCCACGGCTTGACAGAAAACCGGCCAGTCAGCTCGACGTGCCCCGCACGGGGCCGCACCCCTGCCCAATGAGCCGTCCACCCGTCGCCACGGAGGACGCCCGTCCACTGCCAATGACGCTCGATCCCCATCCGGCCGCCTCGCAGCCTCGGCGGGTCATCTGACAGGTCCAAACTTGCTCGCACCGTCGTCACGCCACGGTCAGAACGGGTCGGCAAGGTGTCTTCGATAAACGCCAGCGGCAGAGTGATCACCGCCCCAACTTCAGGCGGCGGAATATCGCCAGCATCTACTAGCGGGGAGTCGATAAAGACGGTCACGACACGAGATGAACTCATGCGCCCTTCGCCGTGAAGTTAGCCATGCACACCAGGCTACACCAGGCATTTTGTTCTCATCGCCGCCTCTGCGCGAGCGCGGGCCCCTGGGCGCACACCTAACCGTTTGCTTCAGTCGATGCGTCCGGCCCCGCAATACCCGTACACTACCGTCACAGGTGACGCAACTTATTGCTGCGCAGAGCAATTCGCCACCATCTACGCTATGGCTGGTAGCGGCTTGCTTGAATGGCCGCATAGACCCCTGGGCGCCCCTGGGGTACCCAGCTATCATCACCTGCTGTGAACCTTGACGGAGTCGACACCGATTGGACCCGTGGACGACTCGAAGAGTTTGTCGACCAGACCCGGGCCGTGAATCAGTCCAGCAATTCAGGTCGCGTCTCGCACATCACCAATCGCTCTGCCCCTGCATGTGGTCGACCCCGAGCTATCGAACTCGCCGAGGTCGTGAGGCCGATACTCGACCGACTCTATTCAGAGTGGCGTGTGGAGAACCAGGCGAGCAAGAACGACGAGTTCAAACTCGAACGTGACGCGGCTCGAAAGCTGCTTGCGCGACTGGCGACGCACGACGAAGTGGCGCAGAAGCTAGGTCCAGGGTTTGCATCACCAAAGATCACGGCAGGTTCGATGCACCATCTCATCTGGAAGGCCGCGGAGCTGCCCTGGTCTCTAGGCCAGCGGCACGAGGCAGTACTCGCGGCCGCAAAAGCGGCTAACTCGCTCATCCAGGCAAAGGTTGAACGACGCGACCTTTCGGATCGCAAGCTCGTGCAGGAGGTCTTTAGTCCTAAGCCGCCGCAACCCGGTAAGCCACGGCTTCGGTTCCCGCAGATCATCCAGGATGAGACTCGGGAATCCATGCGCCAAGGCGCCATGGACTTCGGCGCGGGATGCTTCAGCGCCATTCGAAATCCGCTTGGCCACCTGCCCAACGACGAACTCGATCTTGAGGAACAGACCGCACTCGAACAGCTTGCCGCGCTAAGCCTTCTGGCGCGATGGATCGATCAGTCAGCTATCGAGCGAGCTTGAGCCATCGCGCGTGGTGGCTGGACCGCTCGGTATGGCGGCACAGCGAGATCCCGAGCGGAGCGCACCGCGTTACCGGCCGGTGTGCTTCGCGTACATCTGACGCAATCCGTCGAGACGAGACCCATTGGCGCCAAGACCGACGAGGTACCCATCGAGAAACATCTGCGAGACATCGGCTTCGGCAAGCACTGCCAGGTCGTCGGAGATGCGTCGTTTGAGGAACGAATCCGACACCGAATATCCGTTGTAACCGGCGTCATGGATCGACTCGAACGCCTCGCGCAAGCGTGGATCGACCGGAGGGCCTGCGGCACCCGTGGCCAGGTCAATCGCACCTACCGCTGCCGCCCAGCCAGCAACTTCGCCGGCGGCATGCTCCACCACTCCCAGCGCGTTGCCGTCAGCCAACCGGACCGCGTCCGCCAACAGCTTCAACGTCGGGACAAACGCGAGTATCGGACCGCCTGTTTCGACGGACAAACTACGACTACTTCCTACATTGCCGTTCGCAACGAACCGCGCAACAGCAGGAGTGGGATGACGCAGATCCCCTTTCTGAGGGACAACCAGCCCGCGTTGGCCGTAGTTTTCGCCAGCGTCAGCAAGCCACGCCGCGACTACGCCCACGGCACGATCGAGCCCGACACTACGGCTGATCCATGCGCTCGTCGATGGCCCCACATCTACAGGCTAGACCGCAAGACCGACACACTAGAGGCCACCGCACCCCATCCCCGAAAAGGTCGGGTCACAGGTGCACACCAAAGATGTTTCGAGTGGGCTAAGACCTCGAACGACGGACGTCGGCCCCGACGGTAGATCAGAGACGCTTCAAACATGTGTTCTCCACCAGTCTTTTTCGGATGCCGATAACTTCGCGATGACGTTCCTGCTCTTGCAGGTTGAGCCGTCGTGCCGCTGCTCGGATGACACAGATAGCCTGGCGGACTGATCGAGCCGACGTCTTGAGGTTGAGTACACAGATCTGTCCGGAGTGCCATATAGCCTTGAGGAATGGACTGGATTGATCCTCAAGGCTGGCCCCGTAACAGATACACCGGAGTTGGTGGCGGCTTGTATACCGGTGTGGGCGGTGGCTTATACACAGGCGTCGGTGGCGGCGCGTCTACAGGGGTGGGCGGGGGCGCCTATTCGGGCGTCGGTGGCGGCGCGTACACCGGAGTCGGCGGCGGTCTCTATACCGGAGTCGGGGGAGGCTGCTACACAGGTGTGGGTGGCGGTCTCTATACCGGTGTGGGCGGTGGCTTGTATACAGGCGTCGGTGGGGGTTTGTATCAAGGCCCCGGCGGCGGCGCCTACTCGGGCGCAGAAGTTGACGGACCGCGGCGGAACTGGCCCCCTATCCCCATCTTGCTCGAGTACCTGGACCAGATCGGATACCGGCAGGAGGCCAGTCTAATCAGGCAGGCTTACGACTTGAGCTCATAACCAGTCGGACTATCTGGCCGAGAATTCCAGGTTCGTCGTCGATGGGTGGCCGGTTGTTCCGAGGTCGGCATCCATGGCTGGACGAGCGGCGAGCTCTCAAGCGAGTACATCGCGGAGCCTTGGTTCGCCAAGCGCTCTCGGGTTCGATGTTTGCGCGTTCCGTCACGTGACGAATACCTACGTCATCGTACGCTCGAATTACACTCTGCCACAACCTATTTGAAGTGCCGACAATTTACGTTACGTCAGCACGAGCACTGCATGTTTCATCAGGTGCGTCAGGCTCGCGCTTGCCTGAGGGCGTGGGTTCGTCACGACCGATAGATACCCTCCAGCGCATCAGGGTCGTCGATGGGCGACTGTGGTGATCGGGCTTTTCAAGCGTTCAGGGTTCTGCTGGGGCATGGGGGTCGTTGTGTGTGGTGATTGCGCGTTCGTGGGCGCTGAGGCCTCCCCAGACGCCGTAGGGTTCACGGTTGCGAAGCGCGAAGTCGCGGCAGGTGGTGATGACCGGGCATATTGCGCAGATGCGTTTGGCGTTGCGTTCACTGGCTCGTCGGGCATGGCCGGGCAACCCGTGAGCGGGGTAGAACAAGTCGGTCGGCATGTTGCGGCATGTGCCGCTCAGTTGCCAGTCCCAGTTGTCGGTGTGGGTGACGGGTAGTTGCAGGTTGGTGCCGCGTTGGAATCGACGGGTGATGGTGTCGAGGGTGCGGTAGTTGAGCTGGGTGCGTGAGGCGGGGAAGCGGTGGGTGATGGGGTTGCCGCACTGCGGGTTTCGGTCCTGGTTCACAGCTGTTGATACGCCGGCGCCACCTGGGTGGTGGCGGGTTGTGTGTGGGGGTGGCGGATGAAGCGGTTGGAGATGTGTCCGATGCCGTCGATGGTGATGGTGACGACGTCGCCGTGTTCGAGTGGGGTTGGGCGGTTGGTGGTGGCGGGTGTGCCGGTGAGGATGACGTCGCCGGGTTCGAGTGTGGTGAAGGTGGAGATGGTGGCGATGTGAACCGCCCCGGGTCTGTCGGAGGCTCTCGAACCTGTGAAGGATGGAGAGCATGGCAGCACCACGCAAGTACAGTGAGGAACTCAAGGACCGGGCCACCCGGATGGCATGTGAAGCGCGACGAGAT
>NZ_JAKRFE010000038.1:0-2844 GCF_022348225.1 Gordonia sp. McavH-238-E
TCTCGTCGCGCTTCACATGCCATCCGGGTGGCCCGGTCCTTGAGTTCCTCACTGTACTTGCGTGGTGCTGCCATGCTCTCCATCCTTCACAGGTTCGAGAGCCTCCGACAGACCCGGGGCGGTTCAGACCGTCGGCCAATCTGCGCCCCAACCACCGTGCTCCTCGGGTACCGCGAGCGCCAGCAGACCACTTAGGCGTAAGTCCTCTTTCTCACGGGTGGCTGGCCCCCCATCGCGATCCCGTTCGACGATTCCCTCCCGCCAGCTTGCAGCAAGGTCTCGAGCCACCGCGAGAGGATCGCCCGCCCGCCGGTCGGTGGCCGCCGCCGTGTCGTCGGTGACTGTCATTCGTATTCTCCAATCGCTGATGTGCCGGCCGCGCATGTACGCAGGCTCGTCTGCAGAAATTCCGGGGCCGACCAATCAGTCAGGTCGATCGCCTTATCCACCAGATCGTGGTCGACCAGGTACCGCTGTGTCGCAGCAAGGACAGTGAGCGCATCGTGGTCGAGGGTGGGTACTAAGTTGTCGGTGAAGTGCTCGCCGAAACCGCGTGTCACCGCAGTCTCGCTAACACCGAGGTTGCGGGCATGAATCGCGACTGTCTCGGTCAGATGATCGCGCGCCCAGGAGCCTGCCCGGACCACCGTATCCACCAGATGCTGCACGAGTGACGGGTTCTTATCGACGAGTTGCGCGCTGATTGTCCAAACGCTGGCGTAGTGGCTTGTCCTGTCCAAGCTCAGGTCACGCAGCGGTCTAACACCGGTGAGGTCTTCGAACTCCGCGGACCACGGAAGCCAGCTGAATAGCGCATCGACCGTCCCCCCGGCAAAGACTTGTGCCTGATGGGCCCCGACGGCGGGAAAGAGGTCCGAACCGTTCACTGATGCCGATGCGCTGAGTCGGTCCTGCGGTAAGTCGACTCCCGCCGTCTCAATGGGTACGAGCTCGATATCGTTTACTGTTACGCCGGAGTGACGAAGGGTGTGCTGCAGGGCTCGCGCCTCCCAAGTGCCCAGTGCGACGAGAGTCTGGCGCCACGGGTCGAGCTGTCGGTAGTCACCAAGGTCGCCGCGCAGGATCCGGATTGCCGATGCGGATACGCCGACACGATGCCCCGCCAGTTGCTCCGGTGCGGTCAGGGTGGGGTCGGCCGCGTAAAAGCCCAGCTTTCCCTCGAACAGGGTGACGCCCAGGAGGCGTGTGCGACCCGGTGCACGCAGGCCCTCACTCACCAACGGCGGGATCTCTCCGCCGAATCGGGTGTAAGCGGGATGATCGTAGGTGAAGTGCAAGGAGCCCAGCGGCCCTCCCAGCACGTCCAGATTGATGCCAGCCTCGGCGAGCAACTGCGACTCGCGGCCAACCAGCAGGGCGTTGGGAACAGGGCAGTTGCTGTACGCGAGGGTGTGGACCGCTGAGCTGGTGTCGGTCACAGCGCCGCCGCCCCGCTTGGCAGTTCCAGGCCGAGGTGGTCGCGCAGCGTTGATCCCTCATACTCGTCGCGGAATACCCCACGTTCTTGCAACAGCGGCACCACCTGGTCGACAAAGTCCTCGTAAACGCCGGGCAGATAGGCGGCGGAGATGATGAACCCATCAGCCGCTCTCGCATCGAAGTACTCGACCAGTCTGTCGGCGATCTGGGTGGGCGTTCCTCCCCACTGCGGGACAAAACCCACGTTCGTGCCATAACGCTTTCCAAGGTCGGCCAGTGTCAGATCCTCGCCGTCGCTCGCAACCGTGGAGAACATGTGGAGCATGGTGGGGATGTGCGCGTCCCCCAAGCTCGCGACGATGTCGGAGTACTTCGCGTCTAGGGGGAAGGCGGACAAGTCGATTCCACTATGACTCGACAACGTCGACAGACCGACCTCGGGGTGGACGAGACCGTTGATGTATTCGAGGCGATCGCGTGCGATCGCCTCGGTCTCCCCAAGTATGGGCATGACAGCTGTGAAAACCTTCGTGGCGTCGGGGTTGCGACCCGCGGCACTCACTTGCCCCTTGATGTCCTGGTACGTGCGCTGCATCATCTCCAGCGTCGGCGAGATGCTGAACACGGCGTCGGCCCACTGGCCCGCGAAACGTCTACCGCGAGGCGACAATCCGGCCTGGAGGAGTACTGGCTCGCGCTGACTTGAAGGGGGGATTTGCAGGGGGCCGCGCACGTCGAACCAGTCACCACGGTGATCGACGTAATGAACTTTCTTAGGATCAGCGAACCGGCCGCAGATCTTGTCCAACAGCAGCGCATCATCGTCCCACGAGTTCCACAGCTTACGTACGACCTCGACGAACTCGTCCGCGCGGTCGTAACGGGTGTCGTGTTCAAGATGAGCATCGATTCCGAAGTTCTTTGCCTCTGAATCGTTCAGCGATGTCACGATGTTCCACGACACCCGCCCGTCGGACAGGTTATCCAGCGTTGCCAGGATACGGGCGACGTGAAACGGCGGGTAATACGTGGTGGAGATGGTGGCTCCAAGTCCCAACCGGTCGGTCACGGCGGCCATCGTCGCCACCACCGTGGCGGGCTCGAGTGCGATCGCGCCCTGGCCGCCCAGTCCGACGCCTGTTTGCAGATCATGGCCGTAGCTGTCCTCGACTGCGAGAGCATCCGGAAGGAAAAGAAGATCAAACTTTCCGCGTTCAAGGGTCTGAGCGATCTTCTTATAGTATGCACCGGAAAGAAAATCGTTAGTTGCTGCGGATCTAGTGTCCTGAGTCATTAATTTCCGTTCGGTTGTTAGGCTAGGGAATGGCAACCCGGGGTCCGCGAGCAGTGGATATTGTTCTGACTGATGACGAGCGCCGTGAGCTCGAAGGGTGGGCGCGTCGG
>NZ_JAKRFE010000039.1:0-2167 GCF_022348225.1 Gordonia sp. McavH-238-E
CCCAGTTGGTGTCGGCCCCGGGCGTAGTGGCTGCGATTGCTCGCAGGCTATTTCCCGGGGCCGCACCGCCGAACCGGACGTGCGGCTTTCACCGCATCCGGCTCTCCATAGGTCACGCTGGGATGGCGGGTGAGGTGTCCCAGGGGGTCGGGATCTTGGTGCCGCGGTAGCGATAGCGCTGGATGGTCATCGTTGCCGGGTGGTAGAGCCTGACTCCGTTGTATTCCGGCCACCGGTGTGGGTTGTATCTGGTGAACAGGGCCCGTCGACTGGTGTGGGGGTGTTTGTTCTTGATCCAGTTCCACACGCGCCACCACAGATAGTGCCCGAGGGCGCTGAAGGTGGCGCTGGCCGAGCTGTGCCGGAAGTACTGTGCCCAGCCCCGTGCCGTCCTGCCCAGTCGCAGGAACAACTGGTCCGGGGCTTGGTGGGTGATCTGTCGGGTCATACTCTTGAGCTTGCGTCGGATCGAAGCGACTGACTTCTGTGACGGGTAGCTGTAGATGTATGACCGGGTGCCGCCTTTCTGGGTGTGCCGCTGGATGCGGAATCCGAGAAAGTCGAACCCTTGTGTGGTGGAGATGATCCTGGTTTTCTCTGGGGCGAAACGCAACCCCATCGGCGCCAGGACCCTGCCCACCTGGTCCCATAATTGCTCAGCGTGAGCACGCGATCCGTGCACCAGAACCACGAAGTCATCGGCGTATCGGACGAGCCGATAGGTCGCTCCGCCGCGGTTGCGGTGCGCAGCGCGTGCGCTGCTGTTGTTGTGGGCCGCCCACCAGTCATCGATGTGGTCATCGAGGACCGAGAGGGCGATGTTGGCCAGCAGGGGCGAGAGAATACCGCCCTGCGGGGTGCCAGTGTGTGTATCCCGGAAGGCTTTGTCCTCATCGAGGATTCCTGCTTTGAGGAAGGCCTTGATCAGTGCCAGAACCCGTTTATCGGCGATTCGTGCCCGTATCCGCGCCAGCAGCGCGGGGTGGTCGATCTCGTCGAAACACGAGGCGATGTCGGCTTCAAACACCCAGTCATAACCTCGGGCCGCATGAAACCGAATGTCCTCGATCGCGTCCTGTGCTCGCCTGCCGGGTCGGAATCCGTAACTTGAGGACGAGAAATCGGCCTCGAAGATCGGTTCCAACACCAGTTTCAGGGAGGCCTGCACGACCCGGTCGGTGACGGTCGGGATTCCCAATCCTCGTTTCTTGCCATTGGCTTTGGGAATCATCACCTGTCGTACCGGGACCGGGCGAAAAGTCCGTGCTTTGAGTTGCGCGCGGACGTCTTCGAGAAACCCGGTCACACCCTGTGCGGATGCCTCGATCGAGGCCGCGGTACGGCGATCGATCCCGGATGTCTTAGCTCCCTGGTTACCCCGAACTCGTGTCCACGCCTCGGCGAGGAAACACGGATCGGCCACAAGGTTGTACAGATCCTCAAACCGACGACCACGATCGGCCGCCGCCCAACGATGCAACTTTGTCTGCATCCCCAGTACCCGCTGACGTGCCGTGAACGGTTTGGCCAGCGCGGCACCGATATTCATCGGTGCGTCTTCTGTCATTACAGTCCAATCGTTGCCTGTCCTACTGCGGTCCTTCCCCATGTGGCCGGCTTTCCCGTCCTCGGAGTACTACGACCGCTCCGCCCCCACCCGATGCCGTTGATGGGCAGTGCATCTACCCGCCCGGTTGCCGCTGGCTGCGGCCTTACCCCGGCGGGAACACCCGATGGGTTCCCCTGTTCACGATGTTCCCGATCGACGAGGGAGGTGCCCAGCTTTACCCCGATGGCCCCGGCGGATACCCCACAGCACTTCTCCACCGGCTACCGGACACCGCAGGCCACGGTGTTCGGCGGACGCGTCTGGTAACACTTCCCTCCGCGCGCACCATTTCCCGACCAATCCACCAGATTGCAGTCGGTTCCACCTAACGAGGCCTCTGACACTGGTTCCTCACGTACACCTTCTCGTCTTGCTCACCAGGCCCGCGCCATCTGGCAGTACTGACACGACCCAACTTTGTCGGAGGCCGCTTGCCACCCGAACCTCACACACTCCCAACGAGATCCGAGCTGCCTCCCAGCTTCCTCAGGCCGCTGTGACGACCCGAGATCGGGGGTCTCTCACCCCCGATCGGTAACAACGCGCCTCAGGGCGCAC
>NZ_JAKRFE010000003.1:0-448150 GCF_022348225.1 Gordonia sp. McavH-238-E
AACGAACCTCGAAGATCAACCGGGTGTTGTGGCGGGTGCATCAACTCGACCCCGAGTACCACATCAAGAAAGGTGGGTTGACGGCGAAGAAGCATCAGAAAGCGCTGCAGACCTGGTTGAAGACCCAAGGTAGTAGTGTCGATGCCCGCCTGGCTGGCAAGGAAGTCGCGGCCATCTACGACCTGACCGTGGAGATCAAAGAGGTCGAACGAGAGATCACCAAAACGGTTTCCGACGCGGTGCCCACCCTGCTGGCGATGCCCGGTTGTGGCGCGCTCAGCGCCGCGAAACTCCTCGGCGAATCCGCCGACATCACCCGCTTCCCCGGGGAGGCCCAGTTCGCCCGCCACGCCGGCATCGCCCCGGTGCCGGTGTGGTCGGCCAACCCGGACGCCACCGACTCACGCGGTCGGGCAACCGCCAACTCAACGCCGCGATCCACCGCATCGCGCTGACCCAGGCACGCATGCCCCACACCCTCGGCCACGCCTACTACGAGAAGAAGAAGGCAGACGGCAAGACTCCTCGCGAGGCGATGCGCTGCCTCAAACGCCGACTCGCCCGCGTCGTCTACAACAACCTCACCACCGACCACCACGCCCGCACCCGCACAGCCGACAACCCCACACCCGCCGCCGCTTGACATAGGAGCTATGAGCCGGCACCGAGCGAAGCGAGGCGCCGAGTCGAAACCATCTGCCGACCACTCCCCGCACCCCCTCCCGCTGGTTGACCAGGCACCCCCACCCGCTGGTTACCAGGCGCCCCCACCCGCTGGTTACCAGGCGCCCTCTCCCGCTGGTTGACCAGGCACCCCCACCCGCTGGTTACCAGGCGCCCCCACCCGCTGGTTACCAGGCGCCCTCTCCCGCTGGTTGACCAGGTACCCCCACCCGCTGGTTGAGCCGGCACCGAGCGAAGCGAGGCGCCGAGTCGAAACCACCTGGCGACCAGAACATTCCAGAGCAACCACGACACCGTCAGCGAACCCATGTGCACCGCAACGCGTCTGCGACGGACTGATGTTGGCGTGGAGAACCATCCGAAATCGTCGGCGGCGTTCTGAGACCGCATGTCGCGGTTGCGTTCTGGGCGCTTAGAACGAAGGGGGTCCGAACGCAAGAATCCCCAGCAGTGTGAACTGCTGGGGATTGTTGTGGTGGCCAGAGTCGGGATCGAACCGACGACCTTCCGCTTTTCAGGCGGACGCTCGTACCAACTGAGCTACCTGGCCGGAAGGTGCCGGTTGCGATGAACCGAAACCTTTGGCGACCCTGACGGGACTCGAACCCGCGACCTCCGCCGTGACAGGGCGGCGCGCTAACCAACTGCGCCACAGGGCCTTGTTCAATTATCTGACCGGTCCTCGTCGCCGAGTACCGGACAGGCGTACCCCCTACGGGATTCGAACCCGCGCTACCGCCTTGAAAGGGCGGCGTCCTAGGCCGCTAGACGAAGGGGGCCGGTCGTGTTCTCCGTTGGGAGCTTGGATAGCTTATGACACGTCTCGCGCAAACTACAAATCGACTGGTCAGGCCCACAAACGGGCCATCTCGAGGAGTTCGACGACACGCACATGGAGGGCCACGTTCTCGCCGCGTGCACACGTTGTAAACTCATCGACGCCCCGGCTCGCCGGGGTCCTGCCCCTATAGCTCAGTTGGTAGAGCTACGGACTTTTAATCCGCAGGTCCCAGGTTCGAGCCCTGGTGGGGGCACCCACATCGACGCGCACCACGAAGCACCCTGCGGCACAGCAGATGTCAGTGTCACCCGATCGGACGAACTCTGTCGGCATACGCGCCGACGAGGGCATGGGCTACCTACGATCCGCTGGTGACGGCAACCGCCCGGCTGGATTCTCTGGCCATCCTCTGCCCTGTGATGACCCGAGTCCGCATCACGACTCTCGCCGCCCTCATCTGTGTACTCAGCACCGTGCTGGCAGTGCCGGCGACGGCATCCCCCGGCGGCGGTCCCGAGTATGTCGCCCTGGGCGACTCGCGCGCTGCCGCGCCAACGAACGGATCCAGCATGCGCCCGGACGGATGCGGGCGCACTCATGACGGCTACCCTGTACACGTGGCCGCGCGACTCGGGCTCACCTTGCGGTCTGTCGCCTGCGTCAACGCCACCACCGCGAATGTCATGACGACACCGCAACCGACGCTCTACGGCCCGCATCCCGCCCAGACACGCGCGCTGTCCCGGTCGACGCGGCTGGTCACCCTGTCGATCGGCGGCATCGACCTGCAGTGGTGGTCGCTGGTGTCGTCCTGCTTCACAACAAGGTTCGGCCACGACGCACGCTGCCGCGGCAACGCCTCGGTGGCAAGGCGAATCGATTCCGGCCTGTCGCGGCTCGCGCCCAAGATCGACGCCACGCTGACGCAGATCCGACGACGCGCTCCCCACGCGCGGGTCGTACTCGTCGGTCACGGCGGCTACTACGGGCAAACCGGTTGCCCCGACCAAGCCAACATCAGCGCCGCAGACGCCGCGTTCGTCCTGCGGTTCTTCGAGCGCTTCAACGCAGTACTCGAGAAGTCCGCCCACGCTCAGTCGATCACCTTCGTCGACGTCGCCGGCCCCGCCGTCGGACACGACGCATGCGCGGGTGCCGCCCGATGGTTCGAAGGGAACATCTCGCGGTCAGCGACTCAGGTCCGCCATCCCACCCCGCTGGGAAGCCGCGCCATCGCGGATCTGGTCGTTGCAGCGCTCTGACCCCACCGCCGGTTGAGCCGGTCCCGAGCGACACGCCGGCAGAGCCGGCCCCGGGCCCCACCGCTGGTTGAGCCGGCCCCGGGCCTTACCGCTGGTTGAGCCGGCCCCGAGCGAAGCGAGGCGCCGAGTCGAAGCCACCCCACCGCTGGTCGGCCGGCGACGACGTCGAAGCCCTGATCCTGTCAGCGGCACTCACTCCGCGCGGGTACCCCGCGCAGGCGGGCGTCGAGCCACGTCAACGTGTCGGGCAAGCCGGCGAAGATCCCGGTCATGTGTTCGGCCGGGTACTCGCGGTACGACGCTGATGCCCCCAGCGCGCACTGCTCGGCAAACAGAGCACGCGCCTGGCTCGCCGGTATCCACCATTCGTAGGTCCCGTGATAGATCCGCAACGGCATCGTCGCCTTGTCGTCCGTCATCGAGGTGATCTCGAACAGTCGCTCGGCGACGGGTGAATGGTAGGGATCGGGATCTGCCGACAACACCTGGGTGGGTATGTGCGACACCCCCAGAGCACCCATCCCGCTGGTACACAGGTCCCGCATCGGAGACGTGGCCAACCAGCGTGCCGCGTTGTTCGCCATCGCGAGGACTTCGGGACGCTCGCGTGCGACGCCGAGCATGGCGGCGTGGAACACCCCGGAACCGAGATTGGCGTTCATGGCGCCGGCCAGCGAACGGTAGTCGGCCGGCACACCCCCGTATGCCGCGCCGACGATCCTCTCGGCCTGCTCCGGAGCGTAGGAATCGGCCAGCTTCGCTGCTGCATTGGTCGCGATCGCACCGCCGGAGTATCCGTGCAGGGCGATCGGGCCGCGGCCGAAGTTGTCGGGGTCGAGCCGGCTCGCCGCACGTACCGAGTCCATGATCACGTGTGCCGCGACATACGGTTCGGCGTAGGCCATCCGGGGGCCGGTGTGGTCGGGCACGATCACCGCGTAGCCGCGGTCGAGTGCCAATTGCGCGAACGGCGGGACGAGGTCGGTGGTGTTGGTGTCGGCGTGATAGCCGTGAGCCAGCGTGTAACCGGGCGTACATTTCGTACCGAGCGCCACGATCGGCGAATTGTGAATCAGCACCGGACGCGAACGAGGTCCCTGCCACGCCTTGGCCGGGACCAACAGGGTCGCGGTACCGAAAATCGGCTGACCACCGGCGTCGACGCTGCGGAACTTGACCTGGCGGGCCGACCGCAACGGAACCGTCATCAACAACTGCGCTGTGCGCATGACATCGCGAGTGGAGATGACTTCTCCACTCGCCCTGCGCGTGAGATCCGCCGGCCACTGATCGAAGAACCGGTCACCACTCGGCGAGGGCATGACCGCCTCGCGAAGTTCCTGTAGCTCATGGGAGGCGCCGGGGGTCACCGAGCGTGCAGGTATGCGCTCGAGCTCCTTCACCGCCGGCGGCGGCACCGTGGCGTCGATGGCTTCGGGCACCGCGGAGGGCGCGGGGCCGAGGTTCGGCGGCTCGGCCCACACCTCTGCCGGGCCTCCGACCGCGCCGATCGTCATCACCGTCGCCGCAACTGCAGCGGCCGCCGCGCGCAGCATCCAGCCCCGCACGTTCCACCATGCCGGCATCGCCAACACTCCTGTCACACAAGCGATCCCGGACCGGAACACCCCGCTGGTCAGCCACTGCTCGCATCGAAATCGAACCCCGTCATGCTAAAGGGTTCGCGTGAACGGGCGGCAACGGCCCTGTTGATTGTTTCCGTCCGAGGCAGGCCTCATGTAACGCCCGCCGGTTCAGCTGGGATACTCCCGCCGTGACCCGAATCCGCCTCGCACTCGTCGCCATCCTCGCCATCGCGATCAGCTGTGTGTCGGTACCGTCGGTTCTCGCCGCGCCGGCGGCACCCGCTTACGTCGCCCTCGGGGACTCACGCGCCGCGGCGCCGACACTGACCTCGGCGCAGCACCCGGACGGGTGCGGCCGTACGCGCGACGCCTACCCGAACCACCTCGCCTCCCAGCTCCGGATGAGCTTCACCTCGGTTGCCTGCGTGAACGCCACGACAGCAGACGTCACGACCAGCCGACAGACGACATCGTTTGGCGCCCGGCCCGTCCAGATCAACGCCCTGTCGTGGTCCACGCGACTGGTGACTCTCTCGATCGGCGGCAACGATCTCCGCTGGTGGTCGATTGTCTCCTCCTGCTTCACGCCCAGGTTCGGCCAGGACGCTCGGTGTCGACAGGATCGAGCCATGGCCGACCGGATGACCTCGGCCCTCACCGCAGTCGCACCGAAGATCGGCGCAACTCTGAGCGCCATCGCCGCCCGTGCACCCCTCGCTCGCGTCGTTCTCGTCGGACACGGCGGCTACTACGGCCGAACCGGTTGCCCCGGCCAGGCGAACATCAGCAACGCCGACGCCGCGTACCTCTACGCGTTTTTCAAGCGATTCGACGCGATCCTGCGGACAGCCGCCGTCACACGATCGATGACCTTCGTCGACGTGGCCGCCGCCGCGGTCGGACATGACGCATGCGCGGGCGCAGCGCGCTGGTTCGAAGGGAACGCCTCGCAATCCCAGACCCAACCCCGCCACCCGACGCCGTTGGGAAGCAAAGCCATCGCAAATCTGATCGCCCGGGCGCTCTAACCGAACGGTCCACGCTAGAAGTCGCGTTGTCGGTAGTGGACCCGTTGCGTATGACCGGGTCCTGAGTGCCTGGTTCAGCGCATGGGCGGTCATCGGACCTCGCGTTCGCACTCGGTATCGCCCGGGCGTTCATCACGATCGCCCTCCCGGCCGGCACCCTGATGCTCATCGCCGGCCGCGGGGCGTTGTTCGCCGTTTGCGGGGCCGGAGGTCCGCTGTGCCGCCGCAGATCGCAGGGTCCGCTGTACCCGCACGTCCTGCGTGGACGGACTATCAGCTGCAGGACTCGAGTGCGGGCCCGACTGGGTACGGCACGGGTCTGATACAGGACGCGCTGTGGCGGACTGCGTCAAGCATGAACAAACAAACTTCGACCCTTCACGGGACCGAGACGCACACTGAATCCCTGTGCAGAAATGCGCTGTCCGCGCAGCTTTGGCCGACAGCTAACCGCCAGCTCCGCTGGACTGTCAACACTCTCCGTAACCGAGTGCTGACCTACCTGAGTCACACGGACTGCCGCACCGACTTCGCAGGCTGCGCCGGAGCATGCGTGCCTGAGTAGTAGTAATACGACGATTTGTCATGAGCCTTCGAGTTAGTCAAAACAACTCCGATGACCTCAGTATCTGCCATCGACAGTTCCGACAATGCGGCGGCGAGGTTGCGGACTCGACTCTCACCCGCGCGGACTACCACGACTACTGCAGAGGCGTTCTTGGCCAGGACCACCGAGTCTGTAACGGGCAAGACTGGAGGAGAATCGATGATCACATAATCAAACGATTTCGACAATTGCTGCAGTCCGTCGCCGAGCTTCCTAGAGTCAAGTAGCTCAGATGGGTTGGGGGGACATTGCCCGGACGCCAACAGCGAGAGATTCTCCACGGCCGAACCGACGATCACGTCTGCAAGTTCCGCGTCGCCTCGCAGCCAGTCGGTCATGCCCACGTCACCATTGATCATCGTCCTCTGCCCGATCTGCGGGCGTCGCAGATCCGCATCAACCACCAGGACCTTCTTTCCGGCCTCGGCCATAACGGCACCGAGATTGAGAGCCGTAGTGGTCTTTCCCTCACCGGCGACAGGACTCGTCACCAAAATGACCCGCGACGGGTTGTCAACATCCGCAAACGAGACATTCGTGCGCAACTTTCGGAAGCTCTCCGCCGATTGCGACCAACCTGACGAGAAATCCAGGACGGGGGTCTCTCGCAGGTTCGGGTCCGCCGAGATGTCGGCCAGGACTGGCAAGCCGACGCCTTCGCGGATGTCTTCAGATTCGCGAATACGATCAGAGAAGCGTGCACGTACGAAGAGCGCGAGGAGACCGAGTAGGGTACCGAGCGCAATGCCGGCAAGGACAAATCGGGACGTCTGGGGCGTAACGGGTGAATCCGTAGCGGTCGCGGGACTGATCACGGACAGTCTGACCACTGGCACGCTGCCGCCGGGGGGTGTCTCCAGTTGCGCCACGTAGCCTGCAAGAGCCTCGGCAACCCCGTTTGCTAGCCTCTCGGCCGTTTCGGGGTTCGCGTTGCGCGCTCGCACACTCATCAGGACCGTGTCCGGCGTCGCGGATGCTGTCACTGCCTCCCTGGCAGCCCGTACATCGAGATTGATGTTCTCAGCCTGGATAGCCTGTTGGAGCACGACGTAGGACTCTGCGAGCTTGGTGTATGAGGCAACGCGCTGCTCGGAGGCCAACGACCCTTGATAGGCCGATGACGAACTGTTTTCGTCCACGCTAGAAGAAACGTAAAGCGCCGCGGACGCCTGGTACTGGGGTGTCACCAGAAGGCTCAATCCGTACGCAACGGCTGCGCCGACAAGCGCACCTATCGCAACGAAGAACCAACCTTTACGAAGAGTTTTCAACCATGCCGGATAGACTGACGGCCGACGATCAAACTTGTAACTCATTTACGCTCCGATCTGCACATCACAAAAGTCAGGGTGACACTTTCGACAACCACGAGAGTCAGTTATTCACCCGCTGGAGCCTGGGTTACTTCTTCTCGCTCATTGTAGGGCCGGGGGGTCTCAGGCGCGAGGTCACCCAGCGGCCCAAGAGCTCGAGAGACTACGTCCGCCCACAATAAGGACCCACGTTCGTTCGGATGCACCCCATACCGATCTTTCGAAATAAGAACTGACAAGTCCGGTGATTCGCTGAAAGCCGTGAAAACGTCGATTGAGGGGATGCACCGAGCCTCGCTTTCAGCCCGAATGTCGGCTATATTCGCTGCGCTTCGATCGGCTCTTGGTGCGGTCGCCGCGTTCTGCAGCACCGAGACCACCGGGACCCGCCCCTGCCAGGTCGCCGACACCGCATCGACCAATGAACCGAAACCTTCTCTAGCCTGCCCGCGGGTTTCGTTGTGTCCGATGGACACCAGCACGAAGTTCGGCGCCTCGGGCTGGAGACGGTCAAGCTGTCGAATCAAGTCCGCCGAACGCGCCCCGGGGATCGACCCGTTCCACACGGTTGCCGATGGACCGCGTTTACCAAAGCGCGCCGCCTCGGCTCGATACTGGTTCGCAACGGGATCCCACAGTCGGAGAGAGACGTCGCGCTTGGTCGCGAGCGAGCGCGCCCAGAGTGCGACCCATTCGGTAGAGGAGTTTCCGGTCGAGTCCCCCAGCACTCCAATGTTCAGCGGGGCCGAGCTCGACAGCAACGCCTTAACTGAAGCCAATACGACAGAGGCGGGTTGGGCACAACTTCGTGCAGACGAACTTGGCGCTGGCGTGCTGCACCCCGAAATGAGAGCGGCGACGGCAATCACCACGAAACCCGGGACCAGCGCCATTGGCACGCGGAGCACTGTGTATCGACATGAGCCAGTCGTCGGTAGCCTCATGAGCGCATGACCAATTCCGCGATCCGGGCCGACAGAGTCCGCACACGATCATGCGCTTCCTCGACCGCAGCAGCTCGCCGCTCGCCCTGCTCGCGAGAACACAAGTACCCAGAACCTCCGCCCACCTCGGTCAATTCGGGGAGCGTGAAGAACGGTCCTAACGCGTCTATGATTTTGCTATCTTCCCTGGATTTGTAGACAAGAGGTGCTGCACCACTCAGCATCGACAGAGCGATCACATGCAATCGATCGCTGACGCAAATGGCAGCTTCGTCGTAGGTCGCGAATAGTCGACGCTCTTGCTGGGCGGCCGTAACCCCTGGGGGCCAGGACACGTGTTTCGCGACCAGTCGTTCAGCAATGCAGGCGTTGAGATCGTTATCCTCCCGAACCTGGGTGACAACAGTTATTTCGAGGTCCTCGGACTGAGAAAGTGAACTTACCACGTCGTAGAACCATTCAGGGATTGCACGGTCATGGCGAACGGAAACAATTAGACGATTACGCGCCCCCCCGCCCGCAATCCTGGGACTCTGATTAAATGCTAAGTCAGGAAATAGTTCGGCCGGGCCTCCAATCCGATGCAACGTGGAGGTGTCGCGGGCGATATAGAGCGACGACAACCGACAGATCAAACGCTCGATCTTCTGGTCTACACGACTCCCTCCAACGATGGACCTGCCTAGCACTAGCGTTGTCCATCCACGTATCTTCGCTACACCGAAGATGACGCATAGTAGCGCATGTTTCACTCTAGACAACGCCGTTCTGCCGAGGAACGCGGGCCCAGGAGAGATCACGAATGTGGACCGCGTCAGGACGAGTGCGGCAAGTAGTTGCGACAGGAATCTCAGGGAACTATCGGTCACTCGTGCAGTTGTCGGAATATTCAAACTAGCAATGTAGTCGGCCGGCATCCCACCGGTATATATAGAAAGCTCCGCTGAAGCTTGCCCACAGAGGGAGATTGCTTGCCGCCTGATAAAGACGTCTCCAATATTCCCTGCTGCCGCCGAAACGCTAATAAAAATCTGCGGTTTCATCAAAATCTCTTTCCGCGACGCGCTACGGTGGTTGTAACTAAAAGCAGTAAGATAAGTTGAACTACGTAAGATATCGCCAGCGCCGTAGCGCCAGCGACCGCTCCACCGCCTCCTGCCGAAGCGATAAGTAGACCACCGAAACACACTGCCGTGGACACTGAGGCAACAAGGGCCGCCAACCCGGACCTACGCCATCCGAGTAGAACCGCATTCAGCTGGGATGCTATAGCAGCGAAAATTAGGCTCACGCAGACTATCTGTATGGGAAGTGTAGCGCTCTTGTATTCGCTACCCAAGACATGCTCCGTCACCCACGGAGTTAGAACAATCACGATGCCGAACAAAGCTGAACTAATGAGTGAGATGAACACCACCGCACGCGCGAGATTACGCGTGTGGGTCACACCCGACCGAGCCGCATGTGGCATTAGTACCGTCGCGAAAGACGTAGGGAGGATTCGTAGCGGCGAGGTCAGACGACTAGCCGCCGCGTAGGCTCCAACTGCTTGGGGCGAAGCGCCAGCGAGGCCATAGACCGCCACGTCCAGATTTCGCAGTTGCAGCAACACGCTATTCATCCAGTACCCCACGCTTAACCGCATTACACGCGCGCTCCAGGCAAAGCCGAAGCTGGACGACAAACTTTGCATATTTAACCGCCGCGCCAGTATGGCAGCGCATAGAGACCCGAACAGCAACCCAGCCGCCGTTAGAGTAGCCGGATTCCCACCTGTGAGGACCCCGACCACAAGCACCAGCACCGCGAGTGCTCTTCTCAGCACGTACAGCACGGAATTCTGCCAAACACGTCCGTCTGCCAGAGACACGCTCAACCAGCACTCCGCGTAGTTGTCGACAATGGCCCAGAGCAACAGAATTGACGTGACTAAGAGCAGCTGGTGCTCGCCGTCCCTCGTCACTGCGAACACCAGAACGCACCCGACAACGCCCGAAGATACCGCTGTAGCGGCCCAGTTCATCTTTAGCGCCAGTAGTACATCATCTTGGTCCGCGCCACCCAGCCCTGGCGAACCCTCCTGGCTTGCCGTGGCCCGCCTCGACACCACGAACTGTCCGAGGCCGAGCGTCGCAACAGACTGGAAGACCAGGGCGACTCCGTAGACAGCCGCGAATAGACCAAATACGTCCGGACCTGCTTCTCGCGCCAAAATGACGAAACTGACCGCCTGTAGCCCCGCGGCCCCGAGGCGCCCCAAGGCAAGTATTCCAGCCTGCCCGACGATGCCACCGGACCGCGAGTTGGGTCTTGATTGAACTGAGGTCGACATCGTTCGACTCACGACTCCCCCCGCGCCATCACCGAGGCTCTAGTTTGGGTACGCCGTGAAGCTACCGTTCGCCCTTGCCGGGTCGTCGGGGTACGACTCGAACCCGGAATGATGCTTTGCGGCCCAACCCGGCCGATTGTGAGAACCCAGCTGGCCAGTGCAGCAATCACAATCACATTCGCCGCGATCCACGCTTGCGCGGGGAAGTTGCCGCGGACGAAAGTTATCGTGAAGGACCCGAGCACAAGCACGACAAGAAGACTGACGCCCGATAGACCTCGAAACCGCGACTTGAAGAGGTAGCAAAATACTCCCAGTGCGAGCGCGATCGCGGCAACTCCTAGAAAACCGAAGTCGAAGTAGGCCGTCCCCGCGATGCTCGGCACCGGGCATATACCCGTCCCACAGGTCGCATCGAACAAAGTGTCGAGGATCTGATCCGACCACGAAGGGGTCGACAGCAACCGCGCTGGCACCACGCTGGTAACGAGATCCACCAGTGTGCCGCGGCCGTACCCATACGGCACGTCGCCTCCGAGGTCCGGGGATACCAACGCTATGTAGTCGAACATCTCCGTGTCGTACGACCGGAAGTAGTTTGACGCAACTCCAGTAACCCCCTGGTCGGACACGTACGTCATCATCGCCCCGAGAAGATTGCTGTCGGGATCGCGAGATCCCGCGCTACGGACGAAGGGCAGAGTTGCGATTGCTAGGAACCCGACCAAGCCGACTGCGAAACGAATAAGCCCTACCCTCTCGCTCCAGCGACGGCCACCCAGTACAGCCGCCAAAAGGGCGGCGATCACGCAGGGGAGAATAAAGCGTCGGTTACCCAAGAAAGCTGGGGGCACCACTCCCGCCGCCACCGTCACCCAGTACACGAGAGCGTCGCGCCCACGAAGAGCTCCGAACTCACGTTCTCGACAAACTCGCCAGAAGGCCGCGGCAAAGACGACGCCAGCAGGCAAGCAGTAGAAGACGATTGGCAGGTTCACCAGAGATTCCGACACCTCAGCTGATCGACCACCTACCATCGCGGAAAGGAAGCTGGCCCCTCCGGCGGCCGTCATCGCGAGAGCCCACAAACACAGGCCGGCCGCAGCCAACAATCCAAGACGGGTTGAGCTGGCGCCACCCACTTCGTTGGCGAAAGCAGAGGTGCTCGGAGCCGCTTGTCGAGCGGGACGCGACCTACCCGATGCATGCCGGTCCTCTGCCAAGTTCGCAATCGCGTACCCACAACCGAGGGCTAAGATCGCGATGGTCCCAACAAGGGCAGACGCACTAAAGCCGTCAGAGACTTGAAAGCCATAGAAAAGGTGATCAGGATCGTCCACGATGAGCAACGGGCGAATAGCGAAGATGCTGACCAGCATGAACATTGCGACACTGAAAGGCGAAAGTAGCGCCCCTACCCGCAAACGGGTCTCCCAGAGAATAGCGGCAGTTCCGACGATTAAGTTGAACCAGGCCAGCGATTGAGTCATGTCACTCATCGCCCGTAACATCAACTTGGCGCGAGGAAGCGATCACGACCGCGCCTGCCTCAACATCTTTGTGTACAACAGCATTCGCACCGACGACTGACCGCTCATTTAGGACGACCCCTCGTAGAATCACTGCGCGAGCGCCGACCCAAGCGCGGTCGCGTATCTCTATAGGCGCATTGTCGAACTCGAAAGTCGGCGACATTCGTTGGTGACTGCCGCTGCACAGAAGTGCACCCTGCGAGATGCATACATTCGACCCAAGCCGAATTGGCTCAAGGTTCAAGATCCAGCAGGATTCGCCAATCCAACAATTGTCGCCAACAGACAGCTTCCAGGGCCAGTGGATCCGCACGCCGTGCCTGATCAAGACTCCTTCTCCGATAACACTTCCAAAGAGTCGTAATACCTTGACTCGCACAGCTGCGGGCACACACCACCACGACAACGGACTCCTCACGGCCAACCAAGCGATCTGCACGAGAATGCTTCGCCCGCGTTCGTAACCGTCGCCTGTGAAGTCCCGCAGGGACAGGTCGGGATGAGTCACGACCGCTCCTCCGCGACGCGCGCCGGACCGTCCGCCTTGATCAGGCCCTCGAAACTGTCTATGGCAGTTGCTTCCACGAGATAGTCCTCGAAATAGCGGCGGCCCCTTCGTCCGAGCTCATCACGTAGGTCGGCGTCCTCACCGAGACGTCGTGCGCCCTCAACCAGCGCGGATGGATTTGCCGGCGATACGCGAATCCCTGCGCCGGACAGTTGGAGCTCTTTGCTAGTGGGAGTCGCCCCGTGCGTGGCTGCCAACACTGGGCGGCCTGACGAAAAGTAGGACGTTAGTTTGCTGGGAACTGCCATGCCGCGAACGTCAGGTCCCTCGTTCACTAGAAGCATATCCGCCGACGCAAGCGCGAGGGGAAACTGATCGACTGAGACCGGATCAATGATGCTGACATTAGGAATACCGACCGCGAGAGATTCTAGATCACGACGTTCCGCCCCGTCGCCCATCAGAATGAACCGGAGCGGAGGGCCATCCGATGACGCAGAAACACGCGCCGCCTCGATAACATTATGAAGCGCCTGCTTCTTTCCCATGTTGCCCGCGTGTAGAACGATGACTTCCGACGCCGCCCAACCCATCTTTTGTCGGAATTCTCCTATGTCGCCCCCAATGCCTGAGTCGATATGGGTCCAGTTCCGAATAATTTCGACTCTGGACATATCTGCATCGAGCTCGTCTCGAACAAAGTCCTCAAACGAATCGTGGATGACGACGGTCCTACGTGCGTGCCTGACGACCCAGCTTTCGAGAAGCTTGACTGCGTTCTGCATTCGAGCTGATCGGGTATGGCCCGTTTCTCTTACGCCTAGTGTGTAGATGTCCTGGAGCCAGACAGTGACGTTCGAGCGTCTCAAGGCCCTGGACTGGAGAACGAGTACGGCCGCAGATAGAAGCGACGGACTTGTGACGATGATGGACGTCGACTGTCTGACATCGGACGACAGGCCGACACGCAGGGCAAACAGGGCCTCCATGGACAAGCGTCTTGCGAGGGAGGGCACGCGTGGAACATAGGTCCTCAGGCGCTGCACGTAGACGCCTTCGACTGACTCTGTAGTTCGGAGTCCTGTGTACCCGTCGTACACCTTCCACTGTGGATAATGTGGATACGTAGTTAGAACGCCCACCTTCTTTCCCCGCGCACGTAGCGCCTTCGCCAGGCCGGCAGCATAGGGGGCGATGCCCGTGGGTTCAGGGTCGAAGTTGAGAGAGACTACCAGTGCGTCCAGGCCTGGTTTCCTACCCGATCGTTCCACGAGTCCCCACCCCCGAAGGTGAGTACTCGTAGGTACCCAGGACACGGAGGTGCTCCGCCCGTTCGGCGTCGCTCGAGAACCGCGTCCCCACGACACGCGCGGGGACTCCAGCAACGATCGAGAACGGTGGTACGTCGCCGACCACGACGCTGCCAGCCGCAACAACGCTACCGGCCCCGATTGTCAGACCACTCAGAACAACCGCCGAAGCCCCGATCCAGACGTCGTCACCGATGGTGACCGCGTCCTCTTCGCTGCCTTCTCGGTCTCCCACCCATGTGGAGGCGAGCATGGGTACTCCAACCTCGTCCAAAGCGTGGTCACGACGTCCGACGATATGCACGTTCATCCCGATCATGACCCAGTCACCGATACGGCCATCAACTTGGACGACAGATCGAGGACCGATACTTACCGACCTGCCGATTTTCAGGCCGTGCGGTGCCGAGACTATTGCGCCTCGCCCTGCGGAGAACCCATCCCCTAGTTCAACATTGCTCGAGTCGACCGCCATCGAGTTCATCAAACTACGTAGGCGCACCCTCACTGGGCCCGGCAGGCGAGAGCGGTTACTCATCCGAAAACCTCTACTGTCGATAGCGCGGCTCCGCGCAATTCCGAACCGCCGCCGTCAAGGGCCGCGATCAATCCTTCGGCCATCGTTTCGGCGGAATAGTGGCGTGCAATCACGCTCGAAATGTCTGTGAATACGCACGTGGACGCCGACTCGAGTTTCTGAACGGCATCCACCATCGCCGCCGCCAGTCCACTGCTAGTCGATTCCGTGTACCCGTACATAGCTCCTGTCGCGGCAAGCTCGATCTCAGGTGCGTGAGGCTCATCTACCGAATAGATCATGGGAACTCCGAAGCCTAGACTCTGAGTCGCAGAAAGCCCAACGTACCCAGGAGAGAGGGAACAGATAGCCGCGGAATACTCTCTTTCAAGTTCCGCGGTGTCAGTAATAACTCCGCCTCGCGATATTGCGCTAGACACTTCGGTAGGCAGCATTTCGATCTGTTTGTCGATCAACTCCGCGGCTGAACCGTCACCGATTATTCGAAGCCTATAACCCTCACTCCACAACTTGGACTCCTCGAAAGCAGGTACCAGTTGGTCAACCTTTTTCTCGTCTACTAATCGTCCCACGTATATGAGATCTCGACGGTTGACGCCAGTATCGGTTGGGACAATCGCGGCCGACTTGTAGAGCGCATTCGGCGCCGTCCAGACAGGTTGACCCGGAATATCAGTCCGCGCCTTGTCTTGGCTTGCATAGTCGTAGAGCACCGCCCCGTTCGCCAACTTCCGCATAGAACGCCTCAGCATGGCCGTCCTGGACTGTTCCCCCGCACGGGGATACAAGTGACCCCAGACCACAACTCTCCGCCCGAGTAGCCGGCGGGCCACCAGGACAAACCAAGCGCTCAGACTTCGCGGGTTCAGGTCGATGATGCAGGCATCCGCTGAAAACGCCGCCCAGGGCACCCCTGTCACGAGAATTCGGCCCCTCAGTAACGACCGTCGCCATACCCGGTGGTACAAACTTCCATCAATCCCAGTACGCACTGTTCTATCTAACCCGTAGTCCGCGGCGTAGATGACAGCATCTCGATCAGAGCTTGAAAGCAGGACGTCAATGCACTCAGCTCGATACCACGGCACTACAGCCAGATATAGAACGTCCCGGCGGGTTGCACCACCATTGCGCCCATCCGAGACATTGCGTGATCCTCGAAGATCGACGGATTCATTCCCAGACGGCCAGCCTATTGACCGACGTCTTCTCTGCCCGCGGCTCATTGGATCATCCCGTTCACTGTCTAGCTGGTTGACACTCGTAGGCGGAGTCACGCTCGGTACGCCCAGCCAGACTCTCTCCATCGTTGGGCGTCCAGACACATCCGTCCATCGATGATGTTGCGTCTACTAACGACACTACCGACAATTTCTGGATCGAGCTCAATGAACTCACGCCATTCAGTGAGGATCAGAACGGCATCTGCACCCGTACAGGCTTCGAGAGCCGTATGCTCATAGTTCAGAGTCGGAAAGAGCTTCTTTGAATTGTCGATAGCTTTAGGGTCGTAGACCGTCACCGACGCGCCCTGCAGTTGAATCTGACCCGCCACATTCAGCGCGGGCGAGTCCCGCACATCGTCTGACTCCGGCTTGAAGGCCGAGCCTAAAATGGCGATTCTTGATCCAAGCAGCGATCCGCCGCAGACAACTTTGGCGAGTTCGACCATGCGCGTTCGACGACGCATGTTGACATTATCAACCTCGCGCAAGAAGCTGAGCGCTTCGGCAGCTCCGAGCTCTCCCGCGCGCGCCATAAAGGCCCTGATATCTTTGGGAAGGCAGCCTCCGCCGAAACCGAGTCCAGCGTTCAGAAACTTGCGCCCAATTCGGGCGTCATACCCAATTGCATCCGCAATCGCCGCCACGTCGGCATCCGCTGCATCGCAAACCTCTGCGATCGCGTTGATGAACGAAATCTTCGTCGCCAAGAAGGCGTTTGCGGACGTCTTGACCAGCTCGGCGGTTGGCGGGTCAGTCACGATGCAAGGCGTTCCTCGTTCGAGGATGGACTCGTAGACTTCCCTACAGAGATCCTCCGCACGCCCTCCGCCGAATGCGCCGATGACAATCCTATCGGGGTCAAGAGTGTCCGCGATCGCGAATCCTTCTCGGAGAAACTCTGGGTTCCAAGCAACTTCTACATCGATGTCTTTGGCGAGTTCGTCCGCACGCTCGGACAATCTCTTGGCAGTGCCAACTGGGACGGTCGACTTACCGATAATGACGGAATCCCTGGTGAGCAACGGCACCAGCTCGTCTACCGCCGCGTTCACGTAGCTGAGGTCCGCGCTGTACTCTCCCCTCTTCTGCGGTGTGCCCACAGCGATAAAGAACAGGTCCGCGAAGTCCGCAGCTTCGCTGTAGGAACCCGACACGCGCAATCGTCCAGATTCGATGTGACGCTTCAACAAGTCGGGAAGCCCCGGCTCATAGAACGGCACCTCGCCGGACGCCAATTGATCGCGCTTCTCAGGAATCACTTCAATGCCGAGAACTTCGTGACCCAATTCAGCCATACACGCGGCGTGTGTGGCGCCGAGATACCCTAGACCAAGAACTACTAGCTTCATGCAACCTCGCCTAACATTAGTAAGCTCCATCCTTGGCAAATACAGCACGCACAGTCTTCCAAAGGATCAGGGCGTCTTGCATAATGGACCAATTTTCGACATAGGACAGATCTAGCCGCACCGACTCTTCCCACGACAAGTCTGAACGACCCGAGACCTGCCAGAGTCCTGTCATTCCCGGCTTAACGAGCATGCGTCGCGCAACGCGACCGTCGTACTGCTCAACTTCCTCCGGCAGGGGAGGACGTGGCCCAACCAAACTCATCGTTCCGCTCGCCACATTGAACAACTGTGGAAGCTCATCCAGGCTGTATCGACGAATGAAAGCACCGACCCTCGTTATTCGGGGGTCGTTCCTCATTTTGAAAAGGACCCCAGCCCCTTCATTCATTTCGCGGAGTTCGAGCTTCAGGACTTCGGCGTCGGGGACCATGGATCGGAACTTCCACATTGTGAAGGGGCTGTTGTTGATACCTACCCTGGTAGCCTTGTAGAACACTGGACCGGGAGAATCGACCCTGATCGCGATCGCAACGACGAGAAGCAGCGGGGCAATGGCAAGAAGAATCAGAGCCGATCCAATTCTGTCGACCGCAGCCTTACGAAATCTGTTGGCTCCTTCGTAGCGTGGCTTGTCGATATGCAGCAGCGGCAAGCCCGCTACGGGACGCACCATCATTCTCGGCCCTGCGACGTCGATGACACCCGGAGATACGACCATGTCTACATCGAGACCCTCGAGATCCCATGACAATGCCTGCATCGCCGCATGACCCAGAGCTTCAGCCGACGTCACTGCGACCGTCGTCGCTCCTGACTCCTCCACTGCCTTGGAGACGTCATCGAAGGTTCCAAACACAGGAATCTCCTCGCCCCGGACGCTGACGATCCGGCGCGCACCCTCGGTCGCCGGCATACAGATCCCCGAGACCCTAAACCCCAGTCCTGGCTGATGCCCCAGGCGCTCAATCAGCGGGATGGCGGACTTGGAGCTACCCACAACGAGTACGTACTCGATGTTCTTGGACTGACCTCGTTGATGCGTCAGGATCTGACGCCATACCCACCTCGAGAGAACCAGCCCCACAGTCCCAACTGGGAGCGCGAGTGCAATAAAGCCACGAGCGATGTTCAGGCGAAACAGGAGGTCGACCATTGCCAACAACCCAAACAACGAGAAGCACGCGGTCACCACTCTGCTGTACTCCTGCGACCCTGACCGGACGATACGCTTGTCTAGCGTTTGGCAAGCGCGCAATGCGATCAACCATCCCGCGATCAATGAGGCCGACACGAGCGCGGCGGGCGCATTGGCGGCGCCCGCCGACACCAACGCGTCGTCTGTGCCGAACCGCACCAACTGCGCTATCAAGACCGCGAGTGTAACTACTGCGGCGTCTGTCCAAGCGACCCTGCGCAAGTGTCCCTGAATCCAGGAACGGGATTGATCCGCGGTGCGAACGAAGCGAAGGCGTCGACCGCTACTACTGGTCGGGAGTGACTCGTATGCCCGGGTGTTAGCCATTCATTGCCTCCTGCCGCTTATTTTTCGCTTGGCGTTCACTATTAGGCAAATTGTTCCGAATTCTGAATAAAGGTTTCGTTCCGAGCCTATTCCACGGCGGCCGCAGCTACAACTCGAGCTCACGGTTCGCAATTCGCTAATCGAATGCTTGTGATCCGTAGGCAGATGGCGCCTCCGCCTCCTACACGATTAGTGAACATACCGCTCTCGTTTCGCTCAATTGAGCCTAGGTTTCCGGGACTCGCCTCGGCAAAAATGGGATGCTCGTTCAATTTCGACAGTCCGGCACACAAAGGCCTCGTGGCCGCGGCCCATACTCAACCTCCCAGCCGAGATTGACTCTAATCGCGTGTTAGCCGCTCAACCTCACCGAGCTCGCATTAGTGCGATACCACGCGACGGTATCCGCAATACCATCGACCAGATCGATAGAGGGTTTCCATCCCGAATCATTAAGCGTCGAGGTGTCGAGTACCTTGCGCGGGGTGCCGTCAGGCTTGTCCGCATCCCAACGAGTCTCGCCGGTGAAACCAACAGCGCGACTGACCATTTGCGCGATTTCAGAGATTGTGTGGTCAATTCCCGTACCGACGTTAACCTGCTGAGGTCCATCGAAATTCTCGAGCAAATGGAGGCACGCCGAAGCCATGTCGTCGACATGCATCAGTTCACGACGTGGTTCCCCACTACCCCAGTTGACCACGCAGCTATCTCGGCTCTGGTAAGCCGCCTCATAGCGGCGGATCAAGGCCGGAAGAACGTGGGATCCTGTTGGCGAGAAGTTGTCCCCCGGTCCGTAGAGATTGGTAGGCATTGCAGAAATCCACGGAAGCTCATACTGGCGCCGAACCGCTTGCACATTGAGAATTCCAGCGATCTTAGCGATTGCGTACGCATCGTTTGTAGGCTCGAGCGGCCCAGTTAGCAGAGAGTCCTCACGTATCGGTTGTTCGGCGAACTTGGGATAGATGCATGAAGACCCGAGGAACAAGACCCTCGGTACCCTTACACTCAGCGCCGCATCCAGCACATTGGTCTGGATTCGAAGATTCTCCGACAGGAAGTCGACGGGGTAGCTACTGTTCGCCAGAATTCCGCCGACCTTCGCCGCAGCCAAGATGACCACCTTTGGCTTCACAGCATCGAAGAACTGGAAGACGTCCTCGCGAGACGTAAGGTCAAGCTCGGCGCTCGACTTACCGACCAGGTTTGTGAAGCCATCGTGCTGGAGGCGCCGCCAGATCGCGGATCCCACCAACCCACGGTGACCTGCGACATAAGTGACGTCATCACGGTTGACAGCTGGAACGTGTCGCAGCTCCGGTGCACCCGTCATCATGACGCCCACGATTGCAACGCAGGAGTGTCGATCCACGGCTTGCCTTCGCACTCTAGTGCTGCGATGTCTGCGTCGACCATAATTCGCGCCAGATCCGGGGCCATCACGGCCGGCTTCCAACCTAAGAGGCGTTCAGCTTTCCCTGCATCGCCTACCAGTGCATCTACCTCAGTGGGGCGCAAGTACCGTTCGTCGAACTTGACATGATCCTCCCAGTTCAGCCCTGCGTGCTCGAACGCGGTGACTAGGAAGTCGCGGACGCTGTGGTTGCCGCCCGTCGCCAGAACGTAGTCGTCCGGCGAGTCCACCTGCAGCATCCTCCACATGCCTTCAACGTATTCGGGGGCGTAACCCCAGTCGCGAATCGCATCGAGGTTCCCCATGTACAGGTGCTGTTCAATCCCTGCTTTGATCCGAGCGGCAGCACGGGTGATCTTGCGAGTTACGAACGTCTCGCCTCGACGAGGGGACTCGTGATTGAACAGAATTCCATTGACCGCGAAAATTCCGTAAGCCTCGCGATAGTTGCGTGTCACCCAGTACGAGTAGACCTTGGCCGCTCCATATGGCGAGCGAGGGTAGAACAGCGTTTCTTCGTTCTGAGGCGGCGGCGAAGCACCGAACATCTCCGAGCTCGATGCCTGGTAAAACCGACAGTCAATCCCCGCGAGTCGCACGGCCTCAAGCAAACGGATCGACCCGATCCCTGTTGTATCTCCGGTGTGCTCGGGTTCGTCAAAGCTCACCCGCACGTGAGACTGCGCGGCAAGGTTGTAGACCTCATCAGGATCGATCGAGGACACCAACGTGACCAGTCTTGCTCCGTCGCTCAGATCGCCGTAGTGGAGGAATAACCTCGCACCCGGGTCATGGGGATCGACGTACAAATGGTCAATTCGCGCGGTATTGAAAGTCGACGAACGACGGATTAGTCCGTGTACTTCATAACCTTTCGAGAGGAGCAGTTCTGCAAGATACGACCCGTCCTGCCCGGTGATGCCCGTGATGAGCGCCTTCTTCATCCTTCTCCTGTCACTGCGTCCACCGTATTTTCTACGACGCCCCAATTCCATCCGGTCTGACCGGCGAAATGCATGGCCTGGACACAGCGACGTGTCGCCCTCCCTCGAACGTCGCCCCGTCCCCGACCTGGCGGAGCGATCAAGAATCAATCACAACGACTCGATGCGATCGATTACCCGAAGGCTATTGCACCGTCGCGGCACGCACAACTGGAAGGGCAACTGACAGGGTGCGATCTCAACGATATTCGCCTCTTGGCACCGTCAGTTGGCAGGCTGTTCGTTTCATCGATGCAGGCCGCCGAGGTTCGCCGACCGTGCGGACGAATGAGCGGTGGTTCGAATCATGTCCCAAATTTCGCGACTTCACCTCGATTTGACGAGGCCCGCGGTCCCCACCCAATCTGACCGGAAATGACTCGGACGGTTACGGGGGTGGGACTTCTTAGCTTGCAATAAATGTTGGATGAAGCATACCTAATCTTGCTGTCGCAAAATTCACTGTAACTACATGCAAATCGTCTGATACGGGAACTGGCCGTACGGCCACTCACTCGTTCTAGCTTGCAGATGTCAACGAACTACAGTTCGTAGGGGACCAAGCCTCAGTACGCAAAAGCTCGGCAGAGCCCAGGTCCGCTTGCTCAACGATCTAGCCGGGCGGTCGGAAGTTCGCGTAGTGCGTCGACGAACGATTTACGGAAGGACAATCTCTCTTGCCGCCTGCCAGTCTCATGGCCGCAGAGTTGGCACCTCTTCTTGCTGCCTCACTGCTTCATGCCTGCTCTGCCTTGAACTTGCTATTCGTTTCTGCAGCGTGGTGTATCGCTCGTCCGGGTTACCCGGTAGCAGCGGTACTGGTCGGGGCCTCCGTGGGTTGGCTGCTATTCAACCAACCCCTGGAGGGCCGCGTACTCGTCTCCGTCACCAGTGAGCATGGATTCACCGAGGCAGACGTTCTGTCGGTGCTGGGGTTTGCCATCGCCTTGGTTACCTGCGCCCGAGCCAGAGCACTCAGGCGCACAGGTTGATTACTGCCAATGTGGGACGTAGCGGATTCTGCAAGGCCGGGGCGCGACGGCGACGGTCACAGACCGCAGGCGATGTTCCGCCCACCAGTGGAAACCCGAGCGGGTCTAGGGCACAGGTCGCGAATCGTCAGTACACACCAACGGTCGCCGCTCACCTCGACCCTTTGATCCGATAGATACGGAACTGCGGTGTCCCGCTGGGACTGGTGACCGTCATCTCCAGGGTGGCGATCTCGGCACCGTCGTCCCAGAGCGTCGGGTAGCGCACGTTGATGGCGTCGAGCCGGCCGAGGCCGGTGGGCCGCGGGGTCAGGATGTATTGGACGCCCTGCGCTCGCGGTTCGTTGAGCTTGGCGAAGAAGTCGTAATCGCTGCGGACCACGTACTGCTCGGGTCGGTCGGAGAACAGCCAGATCCGGGAGATACCGAATGTGTCGACGAGCACTGAACCCGGCGGCAGGGCTTGATCGTCGAACCAGCCCGCGACGTTGCGTGACACGTCGCCGAACCAGTAGAACCAGAACTCCGACGACGGGTATCGGTCCGGCCAGAATGCCGACCGCAGGCCGTACTCCTCTTTGCCGAGCGACGGGGTCAGCATCGACGTCGCGGTTACCGGCAGCGATGTCACGAGGACGAGCGCCATGAGTGCGGTGAGCGAAGTCCTTTCGACACGCGACCTCCGCAAGCTCCGGTCGCTGCTCAAGGAGCGTGGGTTGGCGAGGGAGGACCCTTCGAGGCTCGTCGCTTGCGCTCCTCGCACCTCAGGGAGCATAGGGTTCGAGGAGCCGGGGCCGCGGGCGACGAGGATGGCGATGACCACCAGGGGTGTTGCCGCCACGTAGAAGCGGAACCAGCCGAAGGTCGACCCCAGGATCACCGCAGACATCTGGAACAGCAGGACCGAACCGAAGACCACCCCCACCACGGCGGCGTCGACGCGGTGCCGACGAACGGCGATCCAGCCGACGATCGGCAGGACCGCGAACAGCAGCGGTTGCATGCCCAGCAGATTGCCTGCGATGACCTCGGCCAGCGGACCGGCGCCGACATCCTCGGCGGAGATGATCCCCGCCGCCTCCACCTGAGCAGCGTTGCCGTACTGGGAGGAGAACTGGGAGAACGCATTGCCGTCGAGCAGCCATCCGAGCCCCGCCCACAGGACGAACGCGAACACCGTCGGCAACGCCACGATCGTCGCATCGTGCAGACCGAACGGTGCGCCGGCCCGCCATGCAGTGCGCCCCCTCACCCCTGCCGGGCGGTGCCGCCGAGTCGACATCACGAACACGCCGAGCGCCACACCCGCGGCCACCGGCAACGCCTCGTATCGGGTCAGGTAGGCCAACCCCAGCGCAACCCCGGCGACGACGAGATCGACGACGCGGAACCGATTCACCCACAGCAGGATTCGACGACAGGTCCACAGCAAGAAGAACAGGAACGGGGCCTCACTCATCCCCATTCCCGCATACAGGACGATCATCGGGTTGAGTGCGAACGTCGCAACCGCCACCCACCGGAGAACTCGGCCCACGCCGTAATCGAGTGCGATGCGTCGAACCTGCCATCCCGCACCGGCCATGAACAACGCACTCATGACCGCACCGGCGAACCCGACGCGACGCAACTCCGGCCACAGGTTCAGAGGCCAGTGCGCCGACAGTTCGACCAGTGGGATCTCGACCAGACTGGGCAGCGGATTCCACACGAAGCCGATCGCACCCAGGTGTGGGTCGCGGCTCCAGATCGTGAAACCGGCGTTGCCGACGCGACTGCTCGCATCCGGGTTGATGTACCCGACGATCAGGTACAGATAGACGCCGACCGCGAGGTACGCGAACGCCAGCCCGGTGAACAGGGAGATCCCCCACCACTGAACCCGGGTGAGCCGACGACGGCCCGAGGCGACAGCCCCCGGACCGGTCGTCGTCTCCGCGGCACGCTCACGGACCTCGACTGTCACGGGGTGTCGAAGCCGGCGTCGTCGGACGGATCGTCGGATCGCTTGCGATAGACGGTGATCCCGACCGCGACGAGGACCGCGACTGCCACCACCGCGATGCTGATCCCCAGCCACATCAGCCAGCTGGTGCCGACCTGATCGACCTGTGCCCGCGGGCCGTCGGCCCGGATCGTCATCAGCTCGGCCTGACCCGCTCGCCCGGCGACCACCACGTCCCCTCGAAGATTCGCCAGATCGCCCTGCTGCTCATCGAGGTAGGTGAACAGCGGCTCGACGAGATCCCACGAGCCCGATGTGCTCACGAGTACGACCGTTCGTGAGTTCTGCGCGAACGCCTGGATGGTCCCCAGCCCCTCGGGGATCGCCAGCCGGACCTGCGCCGGCAGATCGACGAGGGTGGACGAATCCTCGGAGTTGATCGGCGGATTCAGCGGACGCGCGTTCGCTGCCGACGCCACCACGAGCGCGCCGGTGTTGCTGGCGATCGCCTGCTCGAGCGGGACGAGCACCGGTGCCAACGGGGTCACCGAACTCCGCTGCACCGACGCGATCAGCTCGGCAGCTGCGTCGAGCTGGGCGGGGTTCGTGTCGTCCAGCGCGACCTGAACAGTCGGTTGCCAGCCGAGCGGGACCGACGAGAACCCGCCCATCCGAACCGGTGTCGTGCTCGACGACGCCGTCGACGACGGGTCGATCTGGAAGCTCAGCGGCACACTCCGCGGCGAGCACGCACCTGGTCCCGGTTCGTAGGAGATCCGGAACTCCAGCGGTTCGTTGGCCGCGACCTGGGCAGCCGGAATGGTGAATTCGGTGTCGAGGCTTCCCGACGCGTTCAGGGCGCTCGTGTGCAGGATCTCCCCGCCACTGACCGCCAGCACGTTCGCCCGCTCGTCCTCTCGGACCGGGGTGTAGCGCGCGAGCAGGTGCACGTTCACCAGACCCGGACGTCCGAGCGAGAGCATCGTCGGGTCGAAACCCGGTACCAGCGTGGTGATTCCGAGCACCTCGGTGGACAATCGATCCGAGAACTCGCCGAAGGTCACCGAATCCGACCCCTGTACCGGACGCTCAGACACCGATTCGACGGCGGCCGAACCGGTCTGAGCCAGATCGGTGAGCCCGTCGCGGAACAACGCCACCTGGTCCGGCAGCGAGTCGGCGTTGCCGCCGATCACCAGAGCAGCCGACGGTTGTCCGGCACGTTCCAGACGAACACCTCCCGGACCATCCTCCTCGCCGATGACGACGGTTCGCTCCAGGGGGCCGCCCGGGGTCGGCACGCGCGTCCCGGCCGACTCGACGACATCGATCGACACCCGTTGCGGACGATAGTGATCCGTGATCGCGGCAACCGTACCCAGAGTGGCCTGCGCGACCGCTGCACTCGGGTCCTGGGGCGTGACGATCGTGACGTCACCGACCACGGTGCCGAAGAACTCCTGAATGGTGCGGGGCGACGACGCAACACCGGCATAGGCGACGTTCAGGCCGGTCAGAGACACGTCCGGGATGGGTCCACACACGGAGTCGTCGTCGCCGTTGCGCAGTGTCAGACGCAGATCCGCACGGCCGTTGTCACCGACGGGCACCGCAGAGAGCGGGACCGAGAACGGTGTGCTCAGCTGCCGCGGACCGAATCGCGGGACGACGACGGTGCCGACGATCGTGCCATCGGAGCGGGAGACCTGGATGAAGGCATCGGACACATTGGTCGCCGACGCCACCACTCCCGACAGCCTGGTCGGTGACATCCCCTCGGGCACCGGGATGCTCACACCGACCGGGACGTCGGCGCTGTCGAACGACACCGAGTTGCCCATCCCGAGTTGTCGCCAGTCGAGCGTCGTGGGGCCGTCCCCCGGGGCGGCGACGGCAGGTGCCACCGCAACCCCTCCGACGATCAGGGCCGTCACGACGGCGCACAAGATGCGGCGGAGGACACGGGTCTTGCTAGGCATCTTCAGGACCTTTCGGCGGTGCGGGCACACCGGGCATGGCAGAGAGCCCGTGCACGGTCTTTTCCCAGTAGGAGGGTTTGTAGATGAGTTGGGCCATACTCTTGATCGCCGCCATGGACTGCAGGAACCAGTAGCCGGGGACGAGGAGAGCTGCGCCGAGCAGGAACGGCTTGCCCTGGGTGCGCGCGGAGACGACGCCCAGCATGATGGTGGCCAGGTTGCCGACGGTGAACATGAGCAGGCACAGGTAGTAGATGGGCCCTGGGAACAACGAGTGCATGAAGTCGGGCTTGCCCGCGAACCACACCAGCAGCAGCGCCCAGAACAACAGGTTGAGGGTGTTGGCGATCGGCATTCCCGCGGTCAAATTCGAGATGCGCAGCGCGGGAACGAGTCCGATCTCCCGCACCATGTCGAGTGGCCGGCGGGTGTGGACCAGGAACGTCTGCAGATAGCCCTTGTACCAGCGCGACCGCTGGCGGACCCAGTTCACCACGTCGGCATTGGCCTCTTCACCGGTCAGCGAATCCAGGACCACGGTTCGATACCCGTAGCGCGCTAGACGGATTCCGAGATCGGCGTCCTCGGTGACGTTGTAGGCGTCCCACCCGCCGACCTCACGCAGCACGTGGGTGCGGATGTGATTCGACGTCCCGCCGAGCGGGATGACGCACTTCGACGCACTCAGCGCCGGCAGCATGTAGGAGAACCACTGGTCGTATTCGATCGCGAACCAACGGGTCAGCAGGTTCTCACGCTCGTTGTAATAGCCGAGACGCGCCTGCACCGAGGCGACGTCCGGCTGGGAGGCGGCGAACACCGCAGCCGCCTTACGCAATTGGAGCGGGTCCGGAATGTCCTCGGCGTCGTAGATCGTGACGATGTCGCTGCGCTCCGACGGCAGACTCATGGCGACGTTGCACGCCTTGGGTTTGGTCCGCGGTTCGCTCGGCGGCACCAGGACCGTGGTGATCCCGTCGAGATCGGCATCTTCGACCGCGGCGCGCGTCTCGTGATCGTCGCTCTCCAGGACCAGAAGGATGTCGAGTTTGTCTGCGGGATAGTCGATCCTGCCGACTCCGGCGACCAGGTTCGTGACGATCTCGGGCTCGCCGTACACCGGCAGCAGGACCGTGTAGACCGGCAGATCGTCGTCGGGGATCACCCGGGCGTCCTCGTCAGACACCCGTAGGACGCCCCGACCGGACATTCCGCGGGTGATGAGCACGAACTTGTCGATGCTCGACGCCAGGAAGTACACCGCGCAGACACTGAGAACGACCGCGAGCGACACCCGCCACGTCAGCGCGAACGCGACCGCGATCGCCACCGCAACGACCACCAGGCCGAGGCGCTGCCCACGACTCAGCGGATGGCGCGCCGACAGCGCCGTCACATGGGCAGCAGTCGAACCGGTACGCCCGGACGCGCTCACCGCGACGGTCGTTCGACTGCGTCGATCATCGACCAGGCGAGGTCGGTCAGCGCGAGGTCCAGGTCGGGGTTGCCGACGACCTGATCTCGGGCATCGGTGCCACCGCGCACGAGCCAGCTGAGGGGTTCGACGACGGTGGTGGTGTAGCTCGGTGGCCGCGGTTCCGCGACCTCCGACCCACTCGCCTGGTCACGGTTCGCCATGAGGTAGAGGGCGTAGTAGCGCTCGCCGGCCGGCGTGGGAACTCGCCACCCCCAGAACCGACCGGTCCACAGGGCCTCATCCGAGGTGCGTACCGACTCGAGAGTGTTGGCGATACTGCCGATCTGGGTGTGTCGCCCACCCGACGAGGCCGGCGTCGCGTCGATCGTCGCCGGAGGCACCGTCTCGTACCACAGCCCACGACGGTAACTGGAGAAGCGCCCCAGATCGGTGGTGGAGTAGACGTCCAGATACGCGGTGGACAGCGGCCTGTCCGCGGGGCCGGTCTGCCCCGTCGTGACCCGGTACCGGCGCACGTCGCCACCGGAACCCATGACCCGCGGACCCCAGTCGAACACCTCTGGTTCGGTGATGCCGATGCCGAGCGTCCGCATCTGTTCGAGCCACTCCGCACCGATCGGCGGTGACGCCACGGGCTTCGGCGAATCTGGCGCGAGCGGCATCATCGCGAGGATCGCCAATGCCACCAACCAGGCCGACGCGAGCGTGGCGACGGACTGCTTGGGCAACCCGGCGTGCGCCGAACCGGCTCTGCCGAAACGGAATCGCACGGCGATCGCGGTCGCGGTGACCACCGCTGTGGGAACCGTGTAGGCCAGGATCGGTGTGTGCTGGACAACCAGCACACACATGGCTCCGACAACCCCCGACACCACGGCGGTCACAATGGCGACGCGCGGATGACGACGCAGGGACATGAACGTCACGACGAGGGCAACCGCCACGGACAACAGGCCGAACGCGACGGTCGAACCGCCGAGAAGCTGCCCCAAGAGCAGGTAGTTCGGCGGGAAGCACGTCAGCAGGAACAGCCAGACGAGGTAATCGCGAACAACCCGCCGGATGCCGAAGACCACGATCGACGCCGCGAACACCCAGATGAGCAACGGGATCAGATCGGCGTGCCAGAACGCCGCCACAGCAGGCACCCGGGGGATGACGAGCGCCGCGGTGAGGCCGAGCGCGCCGCCCACGACGACGACCAGGATCCGGTCGAACTCGCCGTCCCCGATCTCGCGGCCGCGCGACGACACATCGAGCCCGAACGCGATCATCAGACACCACAGCGGCACGAACAGCAGATACGCCGTCGGCGACCCCTGGCGCAGCGCATCGAACTCGGCGGCGATCGCCGGGGCGAACGCCAGCATGCCCGCACCCATCGTCGACGCGTAGCGAACGCCCATCGACATCTCGCGAGGTGCGGTCAGGGTCTCCCGCCATGGACGCCGGCCGGTGTCGTGCGCGGTCGGCGGAGCCGTGCCGGTGTCGGCGTCCGCATACGGCGGTGACGCAGGCGCGACAGAATCAAGAACAGTCATGAGCCCTCCCCAGGACAGCGCCTGAGCATCGAGCGTCGGCGCCAGCCGCGACTCGCCGCCACCCCCGTGGCCCCCCTGGCGTCCGAATCGCGAACTACAAGCAGAGTAACGCTAAAAAGAAAGTTGTTGGAGCACGTCGCTCCAGTGTTCGTCTGATCAAGGGAACGATCCGCGGCCCACGATCGGCCAGCTGCAGAAACGTCTTGAGGATTGGATCATACTTTGCAGCAGTACATTTGATCTGTCATCGCGAGCGCGATCGGATCTCGCCCAGGTCCATTACCGCGCACCGAATCACTTGACTTATGTCACACATTTGCAGCGGACATCGGGAGATAGATACTGGGTCGGTCGTCCTAGTGTGATTACGAAAACTATTCCGGCACAACTATTCACAATTGCCTCCTGTCGATCAGCAACGGTCGCTTGACGATCGTTAACGAGCTCGATTTGAGGACGGTCACTAACAACCAAAAGTTGATGAAAGGCAATGGTGGTGGGATCGTTCACCGCGTGATGTCCACGGTCGACCAACGCGCCGGGGCACAATCGCTCCATGACTCACTGGGCTCACCGAGCCGGAACAGACCCCCGAGTCTTTGCCGTCGGCCGACTCAGCGCAGCTCTTCGCGCCGATTCCTGAGCGAAACTCTCGGCCTGATCGACGGCCGACTTCGCCCCTGGGTCGTCAGCCGACCGGAGCCTCTGTGACTGCAGTGTTCGATGCCTCGGACACCGCGTCTACCGCCTCGGTGAACGGCGGGATGAAGAACCGGGCCCCGAGCACACAGCACGCGTGCCCGCCGTCGACCTCGAACCGCCGTGCGCCGGGGATGCCATCGACCAGCAACTGCTGACGTTCGGGCTCGACGACCCGGTCGCGGGTGGAGACGACCACGGCCGTCGGGACGTCGACCTCGTGCAGCCAACCTCGGGAATCGAACTCCCCCAGCCCGTTTCCGAAATCGCCGAGATGCGCAAGCGGCGTCGAGAAGAACTGCCGGAGCGCCCAGACGGTGGTGTGGGCTGCCTTGTCGAGGCTCTTGTCGGATACCCGCGGCAGGACCCGGTACACCGGGCGCAGGATGCGTCCCATGCGTTCCGACGATGCGCGATGCCGGGGATCGTGGGTACTGAAGTACGGGCCGGTCGAACACAGCACGAGGCCGGCCACCCGCTCGGGGTGTCGCCGCCACACCAGCTGAGCGATGCCCCCGCCCATCGAGAACCCGGCGACCGTGAACCGGTCGATGCCCAAGACATCGGCGAGCGCGACGACGTCGTCGGCGCAGTCACGCAAGTCGAACGTCTCGGATTCGATCCCGCGACCGTGCCAGCGCGCGTCCAGGGTGATGACGCGGTAGCGGTCGTTGATCGCCGGGATCGTCGGATACCAGCAGAGCAACCCGGTGGTCAGCACCGAGTGCAGGAGGAAGACCGCCGGAGCGTCGCGCGGGCCCGAGTCGGTGACGAAGGCGCGTCCGCGCCCGGGGAGCTCGACCATCCGGCCTTCGGGGATGTCCCGGGCCGGGTAAGGGGTGAACACGTGTCGGATGGCGCGCGCGGTGCCGTGCACGAACTCGGGGATCACGCACTCAACGGTACGTGAGATGCTGATCACATGATCGACATCGCCCGTCCGAAAATCGAGGGGTCGATCGCCGTTGCGGACGGCGGTCGTCGGATCGGATTCGCCGAGTACGGATCGGCCACCGGACGGGCCATCGTCTGGCTGCACGGGACACCCGGTGCGCGGCGTCAGATCCCCGTCGAGGCGCGCGCGTATGCATTGGAACGCAAGGTCCGGCTCATCGGCCTGGATCGGCCGGGCGTGGGGTCGTCGACCCCCCATCGATACGACAACGTCGCCGACTTCGCGCCCGACCTCGCCGAGGTCCTCGAGGCCCTGGGCATCGACGACTTCGCGATCATCGGACTCTCCGGCGGCGGACCCTACGCACTCGGGGTCGCGCACGCCATGCCCGACCGGGTGACGGCGGCCGGGATCCTCGGCGGCGTCGCGCCGACGGTCGGGCCCGACCGGATCGAGGGCGGCGCCATGCGACTCGGCACACTGCTGGCGCCACTCGTCAGCGTCGCCGGTGCCCCGATCGGCCAGGTACTCAGCGTCGCTCTCGGTTTCGCCCGGCCGATCGCCGAACCCGCGATCACCATCTACGGTCGGCTGTCCCCGCAGGCGGATCGAGAACTGTTGGCACGCCCGGAGTTCCGGGCCATGTTCCTCGACGACCTGCTCCACGGCGGCAGCCGCCGGATGGCCGCACCGTTCGCCGACGTCGTGGTGTTCGCACGGGACTGGGGCTTCCGCGTCGGCGACGTCACCGTGCCGGTGCGCTGGTGGCACGGCGACGACGACCACATCATCCCGTACGCCCATGGGGAACACATGGTGTCGCTGCTGCCCGACGCGAAGCTGTTCGAGATGCCCGGCGAAAGTCACCTCAGCACTTTGCACATGGCGACCGACATCATCGACGAACTCCTCGCACTGTGGGACCAGTCGCGGCCGCCGCTGGGCGAGTGAGTTTTCCCCTGGTCGAGTAGGGGCGACCGACGTCGTGCGCGAACCAGTGGCTTCGACGAGAGAAAAAGGTCACCTGCTCAACCCCCCCCCTGCTGGTCGAGCAGCGCCGACCGCGCGAAGCGAGGACGGCGCGCCCGTCGAGACCACTCCAGTGGTCGCCCAGTGGCTTCGACACGGCGCCTCGCTGCGCTCGGAGCCGGCTCAACCAGCAGAAAAAGTCACCTGCGCAACCCCCTGCTGGTCGAGCAGCGCCGACCGCGCGAAGCGCGGACGCCGCGCCCGTCGAGACCACTCCCCTGTGGTCGCCCAGTGGCTTCGACACGGCGCCTCGCTACGCTCGGAGCCGGCTCAACCAGCAGAAAAAGTCACCTGCTCAACCAGCAGAAAAAGTCACCTGCGCAACCAGCGGAATGGTCAGGCGGGGATCGGCGCCGTGGCCGACAGCCCGGCGGCGAGACCCAGCGCCACGGCCATGATCGCCAGTTCGACGACCGCGGCACGGACGGAAGCCGTCTCTGTGCTGCGGTGCCGCTGCACGGCCGGTAGCCAGCGTCGCCGGTGCCACGCGGCGAGGGCCACGAGAATCACGAGCACCACGGCCTTCGCGAGCAGGATGCGGCCGTAGCCGCTGCTCGCGAGGTTGGCCGGGCCGTCGATCTCGACCAGTCCGGAGATCAGGCCGGTCACCGTGAGCACTCCGACCGCCCACGGTGCGCGGCCGGAGAAGACCGGCAGGCTGCGCGCCCAACCGGACCGGCCGCGCACCGAGATCAGCATCGCCGCGAGCAGACCGCACCACCAGGCCGCGGCCAGCGCGTGTGCACCGATGAGGAACGGACCCCACGAGTCGTTGCCGGCGTGCCCGGCGATCGAGGTGGCGAGCACCCCGATCGCCGCGAGCGCGCCGACCACGAGGACGGGGATCTCGACCCCGGTCAGCAGATCCAGGACCACCCACACCAGAACCAGCAGCCCGGCGACCAGCGCCACCATCTCTGGCGCGCCCGAGAACAGGACGTCACCGAAGTCGCCTGCCTTGACGTCGAGCACCTCGATGCCAGCCCGCTCGGCTGTCCGGAGCCAGGCGCCGACCAGCGTTGCCAGAACCCAGACCCCGGCCAGCAGGCCGATCACTCTGGTCGAGGGCTCGGCGTCGACCGTCGGCAGGGCGCCCAGTCCGAGCAATACCACTGACACACCCAGTGCGAGGGTCGTGGGCACGGCGACCAGGTCCGGACCGTCGGGACGGGCGAGCACGAAGCTCACCATCAGACCGCCGGCGAGGGTCACCACCAGGATGAACCCGTTGCGGACGGTCATCTGATGTCAGCTCCGTGTCGACGGTCGCCGGCTCACCCAGAACACGACGCCGAGTCCGACGATCAACACGACCGCGGCACCGGCGATGAACCACCACACGGGGATTCCCTCGTCCGACGACGCGTCGACGGCCTCGATCGCCGGGCCCGGCTCGCCGTTGCCGGCGACCGCGAGCTCGAAGGTGCGCTGTCCGCTGATGACGTGCCCATCGGCCGAGGTCACCCGGTAGTTGACGACGTACTCACCGGCCGGGCCGAGTTCGCGCACCCCGACACGCAGGTTGGGGCCATCGACCGTCGGGTCGCCGTTCTGCCAGTAGTGGTCGTCGGGCCCGACGACGTTGAGCACCGCATACGACGACTGGATCGGCTCGTTGAAGGTCAGCGTCACCGCCTGCGGACCGGTCTGAAGTGTCGCCCCCTCGGCGGGGTCGGAGGAGACCAGCCGCGAGTGCGCCGACGCCGGGGCTGCCGCCCACGATCCGACGAGCCCGAGACACAGCAGCGTCGCGAGGACCAGGACGACGCGTCGAACCGGCGCGCGACGGTCAGGCATCGCCGCCGCCACGGCCGTTTCGTCGCAGGGCTGTCAGCGCCGCGACGCCGATGACCGCGCCGAGAGTGCCGACCACCAGGCCGATGCCGCCGAGCCACCGGGCGGCGGAGTCCTCAGACGATGCCGACGACTCGGACGAGTCCGATGCCTGCGAGCTGTCGGTCGCCGGGGCGGAGTGCGAGCCGCCGTGATGGCCCTCGCCGGTGTCGGGCGCCAGCGTCAGGGTCGGGGCGGGTTTCTCCGGCTCGGAGCCGTCGGCGGGCGTCGGCTGGTTCCAGTCGGCCGTCTCACCGTCGGCATAGGTCTGCAACGCCGGCAGTTCGACGGTCTCCTGCTCGGGGAACGGACCGCCGGAGAAGCGGAACTGACCGAACTGGCCCACCGGCACGCCGGGCGAACCCGGGTCGGCGGTCCAGGTGATCTCGGTGACCTTGTCGTCCTTCTTGGTGACGACGGACTTCCAGCCGGGCATCACCTCGGGACGGGCCGAGGTCAGGCCGGGGAGCGTCACCCGCAGCGCGGTCGTCGCCGCGGCGTCGGACTCGTTGGGGACGACGAAGGTGACGACGCCGTACCCGCCCTGGGTGACCGTCGGGGCGTTGGCGGTGACGTGGGCCGACGCGGCACCCGCACCCGTGAAGGAGGCGAGACCGACGACGGCAGCGGCGGTTGCGGGCGCGATGAGGCGGCGGGCGATCGTGGCCCGCGGAGAACTGGATTTCATCAGGAGCGTCTTTCGATGTTTGTCTGGATCGGGCGCGTGGACGCACGCATCGACCCCAGATCTGGGCGATCGGGGGTCAGGCGCGTCAGAACGTGCCGGGCGGTCCGCGAACACCGGTGCCGCACAGCGCAGGTGCGGACAGAACACACGGTTGCGTCCAGAAGACCGGTGCAGTCGGACGCGCCGCGAGGGCGACCGGCGGCATCAGGGATCGGATCACCGTGCCGATCGACGACAGCAGATGCGCGCCAACGACGATCAGGACCGCACTGAGCGGGATCGCCACCAGGTGGGTGAGCAGCATCGGCAGCGTCGAGGTGCCGTGGGCGGCATGTCCCGCGTCGAGCGCGAGAGCCCAGTGACTGGCCGCCTGCGCGACGGAGAGCACCAGCGTGGTCGACGCCGCAGCGGTCACCAGTCGTCCTCGGCGCGGTGCGAGCAGCATCGCCGCGATCGCACCGATCGCAGCGCTCAGCAGGATGCCCGACGAACTCGGGATCGCTCCGCTCGCCGCACCGTGCGCGGCGACCGCGACCGCGGGAACCACACCGGCCGCGGCGGCGCGCGAGAACGCGTCGGGCGGTCGGACGGTGTGGGGCATGGGGCTCATCCTAGATCGGTGGACTGGGCCATCTCCGACCACGGTGTCGCCGGGCGGTGACAGAATCGTTCCCATGTCGGATGCAAGCCTCGGTGTGGAGGTTCGTGAACTCTCGTCCCCCGACGAGCTCGAAGACCTTCTGCGGATCTTCGACGACGTGTGGCGGCCCGACCCGACGAACCGGCCCGTGGGGACCGACATGCTGCGGGCGCTCACCCACGCCGGCAACTACGTCGCCGGCGCGTTCATCGGCGACCACCTCGCCGGTGGCAGCGTCGCGTTCTTCGGTGCGCCCGTCGGCGAGACCCTGCACAGCCACATCACCGGGGTCACCCGACGCGGCCGTGGCCACCAGGTCGGTTACGCGCTGAAGATGCACCAGCGCCGCTGGGCACTGGAGCGCGGACTGTCGACGATCACCTGGACCTTCGATCCGCTCGTCGCGCGCAACGCCTACTTCAACCTCGCCAAACTGGGTGCGACTCCGGTGCATTACTACGAGGACTTCTACGGCGAACTCGGCGACGAACTGGGCGGCGATGCCGACTCCGACCGGGTGCTCATGTCCTGGAATCTGCACGCCGCGGCCCCGTCCGCGTCCCCGGTGTCGGTGGACGACGTGCTCGCCGAGGGCGCGGTGTCGATCATCGATGCCGACCAGCCGTCCCGACCCGTCGCGCACCACGATCGCGTCTCCCCCGACGCCGGCGTCGTCGTCGAAGTTCCGCGGGACGTCGAGTCGATGCGAGTCACCGCTCCACTCGACGCCGCCCGGTGGCGGATCGCGCTGCGGGATGCCCTGTCGCCGCTGCTCGTCGACGGAGACGCTCGCCGCGACGTGCGCTTCTTGCGTTCCGGACACTATGTGTTCGGTCCGGCCGGCTCGGGGACCCGGTGACGGACGCAGATGTGGCTCCTGCCGAACTGGCACCGGCCGACTGGCACACCTTTCCTCACACGCTCGCCGACGTCCTCCCGGCGGCGTCGGTTGCGCTCGGGGTCACCGCTGCGGGCGCGGGTCCGACTGTGCCGCCGGGTGATTCGGTCGTGGTGCTGCTGATCGACGGACTCGGTGCGACGCTGCTGGACGAGTACGCCGACCACGCACCCACACTGCGCGAGCTCACCTCGACGACGCTGCGGGCAGGGTTCCCGGCCACCACCGCCACCAGCATCCTGAGCCTCACCGGCGGGACATCGTGCGGCGTGCACGGGATCATCGGGTACAGCTTCCGCCCGGGCGACGAATGCCGCACCCGCGGGTCCCGGCGCGTGCTCAACTCGCTCCGGTGGACTCTCGACAACGCGTCGGGTCCGTCCGCGCTGATGACCTATCCCCCGGCCCTCGTCCGAACCGAGCGCGGCAGTCTGGAAGATATTGCCGCCGACGGCGTCCGAGTGACCTATGTGATGCCCGGCGAGTTCCGCGGAACCGGCCTGACGATGGCCGCGTTCCGCGCCGCGGGCCAGTTCCTGCCCGCCGTGACTCCCGACGGCATCCGCGAGGCCGTGCTGACCACCCTGCGCCGACGAAGCCGCCACCGACGCTTCGTGTACGCCTACTACAGCGAACTCGACATGGCCGGCCACATCCACGGGCCGGGATCACCGGAGTGGCTGGAGAAGTTGCGCGTCGTGGAGCGCCTTGTCGCCGACCTCGCCGCCGAACTGGACGATGGGACAACCCTTCTCGTCACCGGCGACCACGGGATGATCACCGCCGACCGGGCGATCGACATCGACACCGCGCCCGCGCTGCTCGACGGCGTCGACGCCGTGGCCGGCGAAGCACGCGTCCGCCACGTCTACGCGACGCCGGGTTCGGCCGACGACGTCCTGGCCGGCTGGGCGTCGTACCTGGGCGACGCCGCGCACGTGGTGTCCCGAGAGCAGACCATCGACGAAGAATGGTTCGGCCCGGTGGTGAGTGATGCGGTCGCACAACGCATCGGTGACGTCGTCGCGGTGGCCCGCGGCGCCACCACCCTCACCCGCAGCACACGCGAGACGATGGAGTCGATGATGCTCGGCCATCACGGCGCCTGGACCGCTGCCGAACAACTCGTGCCCCTGATCGTGGCGTCGGGGTAGCGCGGGTTTGGTCGAAGTCACTGGCTGGGATCGCGGGGCCGGTCGCCAAGTGGCCTCGACGGGCGCGGCGTCCTCGCTTCGCTCGGTCGACGCTGCTCGACCAGCAGGGGGGTCGACGCTGCTCGACCAGCAGGGGGGTCGACGCTGCTCGACCAGCAGGGGGGTCGCTCGACCAGCAGGGGGGTCACGGGGTCGATGTCCCGCTGGTTGAGCCGGCACCGAGCGCAGCGAGGAGCCGTGTCGAAGCCACTCTCTCGGATCAGGGAGCAGCGGGGTCGTCGTCGGTGACGAGGTCGAGGCGGACGCCCAAGAGTCGAACCGGGCGGTCGATGTCGAATCTGGCGAGCAGGTCGGCGACCACCGACTCGAGTTCTGCGAAGTCGAGGCTCGGGGCGGGGAGCTTCCGGGACTTGGTGCGGGTGTAGAAGGTCGTGGTGCGGACGGTGACCGCGACCCGGAACGGCAGTCGCTCCTCGCCGACGACCTGATCGAGCAACTCACGAAGCAGTTCGCCGGCAGCAGCCCGCATCTCGGTCGCGTCGCTCAGGTCGGTCGCGAACGTCCGGGACTTGGAATGCGAACGGGCCAGCCAGGGTTCGGCGGTGATCGCCGAGTCACCGCCGCCGCGGCACAGCACGTACAGCCAATTGCCCTGGTGCGGACCGAACATGGCGATCAGATCGTCGCGAGGGGTGGCGATCAGCTCGGTCACCGTGGTGACGCCGGCGGCGGTCAGCTTCGACGCCGTCTTCGGCCCGACGCTCCACAGATCGCGAGTCGGCCTGTCCCCCATCAAATCCAGCCAGTTGCGATCGTCGAGCAGGAACACCCGCGGGGCGTCGGCGCCGTTCGCCCCGGCGCCCGGCGGCCGTTTGGCGAACCCGGTGGCCATCTTCGCCCGCTGCTTGTTGTCACTGATCCCGACGCAACTCGTGAGTCCGCACCGGTCCAGGATCTCCGACCGGATCCGTTCGGCGAGGTCGACGATGGCCTCGTCGTCGAACGGATCGACCTCCGCGCCGCGGGCGTCGACCCCGAGGTAGGCCTCGTCCCAGCCCCAGACCTCGACGGGGTGGCCGGTGGCGCGCAGGACGTCCATGACGTCGGCGGACGCGGCATCGTAGGCACTCATGTCGAGCGGCAGATACACCGCGTCGGGCATCTTGCGGTGTGCTGCCCGCAACGGCATACCCGCACGCACACCCACGTCACGCGCCTCATACGACGCGCAGGTGACCACCTTGCGGGCCTCGGTCGGATCGCCGTTGCCGCCGACGATCACCGGCACCCCGACGAGTTCGGGAGCCCGCAACCTCTCGACCGCCACCTGGAACTGGTCGAGATCGACGTGCAGCAGCCACCGATAGCGCTGTGGAACCGAAGTGGTCACGACGCCCAGGGTAACCGCCGGTTGTCAGGTCACCGGTCAGTCGGCGATACAGACCTCGACCTCACCGAGGCCCGCCGCACGGCACGACGTGCGCAACGAGTGCGGGTTGTAGCGCAGCACGGAGAGCCGCCGGTCGGATCCGTGACCGGCCTCGGCGAAGACCGCACTCGCGGCGGCGATGTGATCGGCGAGTTCCGCCCGCACGGCAGCATCGGACGTCGACACGGCGTTGGTCAGCACCTTCTCCAGCAGGGCTCGGTCCCGATGCAGCGGCGGCGGCATGAGATTGAGTGCCGGAGAAGCGGTCCCGCAGTTCGTCGGGTCGGTCAACGCGTGGGCCGCAGAGACCAGAAGAGCCACCGCTACCAGAGGCGGCCGCCGGTCAGCGGGACCTTCCACGATGCCGACGGCGGAATCCGCGTCGGCGTCGGGTCCGGCGAGCCCAAGGACAGCGAGCGCCTCATCGCGCGGAGACGAAACCCGCTCGGCGTCAACGGCTTCGTCGTGCATCAGCCGAAGCCGCGTCACGATCGCCCGGTGGCGTCGTATGGCGGCGGCGACCTCCCCCAGGAGATCGGCGGTCACCCCGAACTCCGCGGGGTTCTCGGCGAGCACCGCGTACCCGGACAGGACGATCGACTCCTCGATACCGATCGCCTCGACGATCGCCGACGACGTGAGAAACGTGCGTGCACCACGTCTAGATGCACGCACAGACAATGCGCTGGTCAACTGAACCCCTCCACATAGACCATGAACAGTGACGATCACGAACAGTGACTTCGTGAACACCGACGAGGGCCACGATGTGATGCCCCTCGAGTCGACCCCCTACGCCCCGGCACCCCCCGCGCGATGCCGGCCACCCTGACGCACCGTGAGAATACGCGGAGTCGGGGTAGTTTGTGAGTCGAATGACTGAAACACGGGTATCGCCGCGCGCATAGGGACCAAAGGCCCTGTCCCGGCGCTCGCCCGCCCGCGACCATGTAAGGGGCGAACGGCACAGGAGGGTGCACATGCTGCGATTCCTCGCCCGCGAACTCCACAGCTGGCGTGTCATGCACGCATCGTCGAACGGTCTGGTCCGCCGCGGTGACCGTCTGGAGACCGCAACGCTGGTGATGCTGTGGCTGGCCGCCGTCGCGGGAATGATGATCGCCCTGACCATCGGGGGCGATACCTATGCGGCGCACAAGGCTGCCGCGGAACATCAAGAACCCCGACATTCGGTGAGCGCGACGATCATTCGTACGCCCGGCCAGGGCAGCGCCCAGAGCGGCGGCGGGGCGGACGCCGACCTCACCACCGTGGCGTGGCAGGACCCGAACGGTCACCGGCTCACTGCCGCCGTCGCCGCCGAGCCGCTCGACTCGGTCGGTCGGGTCCGGGTCGTCTGGCTCGACGACTCCGGCTCGGTGGTGGACCCACCCGTCACCACCACGGACGCCGTGATGGAGGGCCTGATCGCCGGGGCCGCGGTGGGGATGCTCGTCGTGCTCGGCTGGTGGGGCTCGACCGTGCTCGTCCGGATGGTCGCCGATCAGCACCGGTCACGACGCTGGGATGCCGAGTGGCGGCAGTTCGACATCGACAGCCACCCCTGAACCGCGACGGCGCCGGGAGCGGAGCGAGCGGGCCGAATGAACCCCGCCTCAGCCGCTGACGACCGCCCAGATGACGAACGCCACCCAGGCGACGGCACCGAGGACGTTGACGACCAGCGCCGTCGTCGTGAGGGCATCGCGTCGTCCGCCGGCCCGCGTGATCCCCACGACCGTGAGTACGAGCCCGACGATCGTGCCCAGACACAGCGGGAAGCCCAGGATGCCCACGATCAATCCGGCCAGACCGAACCCGTTCACCTTCTCCGGTTGCTCTGGAACGGGTTGCGCGAGCACGGGTTGCGCAGGAACGGGTTGCGCGGGAACGGGTTGCGGGACGACGCGGTGCGGAGCCGACGGCACGGGACCGGAGTGGCCCCGCACCGGCGAGGTCCCGGCCGGTGTGCGGTGCAACCGCGGCCACTGGTCGGGCCGCAGACCGGCCGGCCCGACGGCCGCGAAGACCGCCCCCGGCTGAACGGCCACGCCCGGCCGGAGGTCGAGACCGTGCAGAGTGCCCGCGACCGGCGCGTCGATCGTCACCCGGCCGGCCGGGGAGTCCGCGGTCGCCAGCGGCTCGCCTGCGCGCACGACCTGCCCGTCACGCACGGAGACACCCGCGATCACCGAGCCGGCCGGCAGCTGCGGGAAGGCGATACGGCGAGCCGACACCTCCGCGCCGACCTTCTGTGTGTCGACGCCCGGGACGACATTGGTCGACCGGAGGAGCCCGCCCTGCGCGACGACGACCTTGGGGTCGCCGATCCGGGCGACGCGACCCACCGCCGACAACGCGGACTGCAGCATCGGAATGCTGCTGGTCCCGCCCGTGACGTAGACGATGACGGGTCCGCCCGGCCCCGTGCCGGCGGCGTCGGCGCGGGCGATCGCATCCCGGGTCAGCTCGACGGCCCGTTCCACGAACGGCCCGATCATCGACTCGAACTCGCGCCGGGTCAGCAGCAACGTGTGCCGGGTGCCGGGGAGTTCGATGACGGCCTGCGCGGTGTCGGACAGTGCTTCCTTCGCCGTCCGCACCCGATCGGCCAGGGCGATCGCGGCCGCCGGGGCGCGGAGTCGGCCCGGGAGGTCGGGATCGAGTTCGGCGGCCTCGTCGTGCACCCAGCGGATCATCCGGGCGTCGAGGTCACGGCCGCCGAGATGGTTGTCGCCACCCGAGCCGGTGACGGTGAACCCGTCGACACCGTCGCGGACGAGGAGCGCCACGTCGCACGTGCCGGCGCCGAAGTCGAAGACGCACATCCGTTCGGCACCGCTGACGTCGTACCCGCGGTAGACGTGATACCAAGCGGCAGCGAGTGATTCGGAGGCTATTCGCAGCGTCTCGGCAGGGATCCCGGCCCGGCCGGCCGCGCGTCGGAGGACGTTCTTGCGCCGCTCGCTCCAGCGGTCGGGATGGGTCAGGACGATCGAGTCGAAGGCAGGCAGTCCGCTGTGGCGCAACGCGATCTGATGCACATGTCGCAGGACGGCGCCGATCAGATCCTCGACCGGCCAGAAGCGGTCACCGAGCTCGATCTCACCATCGTCGATACGCGACTTCGGGGTGTCCTCGAAGGCGTCGGGGGCCTGCAGCCGCCGCAACACCGCCTCGTGACCGACGACGACGGACCCGTCCCCCGCGAACACCGCCGACGGCATCGCGGGTCCGCCCTGTCCGAGCGGCACGATGACCGGCTCGCCCAGCCCGACCCGGTACGCAGCCGCAGTGTTGCTGGTGCCGAAATCGATACACAGTCGCCGCCTGCTCTCCTGCGCCACGTGGTCACCTCCTCAGGTGCAAATCGTTGCACACGACACCGGCATTCATCCGGTGGGCGCTCGAAGAACGCGGGCGATCGCCTTGCGCACGTTGTCCACGGCGACGATCTGATTACGCAGATCCGCGGCCGTCTTCTCGCGCTCGGCCGCCGATCTCTTGGACTCCGCCGCGGCGTCGCCCAGGATCTTCGTCGACTCGGCCAGGAGCCGCTCGAGCAGTTCGTCGTAGGCGATCTGCAGATCACCGCTCGCCTGCGCCTTGATCGACTGCAGCTGGGACCGGACGTCGGCCTTCATGTCGTTGACCGCTTTCGTCAACCACTTGCGGTGGTTCTCCTTACCCACCTTCGACGCGCGGAACCCCACCACCACCCCCGCCCACACCGGTACCGCGACGACATTGACCACCGGGATGATCGCCAGCGGGCCGCCCGCGGCGACGATCGACAGCAGGATCGGGTCGACCATGTTCTTCCAGGGCGAGATCTTCTCCTGCTCACGGAGCTTGAGTTCGCCGGCACCGCCGGCGATCTGCCCGACGAGCTCCTCGGAGATGGCGGCGTCGGCGAACAGCGCGTCGGCGATCCGCTCGATGCCGGCGACGAACGAGGCGCTCACCTCACGAGCGGCGGCCTCGAGATCGACGGTCATCTGCGCGATCAGCTCCTGACCCGCCCGGTGCGGTTCGTAGAAGCGCAGCTTGTCGATCCGCGTGGACCACTGGCCGAGCAGCGTGTCGAAGCGATCGCGCATGAGGTCGTCGGTCCGCAGCGAAGCCGCGGTGATGTCCTGTGTGAGGCGCGCCCGCCACTCCCGACGGCGATCCTTGAGACGTTGGAGTCGGTCGCGCTCGGCTTCGATCTCAGCGCGCTCGGCGGGGGTCGCGGTCGCGGCCTTCATCTCCAGGACGAGACGCGTGCGGACGTCGTCGAGGCCGGCGAAGGTCAGCTGCAGCGCGTTGCGCACCGGGGACGTGGCCCCGTCGCGGACCAGCGGTGTCAGGGCGTCGACGAGTTCGGGGACGCCGGAGGCCGCGAGGGCCCGTTCGCGACGGTCGGGGTCGGTGATCGCCGCGGCCTGGGCGGCGATGCGGTTGGAGACGCCGATGATCGGGATGTGGGCGAAGCGGGGGGCGTTGGCGCCGATCAGCTTTCGGTTCTCGGCCACGATCGTCCGCCACTGGCGCATGACGAGGTCGGTCTTGGTGACCACCAGCACCACGGATGCGACCTCTTCGCTGACGCTGCGCAGGAAGTCGAGTTCGGGTGCGCTCAGCGGTGCGGTCGCGTCGCACACCATGACCAGAACCGACGCTCCGCGAGCCGCGCTGACGGCAGCCTCGACGTGTTCGGGGACCAGCGACCCGACACCGGGTGTGTCGACGACGGTGACCCCGGGCAGCACCACGGCGTCGACACCCACGCGTGCCGAGACCGGTGGCACGAGAACCGAATCGATCGGTGTGCCGGGCGCGAGACGTTCCGCGGGGACGCCCGCCGCGTGGCGTCCGCCGACGGTCACCCACTCGGCGAGCTCGGCGGCCGGGATCCGGTGGGCGGCACCGGGGAACTCCACGAGCGCGGTCCCGGCGGGGAGGTCGTCGGTGGCGGGCGTGAACCGGACATAGACCGAGGTGGTGATCTCGGTGTCGACCGGCGCGAGGTCGCCGACCCCGAGGAGGGTGTTGACCAGCGAGCTCTTGCCCCGGCTGACCTCACCGATGACCACCACGGTGCCCTGCGGCGCCGGCCGGTCGCGGACCCGCAGCGCCCGGTCGGCGATCGCGTCCTCACCGTGCTTGCGCAACGCGTCGATCGCGGTGCGCAAGACCGCCTCCGGCGTCGGCGTCGTGGTCTTCGCCGGCGCCTTCACCAATCCCTTGGCCGGCCCGGGTTCGCTGGTGGTCACAGCCTGCTCCTCGTTCACCATCGGTCAGTTGACCCAGAGTCCGCGCCGGACGAGTTGATAGGTCTGCTCGAGTACCAGCAGCGCCTCGCGTTCCGCCGACGTCGCAGCGAACGCGCGCCTCGACCGGCAGTCGGTGGCCCGCGCTCGCGCGGCGTCGGCGATCTGCGGTGGTCCGGCGGTCGGCGGCAGCGACAACAGCACCCGCACATCACGACTCGCGACCACGACATTGAGCTCGCCGACCAGGTCGCTGTCGGGTTGCCACCGCGCGAGGGCCTCGAGTGCGGACACCTCGCGCAACCGGTGCAGGGCCGGCGACGTCTCGGCCTCGTCGATGGCCTCCAGGAAGACGTCGCGGCGCGGGCTGCGGTAGGCGGTCTCGCGCAGCGCCGCCAGGACGGTGCGGGCCTTGAGGATGTCGCCGACGGCGAGGAATCGACGTCCGATCGCCAGCCGCAACTCGTCGATGCCCGAAACCCGGTGCAGCCATTCGCAGTACGCTCGCGCACCCTGCTGTGCGATCTCACCCCCGGCATCCATCGCATAGGTCCCCACGAGCTGCTCGAGCCGGCCCAGTTCATCGACGTCGATGCCCGGCGGAGCGGGCATCCCGCCGTCGAGGATGGTCAGCAACTCCCACGACTCGAGCTGCCCGCGCCGCGAGATCTGCGCGGTCTCACGTTCGGTGACCCCGCAGACCCCGGCCTCGGCCATCAGTCCGGACACCGCGACCACCGCGCCCGCGATCGCCGGGAACCGTCGCCACACCCGGCGCGCGATCTCCTGGGCCCTGAGCATCGGATTGTCGGCGGCGATGAGGTCGGCCTGCGAGATCACCAGGATCGTGTTCTGCGCCGACGCACCGGCCTCGGCGAGAAACGCGACCTCGTCGGCTTTCGGGCCCGCGGCGTCGTCGAGCAGGAAGAGGATGACGTCCGGTCGGGCCAGCCTCCCCTGTCGGCCGAACACCCGACGGGTGGCGATCTCGGCGGTGTCGGTGAATCCGGAGAGGCCGGGGGTGTCGACAACCCGGAAGCGCTCACGCAGCAACCGGGACGGGGTGTGGACGATCGCGTGGTCGATCTCCTCGGGTGGCCGGCCGAGGTCGCCGCGCATGGGGCCGGGGAGTTCGGTGACCGTACCGTCGAGGCCGATCACCTCGACCCGCTGCGGGTTGCCCTCGGTGTACAGCGCGGCGACGCGGGTGCACTCGGCGCGGTCGGTCGGGGCGACGCGGTCGCCCACGAGGGCGTTGAGCAGCGTCGACTTGCCCGAACTGACGCGTCCGACGAGCGCAACGGTCAACGGCTCGGCCAGTTGGGCGCGCAAGGCGGACAGGCCCGCGGTGTCCGGCGACAGCGGGCCGACCTCGTCGAGCAACTGCTCCACGCGGCCACGCACGGTCATGCGCTGCTCCACGGAATCCGACCTCCCGAGACTTTCGCCGACCGATGGGAACATTCCGGGCTCGGCGACACTCCTAGGGACATGCCGAGAATGTCCCTCGGAGTCGGCGTGCCGACCCCTCGACCGGATGACAGTATCCGTGTCGGGCGCCGCGCGTCGACGAATCCATCGGTACCGATATCGGATGACCGACACACCAGCAGAGGCGGAAGAGCATGACCGACAATCTGGATGAGAACGACTTCGAGGCGTGGCTACGTGCCGGCGACCCGCCCGACGAGCTGAGCGTGCCCGAGGCCGCGTGGGACGCCGCCGTCGAGACCGCGTTCGATCCGTCATACGAACTCACCACCGACCTGACCGCGGCGCCCGGGCCGGATCCGCTGGACTCCGACGGCGACTCCGAATCCGACCCCGACGTCGGCGGCTTCGAAGACCCGCCGGCGGACGACGTGACCGGGGATCAACTGGCATCCGGCCTCGACGAGGACGACGATGTCTTCAGCGGTTCCGAGCATTCTGCGGACGACTCCTTCGACGACGGAGCGCTCGATGACGACTTCTGAGATCGCCCGCATCGAAAACCGCGATGCGCTGCCGTGCCCGGGAGGCGGTCCTACGATGAGCGGGTGCAGTCGTTGATCGACGAATCCTCCTCCGGCGCAGACCTGCTCGAGCTTGCCCGCGCCGGTGACCAGGCGGCCTTCACCACACTCGTCGAACAGCACCGAGACCGATTGTGGGCCATCTGCTTACGCATCACCGGCAACCAGCACGACGCCGAGGACGCGATGCAGGACGCGCTCGTCGCCGCATGGCGCGCGATCGGCAACTTCCGGGGTGATGCACAACTGTCGACCTGGCTGTACCGGATCGGGTCCAACGCCGCGCTCGCCCGCATCCGCAAGCGCACGGACGCCGACGACATCGCCGATCACGACCCGATGAGCCATCTGGACGTCGCGGCGCAGGTCGTCGTGTCCGACCGCATCGCCGACGCGTTGTCGCAGGTCCCGGACGCCTACCGGGCGACCTTCGTGCTGCGCGTCTACGGCGAGTTGAGCTACTCGGAGATCGCCGAGGCGCAGGGCATCGGTCTGCAGACAGTACGCAGTCGAATTTCGCGTGCGCGGTCCATCTTGTCCGAATTGCTTGCGGACCTTCGATAGTCGGGTTGCGGTCTGGTCGTCGCCCAGGTGAATGACCTCACCGCGACTTCGGAACGGACGGGAACAAACCCCGGCACGCTCGACTCCAAGTAACCAGAACCGCACACACCGCCCCCGGCACCCACTCCCGAAAGGACCCCCACCATGAGCACCGAGATCCCCGCCGACGCCGTTCTCATCGACACCGACGGCGACGGAGCCGTCGACGCCGCACTCACCGATGTCGACGGTGACGGCACCACCGACGCCATCCTCGACACCGACGGCGACGGCCAGGCCGACTCCATCGCCTACGACACCGACGCCGACGGCGAGATCGACGTCATCGAAGCCGACACCGACGCCGACGGTCTCACCGACATCGCCGTCGCCGACACCGACGGTGACGGCACCTTCGACACCGCCGTCGACGACGAGGGCAACGTCGAGGTCGGCGACTTCGGCAGCATCGACGGCGGCGACGCCGTCTGACCCCACCCCCCCGATCCATAGCCCGAAGCCGCGGTACACGCGGCTTCGGGCTATAAAACGGTGTGGGAACGATCGGTGGAATCGAATTCGCGGTACCGGTCTGGGCGACCGCCACCGCGCTGGTCCTGGTGCTGGTGGTCTCGTGGATGTTCGGCGTCGTCGCGCGTTGGTTGCTGCGTAGGCGCGCTCGTCTCGACGCGACCACGGCGATGGTCCTGTCGATCCTCGGCACCGCGCTCGGTCTCTACATCGCCGGCCTCGTCGACAAACATCTCCGGGTGTGGAGCGTGACAACGGTCGTGCTGGGACTGATCAGCTCGGTCGTCGCGGTGGGAGCTTATGGTCTACTCGCCGCACGGTTGCAGCGGCAATCCAATGCCACGGTCGCCCAACTGCTCTCCGACGGCGAGTCCGATCGGCTCGAGTTCAAGTCCACCGCCCGGGTGAACCTGCGGAGCGGCGAGAAGGACCCGCGGATGGAGCAGGTGATCGTCAAGACGGTCTCGGCATTCCTCAACTCCGACGGCGGGACCCTGCTCATCGGTGTCGCCGACGACGGCACACCCCTCGGGCTCGACCCCGACTTCGCGACGTTGAAGGTGCCCGACGCCGACCGCTTCGAGCTCTGGCTGCGCGATCTCCTGACCACCACGCTCGGGCAGAACACGGCGGCGGCCGTCGGGATCACCGTCGAATCGGTCGGCCGGCCCGGGGAGTCGGGAACGGTCCCGGTGTGCCGCGTGACGTGTTCGCCGTCGCCGCGGCCGGTCTATCTGCGGGCCGGCAAGAACAACCCGCCCGAGTTCTGGGTTCGCGCAGGCAACTCCACCCGCCAGCTCACCGTCGATGCCGCCGCCGACTACGTCATGCACCGCTGGCCCCTCGGCGCCGGGCGCGCGATCGCCGCCCAGGTCCGCGCCGCCGTCCGCTTCTCGGCGGGGTGAGTCAAAGTCTCATCCCCATGAGCGACCTCGAAGGGCACATTGCCCTCCCACGCCACTCCCGGGGACGACACTTTCCACACCCGGCCCGATGAGGCCGAGGAACCGGTCCGCCCGCGTCCACACAGGCATGACCGCCGTCGCGCCTGGCCACGCCCAAAGCCGACACGACTACCGCCTGACCCCCCCGGAGCCACCCAGATCCGCTCCAACCGTCCGATTCTCGGCCTTGTGAGCCGAAGTCTCATCCCCATGAGCGACCTCGAAGGGCACATTGCCCTCCCACGCCACTCCCGGGGACGACACTTTCCACACCCGGCCCGATCTGACGAAACCACCGACCGGTTCCGTGCGTCAAAGCAGATGTGACTTCGGATTGTGGCGTGTACTCGCTGAGAGAACTGACCGTGATGGGCTGGGCACCCGATGCCATTGCGCAGGCGCGCAAGGCCGAGACACTGACGTCGCTACGGTACGGCTGGGTGCGGACGTCCGGCGCCGACCCCCACGTCGTGTCCGCGGTGACGGCCGGCGGCGCGCTGTCCTGCATCAGCGCGCTGCGGTTCCATCAGCGGCGCGGCCTGCCTGATCTTTGGATACCGCCGGGCCACAACGAGACCCACGTTCGTCTGAGCAAACACGCGAAGTCCACCACGAAGCCCAGCGGCCCGTTCCGGTGGTGCCAGGGCTTCGGCCGCCCGCTCCCCGTGACAACGGCCGTCGACCCGATCGCCGTGGCGGTCGGTTGCGCCGCACGGTGCCTTTCGGCCGAGGAGTGGATTGCGGTGGTCGACTCGGTCCTCAACACCACCGACTGGACCATCCCGGACATCCAGGCCGAGATGGGTCGTGTAACCCGTGCTGTCTCGGCGATGTTCGATCGGTGCGACGCACGTTCGCAATCCGGAACCGAATCGCTCGTCCGGCTCCGGCTCATCGCCGCGGGATTCGACGTGCAGGTGCAAGCGTCGATCAGCGATCGCGAACACGCGGATCTGCGGACCGGGTCGTTGCTCATCGAGTGTGACGGCGAGTCGTACCACTCTGACCGAGCCGCATTCCGCAACGACCGTCGGCGGGACCGGATGACGATGCTCAACCGGTGGATGACGATGCGCCTCACCTACGACGACGTGCTGTACGGCTGGGAGGAGGTCCTCGAGGAGATCCGCGCGGTGACTCGCCCTGACCGGCACCGGATCCGACGACGCGCAGACACAAGACGCACGGACCCTTCGTGACGGCCCTCCGCAAGCTCCGGGCCTCCTCAGGGAGCGGGCGAGACGGCCCTCCGCAAGCTCCGGGCCTCCTCAGGGAGCGGGCGAGACGGCCCTCCGCAAGCTCCGGGCCTCCTCAGGGAGCGGGCGAGACGGCCCTCCGCAGGCTCCGGGCCTCCTCAGGGTGCGGCGGGTGAACATCGTCGAATAAGGACCGTAACTGTCCGCATCTCCTGAGAGGCTGGTGTCACACCACAACCCCAGGAGGAACCGTGAACTGGACACTCGAGCTCGTCATCCTGCCCGTCAGCGACGTCGACCGCGCGAAGGACTTCTATTCGAAGATCGGCTTCAACGTCGACCACGACCACGTCGTCTCCGACGAGATCCGCTTCGTCCAGATCACCCCGCCCGGCTCGGCATGCTCCATCGCGTTCGGCAAGGGGCTCACCGACGCCGAGCCCGGGTCGGTGAAGGGACTGCAGATCGTCGTCACCGACATCAACGAGGCTCGCGAACAACTGCTCGCGGCGGGCGTCGACCCCGGCGAGGTCGACGAGCAGGCCTGGGGTCACTTCGTGTACTTCGACGATCCGGACGGCAATTCCTGGTCTGTGCAGTACATGCCGTACCGCCAGAACTGAGCCCGCCGCCCCGGAGTGGCTACCGTGGGATATGCGCTCCCCCATCGAGGACTACCTCGAACGTGTCCTGCACGAATGCCGCGACGACGACGGCGGTGAGGTGGCGGCGGGCAATCGCGAACTCGAACATGCAGATCCGTCGTCGTTCGGGATCGCGCTTGCCACGATCGACGGCACCGTGTACACCGCCGGGGACGCCGACCACGAGTTCTCCCTGCAGTCCATCTCCAAGGTCCCGGCCTACGCGCTCGCACTTCGGGACCGAGGGCTCGACACGGTGCTCGAACGCGTCGACACCGAACCGTCGGGCGATGCGTTCAACGAGATCTCACTCGAGGCGGAGACCGGGCGGCCACGGAATGCCCTCATCAACGCGGGCGCGGTCGCCGTCCACGGGCTGATCGACGGCACCGACGCGACCGACCGGACCGACCGCGTCATCGATCTCGTCAGCACCCTCGCCGGCCGCCGCGTCACGGTCGACAAGGACGTCCACCGTGCCGAACTCGCCTCCGACGACCACAACACGGCCCTGGCCTATCTGCTGCGGTCGGCAGGCAAACTCGATTGCGAACCCGATGAGGTCGTCGACGGTTACGCCGCCCAGTGCTCCATTCGGGTCTCCTGCCGCGATCTCGCGGTGATGGGGTCCGTACTCGCCAACGGCGGGCTGTCGACGGGCGACGACGAGCGCCTGATCGAAGTCTGGATCACCCGACACGTCCTGTCGGTCATGGCCACCTGCGGCATGTACGACGGCAGCGGCAGCTGGATGGCGACCGTCGGGATCCCCGCGAAAAGCGGTGTCAGCGGCGCGATCCTGGGCGTGCTGCCCGGTCAGGTCGGGCTCGCGGTGTGGTCGCCGCGGCTCGACGAGCAGGGCAACAGCGTGCGCGGCGTCGCGGTCTTCGAGCGTCTGTCCCGCGACATGGAACTGCACATGATGCACGTGGCCCCCACCGGTCGGCCCGCGCTGCGATCGGTGACCGAACGCGACGGCGCGACCGTCGTCGAACTACAGGGCGATGTGCGCTTCGCGGGGGCGGAGATCGTCGCCAGCCGCGCCTGCGAGGGCTTCGACACCGAGTCGGTGGTTCTCGACCTGACCCACGTCCGGGTGATGGACGACGCCGCCCGCCGGCTGATCGACGAGGTCGCCCGGCGACTCGGGGACGACTACGACGTGCGCATCGAGGACCCGAGCGATCTCATGGACCCCGATGACGCGGCGAACCCGGACACCTGACGCCCGGCCTCGCCGAGACCGGCTGCGCTCAGCTCACGTCGCTTCGCCAGCGGCGGGATCCCGAACCAGCGTTTGCAGCTCCGGGTCAGCGTGCTCTGCTCGGAGTACCCGATCTGACGTGCCACCGCCGACAGCGGCACACCACGATTCGCGAGCAGCGAGACGGCGAGATCGCGGCGGGCGTCGTCGACGAGTTGCTCGAAGGTCGCGCCGTCGTCCGCCAGGCCTCGCTGCACTGCACGCGGATGCATCATCAGCAGTTTCGACACCGCGTCGAGCGTCGCGGCGCCGGCGGGCAGCGCCCGCACGATGAGCTGCGACACCGCGTCGACGAAGGCCGTCTCCCGGTCGTGGCCCGTCATGAACCGGATCGCCACGTCATAGGCGAGGGCGTCGACCCGGCGCAGCGTCTGCTGCATCACCCCGCGCGGAAACACCACCAGATTGGCCCGCGCCTCGAACTCCACCGGACAGCCGAAGTACTCGGCGTACACCCGCGGCTCCGACATGGCGGGGTGCGCGAGCGTGATCCGGTTCGCCCGGAAATCGTGCCCAAGAGTCATCTGGAACGTCGAGCGGGTGACGCCCATCGCGAGCTCCACGACGTGCGGGCGGTAGGGCACCCGCTTGAGCACCGTGTCGAACTCGTAGGCGACCTCGCGTTCGCCGTAGTGCAACTGCGCGGTGATGGCCGGGCTGTACACGTGCGCGAACTCGGTGACCTGCCGGAAGGAGTCGCCGATGGTCTCGGCGTTGCGGGCCGCGATCGCCACCGGCCCGAGGATGTCGGGATCCTGCCGGGCGGCCAGACGAAGCCCGAAGTCGGGCACGCCGAACTCGGCGGCGCACAGGCCGATGATCGTGGACAGCGCGGTGAACGGGACGAACCGGTCGTAGGCACCGACCACAGCCGGGTCGATGCCGACGCGCGCCAGCATCGAGCGGGCGTCGCCGTCGAACTCCTCGATCAGTTCGGGCAACTGACTGAGCGACGACGCGCAGATCAGGTCGGCCATGGTCTCAACTGTCAAATAGTCGTCATCAGATGTCAAGAAATCAGCCAGTTCGAGGAGTGATCATGGACACACACGGCCGGACGCTCGACGGCTGACACAGCAAGGGAGTACGAGATGACCACCATCGAATCGGTTCGCACGAGTTTCTACATCGACGGCGGCTGGCGCGCACCGTCCGGCTCGGCGACGATCCCGGTCATCTCGCCCCTCACCGAGGAGGAGTTCGGCTCGGTCCCCGAGGCGACCACCGCCGACGTCGACGCCGCCGTGGCAGCCGCCCGGACCGCCTTCCGGTCATCGGGCTGGCGCGACCTGTCCCCCGCCGACCGCGCCGCCCATCTGCGCCGGTTCGCCGACGAGCTCGACAAGCGCGCCGAGGACCGCGCTTCCGCGGTGACCTCCGAGAACGGCATGCCCATCGCGCTGGCCCGGTTCGCCGAGGGCGCCGCGCCGGTCCAGCTGCTGCGCTACTACGCCGACCTCGTCGAGTCGACCCCGGTGGAGGAGACACGTACCAGCCAGCCGTTGCCCGGTTCGACGATCGTGCGTCGCGAGGCCATCGGCGTCGTCGGGGCGATCGCGCCGTGGAACTTCCCCGCGATCCTCTCGATGTTCAAGATCGCTCCCGCGCTGGCCGCCGGCTGCACCGTGGTCCTCAAGCCCTCCCCCGAGACGAGCCTCGACGCCTACGTCCTCGCCGAGGCGGCCATCGCGGCCGAACTGCCCGCCGGCGTCCTCAACATCGTCAACGGCGGCAGCGAGATCGGCCGCCACCTGGTGTCGCACCCGCACGTCGACAAGGTCGCGTTCACCGGCTCGACCCCGGCCGGTCGCGAGATCGGTCGTGTCTGTGGCGAACTCATCCGCCCGGTGACCCTCGAACTCGGCGGCAAGTCCGCCGCCCTGGTGCTCGACGACGCCGACCTGGAGCAGACCGTCGGCGGACTCGCCACCGCCTCGCTGCTCAACACCGGCCAGACCTGCTACATGTCCACCCGAATCCTGGTGCCCGGCAGCCGCTATGACGAGTACCTCGACGCCATCAGTGCGATGTGCGCGTCGCTGCCGGTCGGCGACCCGATGGACGAGTCCGTGGCGGTGGGTCCGCTCGCCAGTGGTCGGCACCGCGACCGCGTGCTGGCGATGATCAACAGCGCTCGCGAGGAGGGCGGCACCATCACCACCGGCGGCAGCCGACCGTCCGATCTGGACCGCGGGTTCTTCGTCGAGCCGACCGTCTTCGGCGGTGTGGACAACTCGGCCACCATCGCCCGCGAGGAGGTCTTCGGACCGGTACTCACCGTCCTGCGCTACGACGACCTCGACGATGCCATCGGCCTGGCCAACGACTCGTCGTACGGGCTCGGCGGAACGGTGTGGACGTCGGACCCCGACCGTGGCGTCGACGTCGCCCGCCGCGTCGAGACCGGGTCCTTCGGCGTCAACTACTTCAACCTCGACTGGGGTTCGCCGTTCGGTGGCGTGAAGGCCAGCGGCATCGGCCGCGAACTCGGCCCCGAGGGGTTGGCCGCCTACCAGAACCTGAAGTCGATCTTCCTGCCGGGCTGAGCACTCCTTTCCCTACATAGCTCTTCTCACAACACCTCTTCCACATCACTCTTCAAGGAGGCGATCGGCCATGTCCGATGCCGGAGTCACTGCCGCCAAGGCGCTGGTGAACGACACTCTCGCCCTGCTCGACCGGCTCACGCCCGCCGACTGGGCGGCCGACAGCGCATGCCACGGATGGCGCGTGCACGACGTCGTCACCCACATGGGGTTCTTCTTCAACTTCATCGCCGACCCCAACCTGGTCTTCCCCGACAATCCGAGCGGAAAGTCCGAGCGGCTCAACGACGCCGCGGTGCGCGAGCGCGCCGACTGGACGTCAGCGCAGGCCGTCGACTACTACCGCGCACAGTCGGAAGCGGGGCTCGCCACCCTGTCGGCGCTGCAGGGCGAAGACCTGCGGGACCAGCCGTTGGACATGCTCGACCTGGGCACCTACCGCCTGCGTCAGCTCAGCGACGCCGTCGCCTTCGATCACCTGGTGCACCTGACCAGCGACCTGATGCAACCGTTCGGTCCGCTGGATTCCGCCGAGGTGTCGGTGAGCGCGGCCATCGACCCCGCCATCGACTGGATGATCGCCGGCCTGCCGCAGATGAACAGCGCCGCACTGTATCCCACGCTCGAGCGGCCCGTCGGTCTGCACCTCACCGGCGCGACGGACCGCTCGTTCGTCCTCGACCGCGACACCGCCGGCACCATCGTCACCGTCCGCGAGACCACCGACCTCCCGGCCGACGTCGCCACGTCCTCGGCCACCGACTTCCTGCGCTGGGGCACCACCCGCAGCGCCTGGCGGTCGGCGGTCACCATCAGCGGCGACCGTCAGCACGTCGCCGGCGTCCTCGACGCCGTCGACATCGTCTGATCACCGCGAATTACTCTCCCGCAATCGTTTTCACCTCTGAACGGAGTACACCCATGTCCGAATACCTGAAGGACAAGGTCATCGTCATCACCGGCGCCGGTAGCGGCTTCGGCAAGCTCATCGCGGAGAAGACCGCCGCGGCCGGTGCCCATGTCGTCGGGGTCGACGTCAACGCCGACAACGTCAACACCGTCGTCGAGGGCATCCGCGCGGCCGGTGGTTCGGCGCTGGCCCAGGTCGCCGACGTCACCGACATGGAGCAGGTCGCCGCGGCCGCCGCTGCCGCCGTCGAGAAGTTCGGCGCCATCGACGTGCTCGTGAACAACGCAGGCGTCATGCCGCTGGCCTACTTCGCCGATCACGCACGCGCATGGCAGAAGTGGCACGCCGCCATCGACATCAACATCAAGGGCGTCGTCAACGGCATCTCGGCCGTCTACGACCAGATGATCGCCCAGGGGCGCGGCCAGGTCGTCAACATCTCGTCGATCTACGGCAACGCGGGCATCGAGGGTTCGGGCGTGTACAGCGCGACGAAGGCCGCGGTCACCACCATCTCGGACTCGCTGCGCATCGAGGCCAAGGGCAAGATCAAGGTCACCACCGTGAAGCCCACCGGAATCACCGGCACCAACCTCGCCAGCTGGATCGTCAACGACACCGCGATCATGGGCCTCGTCGGCCAACGCGCCGCCTCCTACGGCGAGCACGTCACCGCTCTGATGAACGATGACCTACCCGCCGAACTCACCGACATCGACTCCATCAAGTACTGGCTGATCAAGCCCGACGACCTCGCCGACGCCGTCGTGCACGTCATCGATCAGCCCTGGGGCATCAGCCTGTCCGACGTCACGGTGCGCGCCAGCGGCGAGGACTACCTGTACTAGATCGACCGACCCCACTCATGCACGAGGAGTGTTGATGTACCCCGGAGCTCACCTCTCCACCCGCCCGCACGACCCCGCGGTCATCATGGCCCACTCTGGTGAAACGGTCACGTTCACGCAGCTGGAGACCCGGTCCATCCAGATCGCCCGGGCCCTGGCCGATCGCGGCCTGCGCCCGGGCGACCACCTCGCGGTGCTCGCCACCAACACCGCCCGGATCTTCGACATCTACTGGGCGGCAATGCGTTCAGGGCTCTACCTGACCATGGTGAACTGGCATCTCACCGCGGCCGAGAGCGCCTACATCGTGACCGACTGCGGCGCCAAGGCACTGATCGTCGACGCGGCTCTCGACGACCTCGGTGCCGAGCTCATCCCGCTCACCCCCGGTGTCGAGACGCGGTTCGCCTACTCCGGGCCGATCGAGGGTCACGACGACCTCGACGCCGCCGCGTCGGCGCAGCTGACCACACCGCCGGTGGATCAACCGCGGGGCGCGGACATGCTCTATTCCTCGGGCACCACCGGCCGCCCCAAGGGCATCAAGCCCGAGCTGCCGAACCGGCAGATCGACGAGCCCGGCGACACCATGACAGCGATGAACGCCTCGGTGTGGGGCGTCGGACCCGACACGGTGTACCTGTCGCCCGCGCCGCTGTATCACGCTGCGCCGCTTCGGACCTGTGCATCGGTGCAGGCACTCGGCGGCACCGTCGTCGTGATGGAGCGGTTCGACGCGGAACGCGCGCTCGCGCTGATCGAGGAGCATCGCGTCACCTACAGCCAGTGGGTGCCGACGATGTTCGTCCGCATGCTCCGCCTGCCCGAGGAGGTGCGCGCGCGGTACGACACCTCGAGCCTGAAGGTCGCGGTGCACGCCGCAGCACCGTGTCCGGTCGACGTCAAGCGGGCAATGATCGACTGGTGGGGGCCGATCCTCTCCGAGTACTACTCGTCCACCGAACTCAACGGTCTCACCATCGTCGACACACCGGAGTGGCTCGAACATCCGGGGACGGTGGGGCGGGCGGTGCTGGGCACGATCCGGGTCTGTGACGCCACCGGCGCCGAGGTGACCGCCGGCACCATCGGCACGATCTACTTCGAACGGGACACGCTTCCGTTCGAGTATCACAACGACCCCGAGAAGACCCGCGCTGCACAGCATCCCGACCACCCCACGTGGACGACGACCGGCGACGTCGGATATGTCGACGACGAGGGTCACCTGTTCCTCACCGATCGGGACTCGTTCCTGATCATCTCGGGCGGGGTGAACATCTATCCGCGGGAGATCGAGGACGCGCTGCTCGCCCACCCGGCGGTGCTCGACGCCGCGGTCATCGGCGTGCCCGACCCCGACCTCGGCGAGCGGGTGACGGCCGTCGTGCAACCCGTCGAGGGCCGGAGCGGGGACGACGATCTCGCCGACGCGCTCCTGGACCATCTGCGCCCGCGGATCGCGAAGTTCAAGCTGCCCCGCGAGGTGATCTTCCGGGACACGTTGCCGCGCACGCCGACCGGGAAGCTGGTGAAGCGCAAGCTCTGAGCTCTGCCCCTTCGAGGCTCGTCGCTATCGCTCCTCACACCTCAGGGAGCGGCCGGGGGGTCACCAGCGCTCCTCACACCTCAGGGAGCGGCTAAAACACCGTCCCCGACATCCGGCCGGTCCTAGACTGGCCGGATGTCCGGGAGATGGTTCCGCTGGTTCCTGATCGCAACGCTTGCGGCGATGGTGCTCGTCGGCGTCACGCCACCAGCGGCACCAGCCGCGCCCGGCACCGGCGCGCCGGTCGTCGAGTCGTCGGACATCGCCACCGAATGTGCGGGCAAGCCCGTCCGGGTCTCGGCCCGCTGGTACTTCCCACCCGGGCAGCCATCGGCGCTCGTCTGGCTGCAGCACGGATTCTCCCGCACCGCGGCCAACCTCGACCGCGTGGCCCGCGCGTACGCCGATGACGGGTTCCTGGTCGTGAGCCCGACGCTGGACTCGGTCAACCTCGGCGGGTGCGCGGTCGCGTACAACATCGCCGACAACGCGGCCTTCGCCCGGACCATCGGCGGAGTCTTCGGGTCGGGGCGCGACCTCGACAGCCCGCTGGCGAACAGCCTTGTGCGAGCGCGAGCCGCCGCCGGACGGACCGACGTCACGATGCCCTACCGGATGATCTTCTCGGGACATTCGGCCGGCGGCGAGTTCGTCGTGGTGGCCGCCGACGCGCTCCGCCGCGCCGACCCGGTCGCCTACCGCAGGCTCGCCGGGCTCATGCTGTTCGACCCCGTGAATTCGTTCTTCGGCGTCAACTTCGCCTCCGCCGCAGCATCTCTCGGCGCCGATCGGCTTCCGATCCGAGTGATCGCGTCGCAGCCGTCGGTCTCCAACAACTTCGGGCAGGGTGTGTCCGTCCTCCAACGGACGACGCGGCAGACGTTCCTCGGCTCGCGGCTGGTCACCGGGATCCACATCGACGCCGAAGGCGAGTCGACGGATCTGATCGGCGAACTGTCCGAACTGGCCGTCCCGCGTCCCCGCAACGGCCGGGTCCTCCGGACCTTGGCCACCGGCTGGTCGTCGGACATGGTGGCCGACGCAGTCACCGCGACCTACTATCCCGGCGGCCGCTACTACGACCTGTTGCTGGACACCCGCACCATCACCACACTTGCCGTGCGCTGACGTCCCTTTCTAGTGGGGCTCTTCCGCCGTCCGAGAGTCGGTCAGCGTCAGGGCACCCCATCCGGCGATCAGACCGACGACCACCGCAAGAGCCGCATACGTGATCCGCTCCCCGGTGAAGAACGACGCGACCAGATCGCTGCTCCACACCCCGGCCGGCAGGGTCGCAGTCACGAGCACCGCGATGAGGGTGCCCACCACAGCCGTCCCCACGCTCGTCCCCACCTCCTGGGCGGTGTCGTTCAGCGCGGCGCCGATCGAGGTCCGGTTCGCGGGCATCGCGTCGACGAGGGCGACCGCGCAGATCGTCATGACCGTGCGCAGACCGATCGTGAGGGTGACCATGAACAGCGCGATGGCGAGGTAGCCGTGCTCGACGCCCCAGGCCAGGCCGGCCAGGGAGCCGGCGAGCAGCACTGCGCCGACGAGACACGCGATCCGGTGACCGAACTTCTTCGCCAGACCCTCCGAGATCGGTGTCGCCGCGATCATGGTGACGATCATCGGGAGGTTCGCGAGTCCGGCCTTCACCGGGCTCCACCCGTAGGCGTACTGGAAATGCAGGATCAGTCCGAACATGACACCGGCCATCGCGATCGAGGTCCCGATCTGGGCGATCGCGGCGCCGCGCACCGTGCCGGACGTGAAGACCGAGAGGTCGAGCATCGGCTGTGCGGTGCGACGTTCGTGCCAGACGAAGGCGACGAGCGCGAGGACGGCACCGAGCGCGCATCCCACCGTGACGATCGACGCCCATCCGTGCTCGACTCCGCTGGTCAGCGCATAGCAGGCCAGACCGATCGTCGTGATGCTCAGGACCGCGCCCGGCAGGTCGAGGGCGTCACCGGTCAGACCCTCGGGGCGGTCGGCCGCCACGCCGAGCCGCACCCCGATCCATGCGAGGAGCGCGATCGGGGCATTGACGACCAGCAGCCACTCCCAACTCACGTGGGCGAGTGCGGTCCCGCCGAGTACCGGCCCCAGGATGAAGCCGCTCATCCCGACGATGATCATCAGCGTCATCGCACGCATCCGCAGTTCGTCCGCGTCGAACAGGTGGAACACCAGGGAGTTGGTGATCGGCGCCATGGCTGCGGCGCACACACCGAGGGCGGCACGCAGGGCGATCAGCTCCCCCGCGGAATGCACGGCGATCGCCAACAGGCTCAACAACCCGAACGCGGCGAGCCCGACGAGCAGGACCCGGCGTCGGCCCAGGCGGTCGGCAGCCGAACCCGCGGTGAGGAGCAGCCCGCCGAACGTCAGCGAGTAGGCGCCGGTGACCCACTGCAGGGCGGTCGTACCACTACCGAGATCACGGCCGATCGTCGGCAGAGCGATCGTGAGCAGCGTGTTGTCGACCATCTCCACGAAGAAGGCCAGACACAGGGCGGCGAGGGGAATCCATGCGGCACGCAGAGATGTATACGACCGGGCCGGGGACGACTGAAGCATCGGAATCATCTCCGCACCTCCTTTCGTCGAACGTTGTTCGGTTATCGAACATGGTTCGAGACTAGAACGTTGTTCGATCCGCAGCAAGTGCGAGTCTCGCGGTGTGATGGGATAGACCTCATGACCCCCGAACGGCGCGGCACTCGGCGTCGCGTAGCCCATTCACTCGAGGCTGTCGTCGACGCGGCCGTCGAACTCCTCGACGAATCCGGCGAGGCCGCCCTCACGTTCCGGGCCCTGGCCGCCCGTCTCGGCGGCGGCGTGGGAAGCGTCTATTGGTACGTGTCGAACAAGGACGAACTCCTCGACCGCGCCACCGACCACGTGCTGGCGGGAGTGCTCACCGCGCTCGACGGGATCGGCACCGACGCCGATCCGATCGACAACATCCGGACGATGGCGGAGACCCTGTTCGCCGCCATCGCCGAGCGCCCGTGGCTCGCTGCGTATTTCATGCGCAATACGACGGTCCAGTCGAACGCCCTGCTCTTCTACGAGCGCCTCGGCCGACAGGTGATGCGTCTCGACCTGTCCCCCCGACGCTGCTTCCATGCCGTGTCCGCGATCCTCGGCTACGTCATCGGCGTCGCCGCGGACCTCGGTCAGGATCCGCCTCAGGAGGTCGTCGACGGAACGGTCGCCGCCGGCGACTATCTGCGTTCGATCGCCGACCAGTGGCGTGCGCTCGACCGCGCGGAATACCCGTTCATGCACTACATCGTCGACGAGTTCGACGGCCACGAGGACATCGACCAGTTCCGTGCCGGGCTCGAACTGTTGCTCACCGGGTTACGGCTCGAAGCGGAGCGCCCCGACGCCCGATAGATGCCCCGCGCACGACGACGGCCCCGCACTCATCGAGTGCGGGGCCGTCGTCGTATTCGGTTCTGCTACGAAACCCGACTACCGGTAGTCGTTGGAGAATCCGTAGTCGTCCAGCGGCACCGCAGCGCCGGCCGGAGCACCGAAGGTGCCGTCCGGGCTGTAGTAGGTGTCGTCGTAGGACGGCACCGCGTACGCCGCGGCGCGTGCCTCTTCGGTCGGCTGAACCTGGATGTTGCGGTAGCGGTTGATACCGGTACCGGCCGGGATCAACTTACCGATGATCACGTTCTCCTTCAGACCGATCAGCTTGTCGCTGCGGCTGTTGATCGCCGCGTCGGTCAGGACACGCGTGGTCTCCTGGAACGACGCCGCCGACAGCCACGACTCGGTCGCCAGCGAGGCCTTGGTGATACCCATCAGCACCGGACGTCCGGCGGCGGGCTCGCCGCCCTCGGTCACGACCTGACGGTTGGCCGCCTCGAACTCGGCGCGCTCGACGAGCGAACCGGGCAGGAACTCGGTCGAACCGTGGTCGATGATCGTCACGCGACGCAGCATCTGACGCACGATGGTCTCGATGTGCTTGTCGTGGATCGACACACCCTGGCTGCGGTAGACCTCCTGGACCTCGTTGACCAGGTGGATCTGCACCTGACGGGGACCCATGACGCGGAGCACCTCGTGCGGGTTGGCCGAGCCCTCCATGAGCTGCTGGCCGACCTCGACGTGGTCACCGTCGGCGAGGAGCCGCTCGGAACCGTCGTCGTGCTTGAACACGCGCAGACGCTGACGCTTCGAGATCTTGTCGATGACAACCTCTTCCGAACCGTCGTCCGGGATGAGGGTGATCTTGTAGAAGCGGTCGTCGTCCTCGAGGCGCACCCGGCCCGAGACCTCCGCGATCGGCGCGACGCCCTTGGGGACGCGGGCCTCGAAGAGCTCTTGGACACGCGGCAGACCACCGGTGATGTCGTCACCGACGCCACCCTGGTGGAACGTACGCATCGTCAGCTGGGTACCGGGCTCACCGATCGACTGGGCCGCGATGATACCGACGGCCTCGCCGATGTCGACGAGCTTGCCGGTGGCCATCGAACGGCCGTAGCACATCGCGCACACACCGGTGCCGGTCCCACAGGTCAGGACCGAACGGACCTTGACCTGCGTGATGCCCGCGGCCAGCAGTGCCTCGATGGCCGGATCGCCCAGATCGTGACCACGCTCGACGATGACGTTGCCGTCGGTGTCGACCGCGTCCTGCGCCAGCGTGCGGGCGTAGGTCGAGGTCTCGACGTGCGCATCGCGGATGAGCGTGCCGTCGGCCTGCTTCTCGGCGATCGTCGTGGTGATGCCGCGCTCGGTGCCACAGTCGGTCTCACGCACGATGACGTCCTGCGAGACGTCCACCAGACGACGGGTCAGGTAGCCCGAGTCGGCGGTACGAAGCGCGGTGTCGGCCAGACCCTTACGGGCGCCGTGCGTGTTGATGAAGTACTCGGCGACGGTCAGACCCTCGCGGAACGAGGACTTGATCGGACGCGGGATGAACTCACCCTTCGGGTTGGTCACCAGACCCTTCATGCCCGCCAGCGAGCGGATCTGGGTCATGTTGCCCGCCGCACCCGACTTCACGATCATCGGGATCGGGTTGTCGTCCGGGTAGTGCGCCTCCATGGCCGCACCGACCTCTTCGGTCGCCTGCTTCCAGATCTCGACGAGGGAGTCACGACGCTCGTCCGGGGTGAGGGCACCACGCTGGAACTTGCGCTCCAGACCGTCGGCCCGCTCCTCGTACTTGTCGAGGATCTCCGCCTTCTGCGGCGGCACGAGCACGTCGGCCATCGAGACGGTGACACCCGAACGGGTGGCCCAGTAGAAGCCGACGTCCTTCAGCTTGTCGACGGTCTGGGCGACCACGATCATCGGGTAACGCTCGGCGAGATCGTTGATGATCACGGCCTGACGCTTCTTCGGCATCTGCTCGTTGACGAACGGGTACTCGATCGGCAGGAGCTCGTTGAAGAGCACCCGACCCAGCGTGGTCTCCAGCTCCCACGGCGAACCGTACTTCCAGCCGTCGGGGAACTGCTCGGCCTCGATGTCGGCCGGCGGACGCTGATCGGTCAGGCGCACCTTGATGCGCGACTGCACGGTCAGCACGCCGCGGTCGACGGCCATGATGGCCTCGGCCGGGGTCGAGTAGACGCCACGCTCGACGTCGTCGCCGTTCGCCGCGGTGTACTCGCCCGCCGCGCCCTCCTTGAGGGTGGTCAGGTAGTACAGGCCGGTCACCATGTCCAGACGCGGCATGGCGAGCGGACGGCCCGACGCCGGCGACAGGATGTTGTTCGACGACAGCATCAGGATGCGCGCCTCGGCCTGCGCCTCCGCCGACAGCGGGAGGTGCACGGCCATCTGGTCACCGTCGAAGTCGGCGTTGAAGGCCTCACACACCAGCGGGTGGAGCTGAATGGCCTTGCCCTCCACCAGCTGCGGCTCGAAGGCCTGGATGCCGAGGCGGTGCAGCGTCGGTGCACGGTTCAGCAGCACCGGGTGCTCGGCGATGACCTCTTCGAGGACGTCCCACACCGCGGGACGCTGACGCTCGACCATGCGCTTGGCGGACTTGATGTTCTGCGCCTGGTTCAGGTCGACCAGACGCTTCATCACGAACGGCTTGAACAGCTCGAGCGCCATCAGCTTCGGCAGACCGCACTGGTGCAGCTTGAGCTGCGGACCGACGACGATGACCGAACGGCCCGAGTAGTCCACGCGCTTGCCGAGCAGGTTCTGACGGAAACGACCCTGCTTGCCCTTGAGCAGATCGCTCAGCGACTTCAGCGGGCGGTTGCCCGGTCCGGTGACCGGACGGCCGCGACGACCGTTGTCGAAGAGTGCGTCGACCGACTCCTGCAGCATCCGCTTCTCGTTGTTCACGATGATCTCGGGCGCACCGAGATCGATCAGACGCTTGAGGCGGTTGTTGCGGTTGATGACACGGCGGTACAGGTCGTTCAGGTCGGAGGTCGCGAAGCGGCCACCGTCGAGCTGGACCATCGGACGCAGCTCCGGCGGGATCACCGGCACGGCGTCGAGGACCATGCCCAGCGGCGAGTTGCCCGACTGCTGGAACGCCGCGACGACCTTGAGTCGCTTGAGCGCACGCAGCTTCTTCTGGCCCTTGCCGCTACGGATGGTCTCGCGCAGCGACTCGGCCTCGGCGTCGATGTCGAAGGTCTCGAGCAGCTTCTTGATCGCCTCGGCGCCCATCGAACCCTGGAAGTACTCGCCGTAGCGCTCTTCGAGCTGACGGTAGAGCTTCTCGTCGATGATGAGATCGCCCAGGCTGAGCTTGACGAACTTGTCCCAGATCTCCTCGAGACCGTCGAGCTCACGCTGAGCGGCGTCGCGCATGCGACGCATCTCGCGCTCGGCACCGTCGCGCACCTTGCGGCGCACGTCGGCCTTGGCACCCTCGGCCTCCAGCTCGGCGAGGTCCTGCTCGAGCTTCTGCTGACGCTCGTTCAGGTCGGCGTCGCGCTGATCGGCGACGGCCTTCTTCTCGACCTCCATCTCCGCCTCGAGCGTCGAGAGCTCGTTGTGGCGGAGCTCGTCGTCGACCGCGGTGATGACGTAGGCGGCGAAGTAGATGATCTTCTCGAGATCCTTCGGCGCCAGGTCGAGCAGGTAGCCCAGCCGGCTCGGCACACCCTTGAAGTACCAGATGTGCGTGACCGGGGCGGCCAGCTCGATGTGGCCCATGCGCTCGCGGCGCACCTTGGCCTTGGTCACCTCGACGCCGCAGCGCTCACAGATGATGCCCTTGAAGCGGACGCGCTTGTACTTACCGCAGTAGCACTCCCAGTCACGGGTCGGGCCGAAGATCTTCTCGCAGAACAGGCCGTCCTTCTCCGGCTTGAGCGTGCGGTAGTTGATCGTCTCCGGCTTCTTGACCTCACCGTATGACCAGTTGTGGATGTCGTCGGCTGTCGCCAGACCGATCTTCAGTTCGTCGAAAAAGTTGACGTCGAGCACTTGTTACCTTTCCAGAGCTCTGTTGTCAGTGGCCGGGGTGAACCCGGCCGGGTGAGGGTCAGGTCAGTTGGCGAGATCGTCGACGGTGGCCGACTCGTTGCGCGACAGGTTGATGCCGAGGTTGGCAGCTGCGCGCTCCAGGTCCTCGTCGTCGGTGTCGTGCATCTCGATGGCCGCACCGTCGGAGCTCAGCACCTCGACGTTCAGGCACAGCGACTGAAGTTCCTTCAGCAGCACCTTGAACGACTCGGGGATACCCGGCTCCGGGATGTTCTCGCCCTTGACGATCGCCTCGTAGACCTTGACGCGGCCCACCACGTCGTCCGACTTGATGGTCAGCAGCTCCTGCAGCGTGTACGCGGCGCCGTAGGCCTGCATGGCCCAACACTCCATCTCACCGAAGCGCTGACCACCGAACTGCGCCTTACCACCGAGCGGCTGCTGGGTGATCATCGAGTACGGACCGGTCGAACGAGCGTGGATCTTGTCGTCGACCAGGTGGTGCAGCTTGATGATGTACATGTAGCCGACCGACACCGGGTACGGGAACGGCTCGCCGGAACGACCGTCGAACAGCGTCGCCTTGCCGTCGCCGTTGACCATCACCTCGCCGTCGCGGTTCGGCAGCGTCGAGGACAGCAGTCCGGTCAGCTCCTCCTCGCGCGCGCCGTCGAACACCGGGGTGGCGGTGTTGGTGTCGGGCTCGGCCGAGTACATGTCCTCGGGCAGACGCGACGCCCACTCCGGCACACCCTCGGCCACGTTGATGTTCCAGCCGGCCTTGGCGACCCACCCGAGGTGGGTCTCCAGGATCTGGCCGATGTTCATACGACGCGGGACACCGTGGGTGTTCAGGATGATGTCGACGGGAGTGCCGTCGGGCAGGAACGGCATGTCCTCCTGCGGGAGGATCTTGCCGATGACGCCCTTGTTGCCGTGACGGCCGGCGAGCTTGTCGCCGTCCTGGATCTTGCGCTTCTGGGCCACGTACACGCGGACCAGCTCGTTGACGCCGGGAGCCAGATCGTCGTCGTCCTCGCGGCTGAACACGCGCACGCCGATGACCTTGCCGGTCTCGCCGTGCGGCACCTTCAGCGAGGTGTCGCGGACCTCACGGGCCTTCTCGCCGAAGATCGCACGCAGCAGACGCTCTTCCGGGGTCAGCTCGGTCTCGCCCTTCGGCGTGACCTTGCCGACCAGGATGTCGCCGTCGCGGACCTCGGCACCGATACGCACGATGCCGCGCTCGTCGAGATCGGCGAGCACCTCGTCGGAGACGTTCGGGATGTCCCGGGTGATCTCCTCGGCACCGAGCTTGGTGTCGCGGGCGTCGATCTCGTGCTCCTCGATGTGGATCGAGGTGAGCACGTCCTCTTCGACGAGACGCTGGCTCAGGATGATCGCGTCCTCGTAGTTGTGACCCTCCCACGGCATGATCGCCACGAGCAGGTTCTTGCCGAGCGCCATCTCACCGTTCTCGGTGCAGGGGCCGTCGGCGAGGACCTGGCCGGACTCCACGCGCTGACCCTCGTCCACGATCGGACGCTGGTTGGCACAGGTGCCGTGGTTGGACCGCGCGAACTTGCGCATCCGGTACGTGTCGCGGGTGCCGTCGTCGGACATGACGGTGATGTAGTCGGCCGAGACCTCTTCCACCACACCGGTCTTCGTCGACACGATGACGTCACCGGCGTCGACGGCTGCACGCAACTCCATGCCGGTGCCGACCAGCGGCGACTCGTTGCGCACCAGCGGCACGGCCTGACGCTGCATGTTCGCACCCATCAGGGCGCGGTTCGCGTCGTCGTGCTCGAGGAACGGGATCATCGCGGTCGCGACGGACACCATCTGACGCGGCGAGACGTCGAGGTACTCGACATCGGTCGCGCCGACGAACTCCACCTCGGAGCCCTTCTTGCGCACCAGGACACGCTCGTCGGTGATGCGGCCGTTGCCGTCGAAGTTGGTGTTCGCCTGACCGATGAGGAAGCGGTCCTCCTCGTCGGCGGTCATGTACTCGATGTCGTCGGTGACGTTGCCGTCGACGACCTTGCGGTACGGGGTCTCGATGAAGCCGAACGGGTTGACCCGCGCGTACACCGAGAGCGAACCGATCAGACCGATGTTCGGACCCTCAGGGGTCTCGATCGGGCACATGCGGCCGTAGTGCGACGGGTGCACGTCGCGCACCTCGAGGCCGGCGCGCTCACGGCTCAGACCACCCGGGCCCAGCGCCGACAGACGACGCTTGTGGGTCAGACCCGACAGCGGGTTGTTCTGGTCCATGAACTGCGACAGCTGGCTGGTTCCGAAGAATTCCTTGATCGCCGCCACGACGGGACGGATGTTGATCAGGGTCTGCGGGGTGATCGCCTCGACGTCCTGGGTGGTCATGCGCTCACGCACGACACGCTCCATACGCGAGAGGCCCACGCGGATCTGGTTCTGGATCAGCTCGCCGACGGTACGCAGGCGACGGTTGCCGAAGTGGTCGATGTCGTCGACCTCGACGGGCACCTCGACGCCACCGGGGACGGTCATGTAGGTGGTGGTGTGCGGGTCGGCCTCGTGCAGACGCACCAGGTACTCGACGGTCGCGATGATGTCCTCGCGGGTCAGGGTCGACTCGCCCACCATCGGGTTGCCGGTCAGACCCAGCTTCTTGTTGACCTTGTACCGGCCCACGCGCGCGAGGTCGTAACGCTTGTCCTTGAAGAACAGGTTCTCCAGGAGGTTCTCCGCGGACTCCTTGGTCGGCGGCTCACCCGGGCGCAGCTTGCGGTAGACCTCGAGCAGCGCCTCGTCCTGGTTGCCGGTGTTGTCCTTCTCCAGCGTCGACATCATGATCTCGGAGAAGCCGAAACGCTCGGTGATCTCCTCGGCGGTGAAGCCCAGCGCCTTGAGCAGCACGGTGACCGGCTGACGGCGCTTGCGGTCGATACGCACACCCACGGTGTCGCGCTTGTCGACGTCGAACTCCAGCCACGCGCCGCGACCCGGGATCACCTTGACGGTGTGCAGGGTCTTCTCGGTGGTCTTGTCGATCGAGGCGTCGAAGTACACGCCCGGGCTGCGGACCAGCTGGCTCACGACGACACGCTCGGTGCCGTTGATGATGAAGCTGCCCTTTTCGGTCATGATCGGGAAGTCGCCCATGAAGACGGTCTGCGACTTGATCTCGCCGGTGTTGTTGTTGATGAACTCCGCGGTGACGAACAGCGGCGCCGCGTAGGTCATGTCCTTGTCCTTGCACTCCTCGACGGAGGCCTTGACCTCGTCGAAGTGCGGCTCGGAGAACGACAGGGACATCGAACCGGAGAAGTCCTCGATCGGGGACAGCTCGTGGAGGATGTCCTCGAGTCCACCCGTCGGGTTCTCGTCACCGCGGGCGATCGCCTTCGCGCGCCACTCCGGCGAACCGACGAGCCATTCGAACGAATCGAGTTGGAGGTCGAGGAGGCCCGGAACCTCCAGCGGCTCGCTGATCTTTGCAAACGACGCGCGATGCGGCGCGCCGGGGATTGTTGAGGTGGACTGGCGGTTGACTGCCAAGATGCGTCCTTCCAACACGACGTTATTCACAACCTAGATGTGCAGTACGTGGCTTGATGGGCCGTTCGCTGGTGACACCCTGGGATCGGCGATCACCGCAGCACACACGTCTAGGAGTGGCCGAAGAAGGATCGATAGATGGACAGGAGGCAGCCAGCGCAACGTCCAACTGTAGCAGAAAATAGACGCACTTTGTCAAGCCGTCTGGAAAGCGAGTTCGCGCGGGTGGCTGCCTGCACGTCGATCGCTGGTCACAGACTGGCCCGACATCGCCGCCACGTCAAGCGCTACGCGCGAATTTCGTGAAGTCGGTGCCGAACTCGGCTCCCGACCTGGTGATCAGGGTGCGGCGCAGGACGATCAGAAGGGCTCGACCGCACGGATCCGCCACTGATCACCCTCACGCACCATGGCGAACTGGGCACGTGGTGCACCGCTGTTGGTGGCCATGCTGTTCTGCGTCTCGCTCACGATCAGATTGGCGATGACGGTCGCCGTGGCGCCGTCGCCGCCCCCGGAGAGGTCCCGCACGCCGATCGCGTCGACGCGGCATTCGGCGCCCGTCTTCGTCTGCGTGATGAGGTCCCGCTGCGCCTTGAGCGTCTCGTCGAACTCGGTGCGGGCCTGCCCGGTCAGGGCGTCCTGCGCACGCTGCTGCCACTTGTCGAGCTCGGTGTGGTCGTACCCGAACACCGCGCAGATCCGCTCCTGGGCCTGCGAGGTCAGCTGCGCCGTCGACTCCTGGTCGACGAACGCCTTGTTGGGCCCGATCTCGGCACCGGGATGGAACGCGAGGATCGCGGCGACGACGAACAAGCCGGCCGCGATGGCCGCGAGAACCCCGGTGCGGATGCCGAGCGGACCGCGCGAGGCACCGCTCCCCCGCCGGTCCCGCCGGCCGGGACGCCGGCCCATCGGCCGATTCGGCGTGCCCGAGGTGTCGGAACCCGCTGCCGACGCGTCGCCCCGACGCAAGGTCGAGACCCGCGCGACCGGCTTGGTCTTGGGCTTGGTGAGTTCAGGCTTGGTGGGGGTCTCGCGGTTGGCGGTCGACTCGGGCTCGGCCGACTCAGCCGGGGTGGACTTCTCCAGATCGACGGTGTCGGTTGTCGTGGTGTCGGCCTTGGCTGTGTCGTCACCAGGCCCTTCGTGGCTCGTCGACTTCGACTCGCTGCGCTCGCTCAGCCCGGCGGCTCGCGCTCCTCGCACCTCAGGGGGCAAGGGGGCCGGGGCGTCCCGCACCTCAGAGGTCGAGGGTTGCTCGGCGCCTCGCACCTCAGGGGGCAGGGCGGCCGGGGCGTCGGGCTCGGGGTTCTTCGACGGAACGGCACGGCCGGCGACCTTCGGGGTCGGGCGACGCTTCGGGGTGGGCTTCTTCTTACCGCGATCGTTGGCCATCAGTTGCCTCCCTCCGGAGCCGGGGCCGCCGGAGCGGGCGCACCGCCGCCACCATCGGCGTAGGCGATGCCCTCGAGGCCGAGGACGTTCTCGGCCTTCCAGGCGTCGCCGTCCTTGGTCATGCTGACGTCGAAGCCGCGCGTCTCGTCGATACCGGCCTGGCCGGGACGCTGCAGGGTCGTCACCACGTAGACGAGCACCTTGGCCTTGTCCTCGTCGGCGTCGACCTCGCTGGGCGCGCTGCGCAGCAGGCGCGCGCTCAGCTTGGCGGTGTTGGGCCCGGCCGTGCCGAGCATGTCGAGGACGCTGCCGTCCTTGCCGCCCAGCACCTCTTCCTTCGCCTTGCCGGTCAGCGAGGCCTCGGCGCGCTTGCGGAAGCCGTCGACGTCGGCGGGGTCGATCGTCGTGATGTTCAGGACGGCCTGTTCGGCCGCCTGCGTCGCCGCGTCGCGCGTCTCCTGTGCGGGGTACTCGTCGAAGTAGACGTTGTAGGCACGCACACCGAACACGGCGACGAGCACCACGCCGACCACGATCGCCGCGGAGGCCAGGGCGCGGGGCGCGAACCCCGCCGCCCGCCGCACGGCGGGACGGATGCCGCTGGGCTTCTTCTCTGTCGGTTCTGGGGTGCCAGTCATCGGGAACACACTGTATATATCGCTCCTGAGCGCAAGCCAAGGCCGGGAACCGGACCGTGCGGTCCGGTCGCCGGCGGCGACGCGCGTCGGGTGGTGGGGTCTACCGCGGCCGGACGCCGAGCAACGCTGCGAGCTGCTGGGCGAGCGGGTTCAGGTTGAGCTTGTCGGGATCCTTCTTGGGGGTGTTGTCCCACGGCTGCGGGTACGCCGGGTTGGCGTACTGGGCACGCTCGGCGCTTCGGACGCCGGTCGGATTACCGAACGGCACGGTGCACTTCGCGTCGGTGTTGAATGCGAAGTCGTCGTAGTGGACGTCGAAGTTCGGGTTCTTCCGACGGGCTTCGGCGAGCACCGCGTCGGTGCCCTCGTATCCGCGCGTACACGCGGCGGGATTGTTGGTCTCGAGCACCACACCGAAGTGGATCTGACCATCGCCCGGAGCCGGGGCATGGCTGCCCGCCGACAGCGCCGACAGCATCGCGAACGTCGTCGACGTCGTGTACGTCGCCGGCTCGATGGTCCGGGCCACCTCGGCGAGGTCCTTCACGACCTTGGAGAGGTCGTTGCCGTTCTTCTGGATCAGCTCCGAGATCTGCGTCGCCGACAACGTGCCCGTCGTCAGCAGTCGACGCAGGTCCGGATCGGCGGAGGCCAGGGTCGCGGTCACCAGGTTCAGGTTGCGCGACCACGTGAGGATCGCGTCGGACTGATCGGCCTGAGTGTCGAGCACGACATCGGAGTTCTGGATGAGAGCGACCGTCTCGCTCAGGTTGTCGACGCCGGCCCGGGACAGCTTGCCGAGCGAGTCGACCAGACGGGTGAGGTTCTCCCCCTGGCCGTTGAACGCGCGGCCGAGTTCGGTGATGACCGTGTTCAGGTCATCGACCGGGATCGAATCCGTGAAGTCGATCGCCGAGGCGACCACGTCCTCGAGCGGTTCGGGGAGCGCGTACTTGGTGATCGTGTCGCCGTCTTTCAGGTACGGCCCCTCCGACGACGTCGGCTGCAGGTCGACGAACTGCTCACCGATCGCGGACCGGTTCGCGACGACCGCGGTCGCCGACGCCGGGATCTCCGGCCCACCGGAGTCGATGTCGAGTGCGACGTCGACCCCGTCGGGCGTCAGCGTCAGCTTGCCGACCCGACCCACCGGCACACCCTGGTAGGTGACCTCCGCGTTCGTGAAGATGCCGCCGGAGTCGGGCAGCTGGGCGGTGACCGTGTACATGCCGACACCGGCGAGCTTGTCCAGGCGCGCGTACTTCGCACCCACGTACACCAGGGCGACGAGGCCGACTACGACGAACACGATCAGCTGGATCTTGACGAGCTTGCCGATCATCGTCCTGCTCCTGACGGGTTCTGGGTGGGCGCGGCCGGCGCGAGTCCCATCGCGGCCAGCGGGCCGTCGAGGATGCCCTGCCCCGGTGTCGCCGGGGTCGGCATCGGGCCGGCAGCCTCCGCGGGCCGGGCGAAGGACGCCGGGTAGCGCCCGCCCGACGGCGGCGTGTTCGGTCCCGGACGCCAGTTCGGACCCGGCGGCAGCAGGGTGATGGTCGGCCAGCCGTAGCGCGGGCCGTTGCCGCGGTAGTACGGGTTGCGGCGATCGACCGGCACGCTCACCCGTGCGGGCGGCGAGTACTTCGGGGTCCCCTGGCCGACGCCGAGCGCCTCGAGCTGGTTGAGGACGCGGAGGTCGAGCGTCATGAACAGGTTGGTCGAGTCACCACGCACACCCGGCAGCAACCAGTCCGGGAACGGGTGGGTCAGCATCAGCGGTGCCGCGGTGATCAGATCCGGGGCCGCCGCGGCGAGCTGGGTCAGCACCGGCCGCAACGCCTTCAGGTCGTTGATCAATGCCTTGCGCGACTTGCCCAGCACGTCGGTGCCGACCTGACCGAGCTGATCGAGCTTGGTCAGCAGTTCGACGAACTGCGGCCGTTGCTCCTCCAGCACCTCGACGCCCGCGGGCAACTGCTTGAGGATGCGATCGATCTGCGCGGTCTGCGCCGCGGTCCGGGTGGACAGTTCGGCCAGTCCGTCGATCGCGGTGACGATGTCGTCGCGCTGACGGTTGAGGCCTGCGATCAGGTCCTCGGTCTCGCCGATGAGGTCACGGACCTTGTCGGTCCGGCCGTCGAGCGCCTTGTTCAGTTCGGTGACGATCGGCTGCAGCTGATTGAGGCCACCGCCGTTGAGCAGCAGGGCCAAAGCCCCGAGGACCTGCTCGATGTCGGTTGCGGTACGTGTCCGCGACACCGGGATCGGCTGGTCGGGATTCTGGCGCGGCGCTTCGGCACTGCCGTCGGGTTCGGTCAGCGACACGAACTTCTCACCGAGCAGCGAGGTCTGCTGGACGCTCGCCTCGGCTTCGTCGGAGAGGTCGACGTTGTTCTGTACCTCGACGGTGACCTGGGCGAACCACTGGTCGTTGGGCACCTCGACCTTGGTCACTCGGCCGACCGGGATTCCGTCGCGCTTGACCATCGACTGCGGCACGAGATCGAGCACGTCGTCGAACTGGATCTTGTAGGTGCGCGCGTTGTCGCCGGTGTTCACGCCGCCGGGCAGTGGGATCGACTGGATGCCGTTGGACATACAGCCCGACAGCAGGAGGGTGAGCGACAGAGCGGCGCCGGCCACCGCCGTACGCATCGTCCTGCGGTTCATCAGTTACCTCCCCGGGGGCGCGGGGTGGACGACGGAGCCGCCGGAGACCTCGAGGGCGACGGGTTGCCGATCTCGGGATCGGGGTTGCCCGGGACGGTGCCCGGCACCGGTGCGCGCTGCAGCTTGTTGTTGCTCATGATGCCGAACGGCAGCACCGGCAACAGCGGCTCCAGGACACCGCGCTGGATCTGGTCACCGATCTCCTCGCACTGGCTTATCAGCGGCCGGAGCGTGTTGCTGAACTGATCGGCAGCCGGGTTGCCCGGGAGCAGCGCACCGAGGTCGAGCAGGCGGCACTGGGCCCCGATCAGATCCTGCAGATCCGGGATCGTCAGACGCATCGACAACGTGCCCGACTCGGCGTCGTACGCGTTGATCAGGTTGTTCACCGTGATCGGCAGCACGGTCAAGACTTCTTTGAGGTTGTTCTTCTGGTCGAGCAGGGCCTGGGTCGTCGGCTGGAGGTCCTTCACCGTCTCCCCGATCTGCTCACGGTTGTCGGCGAGGAAGGTCGCCACATCGCCGAGCGCGATCGACAGCTTGTTCAGCGCGGCGGCGAGCTGCTCGCGCTCGCCGGCGAGGAACTGGTTGAACGAGGCCATCTGCGTGTTGAACTGCCGCACCTGGGCGTCGTTCTCGCGCAGTGCGCCGACGAAGGTGTTCAGGTTCTTGACGGTGTCGAACAGGTTGCCGCGCGAATCACTCAGCGTCGTCGACGCCTTGGACAGTCCCTCGATCGCCTGGCCCAGCTTCTCGCCGTTGCCCTCGAGATTCTCCGCACCGGTCGTGACCAGTTCGCTCACGGCGCCCTGTCGGCCGGTGCCGTCGGTCTTGTTGGCGCCGTCGGGTCCGAGGGCGTCGGACAGCTCCTTGACGCTCGCGTAGATCTGGTCGACCTCCACCGGGATCATCGTCTGGTCCACCGAGAGGGTGAGATCGCGCGGCGCCTTCTCCCCGCCCGTGTAGGCGGGGGTCAGCTGCACGTAGCGGTCCGCCACGACCGACGGGATGATCTGCACCGCACGGACATCCGCGGGCAGCTCCACTCCCCGATCGACCGTCATGGTCACCTTCACGGTCTCGCCCTGCGGCGTCACCGAGTCGACCTTGCCGACCGCCACGCCGAGAACGCGGACGTCGGAGCCCTCGTAGATGCCGACCGAACGCTTGAACGTCGCGGTGATCTTGGTGGTCCCGATCGAGGTGAACACCCACCACAGCGCTCCCGCCAGGATGAGCGCGATGATCAGTCCGATCACGAGCACCACGATGTGCCGCGGCGTGAACCAGCGGCCTGGACCCGCGTGTCGGGTCAGATCCGGTGTGGTCATCAGCCGACCCCCGTTCCGGCGTTGTTCTCCATGACCTGCTTGTTCGGCGGCCGCGTCGTGTTCTGCTGCGGCAGCGCGGGCGGCAGCAGATTCACCACGGACGACTCGAACCAGCGACCGTTGCCGAGCACGTTGGCGTACAACCGGTAGAACGGCGCCATGTACTTGATGGAGTCGCGAATATTCTGGTTCTGACGCTGTAGCAGCTCATTGACGCCCTTCAGCGCATCGAGCGCGGGTCCGATCTGTTCTTCGTTGTCCCGCACGATGCCGGTGAGCGAGTCGCCCAGGCTCGTCGTGCTGGCCAGCAGCGCCGAGATGTTGCGCTGCCGGTTGTTCAGCTCGTCGAGCAGCTGGCCTGCACCACCGATGAGGCGCACGAACTCCTCATTGCGATCGGCGAGGATCTTCGAGGTGTCCTTCGTCGCGGCGAGCAACCGCTGGACCTCCTGATCACGGCTGGAGATCGTCTCCGACAGACGCGCGATGCCCTCGAGCGCCGGACCGGTCGTCCCCGCCGTACCCGAGAACGTGTCCGACAGGACGCGCATGGACTCCGCCAGCTGGTCGTTGTCGAGTTCGCCGATCTGCTCGGCCGCCCCGGAAAACGCCTCGATGACGTCGTAGGGGGCCACCGTGTCGGTCAGCGGGACGTCGGGATCGGCGGGCTCACTGCCGCGCGGGTTCAGCGACAGGAACTTCTGACCGAGGATCGTCTTGATCTGGATGGTCGCCTGCGTCTGGTCGCCGATCCACGTGTTCTCCACCCGGAAGGTCACGTTGACGCGATCGCCGTCGAGGGTCACGTCGTCGACCTCGCCCACCTTGACGCCTGCGACGCGCACCTCGTTGCCCGGTTTCAGGCCGGCGGCCTCGGTGAACTTCGCCGTGTAGCGGGCGCCCGCGCCCAGCAGCGGCAGTTCGGCGAGATAGAACGAGCTGAGTCCGAGCATCAGCAGGATCAGGATGCCGATGGCACCGATGCTGACCGGGCTGCGCCGGCCACCGAAACGCCGGTGCGGATGCTGCACCGGGGCCTGCGCCTCATCGCGTTCGGTGTCGTCGTGGTCACCGCCGCGTGGGTTCGGATCGTTGTTGTCTGCCATCGTGGTCACCCCCCTGGCCGGTCGTCGGCCCAGCAGCGCGTGGCCGCGCTGGTGTAGAGCACATGATTGATGTCGGGTAGCGGGACCAGCGGTTGCGTCAGCACCGGCGACTTGCCGTTGCCCGCCACCACGTCGATGCCGCACAGATAGAACTGGAACCAGGACCCGAATGTCGCTGCGCGACCGATCTTCTGGAGCTTGATCGGCAGGTTGGTCAACGTCTCCTCGATGTCCGCGTCGCGCTTGTTGATCTGGTCGGCGAGCGACTTCAGTCCCGCGATGTCGCCCTGGATGGACGGGCGTGTCGCACCGAGGATGTTGGCCGTGACCGAGGTCAGGTTGGACACCGAGGTGATCGCCGAGCCCACCGAACCACGCTGCGCCGCAAGCCCTGTCACGAGCTTCTCGGTGTTGTCGAGGAGGCTGGTGAACTGCTCGTCGTTGCGATTGACCGTGTCGAGGACCTTGGTGAGGTTGGTGATCAGCTCACCGATGACCTTGTCCTTGTCGGCGATCGCGTTGGTGAGGTCGGCCGTGTCGCTGACCAGACGGGTGATCGAACCACCCTGCCCGTCGAAGATCGCGATGATCTGCTCGGTCAGCTTGTTGACGTCGGAGGCGGACAACTGCTGGAACAGCGGCCGGAATCCGTTGAACAGTTCGGTCAGGTTCACCGGCGGGTGGGTGTCCTTGACGCCCGGTGTCAGACCGAACGTGTGGCCCTGCGCGACCGTCTGCGACGGGTCGCCTGCGCCGCGCTCGAGCGCGAGGTACCGCAGTCCGGTCAGATTGCGGTAGCGGATGAAGAGCTGCGTGCCGTCGGGCAGACGGTCGCGGTCGACGTTGAACGCGACCTTGGCCTTGTTGCGGTCATAGACCTCGACGCTCTCCACCTGTCCCACACGCACACCCGCGATACGGACGTCATCGCCCGGGTTGAGCAGGGTGGCGTCGGTGAAGACGGCGTTGAACTTCGCGTCACCGTCACCGCCCGCGTTGGCGATGGTCACGGCGAGCAGACTCGTGGTCACCACGGTGACCACGCCGAAGACGACCAGCTTGATCAGCGGTCCGACGATCGACTTCATTTGATGTCGACCTTCGCACCCTGCAGGGCACCGCCGCCGATCATGGTCACCCAGGTGGGCACCTCTTCCGGCGTCTTGCCCGACGTCGCGCCGTAGATGACCTGCAGCTGCTTGCGGAAGTCCGGGTCGTCGAACGGGTTCGACTCCACCGCAACGGGCTTCGCGCCTGCCGGTGCGGCCGAGACCGAGCCGGCGGGCACGCCGCTGAACTGCGGCTGCGGCAGCTCACGCATGGTGCGGGGGCCGGCATTACGCGACGGCGGCTGGTAGCTGCCGTCGGCGAGCGAACCACCCGGGTACTGCGGGAACGGGCGGTTGCCGCCCATCTTGGGGTCGTAACACACGGCGGGCGGATCGAGGTCCATGAAGCGGGGTTCGTCCTGGTTCGGTAGGTAACGGCCACGAGGATTGGTGAACTGCAGGTTCACGCGCACGCCCGGGTTCTTGGTGCCCTGGCCGACGATCTTGCGCGACTCCGGGATCAGGCCCGCGAAGTTGCGGAACGTGCACACGAAGGTCGGCGACTGCTTGGCCAGTCCGACGAGGAGTTCCTCGGAGTCGACGGCGAGGTCGATGAGGTCCGTGCGGTTCGCCCGGAGCCAGCCGGTCAGGTCGTCGGACGCGACGCCCAGGGTGGCGATGAGCGTGCGCAGGTCGTCCTGGCGTTCGACGATGGTGTTCGTCGTCGTGCGCAGCGAGTCGAGCGCGTCGACCACGTCGGGCAGCGCCTGCGAATACGTCTGCGAGAAGCTGGCCAGTCCTTCGAGGGTGCCCTCCAGTTCGGGCAGGTTCTCGTTGATCTCGCCGAAGATCTGATCGAGCTCTTCCAGCGTCGTACCCAGTTGCTCGCCGCGTCCGGACAGCGCCGACGACAGGGAGGTGAGGGTGGCGTTCAGATCCTGCGGCGGGATCGCCTCGAGGACCGGGAGCAGCTTGTCGAACAACTGCTGGATCTCCAGCGCGTTGCCGCTGCGATCGGTCTGGATCGTCGCACCGTTGGTCAGTGTCGGCCCCGAGTTGTCCTCCGGCACCTGCAGAGCCACGTAACGCTCGCCGAACAGGGTCTTCGGCAGGATGCGCGCGGTGGTCTCGTCCGACAGCGTCGAGGCCTGGTCGGGATTGAGTCCCAACACGACTTCGACGCGACCGTCGGGTCCGGGCTTGACCTCGCGCACCTCACCGACCGTCATGCCGCGGGCCTTGACGTCGGCATTCGCCGGCAGGGCGTTGCCGGTCGAATCGGTCACCAGCGTGACGTCGGTGAACTCGGTGAACGTCTTGTTGAACTTCGTGATCGTCAAGGTGAGGAACAGCGCGACCACGAGGAAGAAGACCAGCCCGAGCAACCGTTTACGCAGCAGCGTCACGCTAACCCCCCACTCGCACGGTTGTCGTGGTGCCCCAGATCGCCAGGCCCAGGAAGAAGTCAAGGACGGCGATGAGCACCAGAGCCGCTCGTACCGCGTGACCGACGGCCACGCCCACACCCGCGGGACCGCCCGAGGCGTAGTAGCCGTAGTAGCAGTGCACGAGGATGATCACGAACGCGAAGACCAGCACCTTGCCGAACGACCACAAGACGTCGGCCGGTGGCAGGAACAGGTTGAAGTAGTGGTCGTAGGAGCCGCCGGACTGGCCGTTGAAGACCGTCGTCACCACCCGGGACGCCAGATACGCCGACAGCAGGCCGAGCACGTAGAGCGGGATGACCGCGATGAACCCGGCGATCACGCGGGTCGACACGAGGAACGGGATCGACGGCACGGCCATCGTCTCCAGCGCGTCGATCTCCTCCGAGATGCGCATGGCACCGAGCTGGGCGGTGAAGCCACAGCCGACGGTCGCCGACAGCGCAAGTCCCGCCACCAGCGGCGCCACCTCACGGGTGTTGACGTAGGCGGAGAGGAAGCCGGTCAGGGCCTGCGAGCCGATCTGATCGAGTGCTGCATAACCCTGCAGGCCGACCACGACGCCGGTGAACCCGGACATCAGCACCATCACGCCGATCGTGCCGCCGATGACCGCGAGCCCGCCCGAACCGAACGCGACTTCGGCGAGAAGGCGGAGGACCTCGCGCGTGTAATGCACGATCGTCTTCGGCATCCAGGCGAGCGTCCGGCCGTAGAACGACATCTGCTCGCCTGCGCCGTCGAGCACCTTCAGCGGCTTGCCCAGTTGTTTGCGGGCCTCGTACATGTAGTACTCGGGCCGGCTCTTGGCGATTGTCACACCGCCCCCACCATCGGTCACTTCTAGCTCCCCTTCGGTGGGACGACCTGCAGGTAGACCGCAGTGATGATCAGGTTCGCCAGGAACAGCAGCAGGAACGTGATGACGACGCTCTGGTTGACCGCGTCACCCACGCCCTTCGGACCGCCCTTGGGGTTGAGGCCCTTGTAGGACGCCACGACTCCGGCGAGGACACCGAAGATCGCGGCCTTGAGGGTCGACACCCAGAGGTCGGGCAGCTGCGCCAACGCGCCGAACGACGCGAGGTAGGCGCCCGGCGTTCCGCCCTGGACGACGACGTTGAAGAAGTAGCCACCACCGATGCCGATGACGGCGACCAGTCCGTTGAGCAGCATCGCGACCAGGACCATGGCCAGCACACGCGGTACGACGAGGCGCTGGATCGGGTTGATGCCGAGCACCTCCATCGCGTCGATCTCCTCGCGGATGGTCCGCGACCCGAGGTCGGCGGCGACGGCCGACCCGGCCGCACCGGCGATCAGCAACGACGTCACCAGGGGCGAACCCTGCTGGATGACGACGAGAACGCTCGCCGCACCGGTGTAGGACTCCGCACCGAGCTGCTTGATGAGCGAACCCGTCTGCAGCGAGACGATCGCACCGAACGGAATCGCGATCAGTGCCGTCGGCAGGATCGTCACGCTGGCGATGAACCACGCCTGCTGGATGAACTCCCGCCACTGAAACGGGCGCACAAAGGTCTGGCGTGCAACATCGACGAAGAGCTGAACAATATTGCCGGTCTGCGACAGGGCACCTGTCCCGGCTTGCGCGATTCGATCGACGCCACGCGTGGTGGCACTGCTCATCCTTAGGGATTCCGCCCTTCGTTCCCATCAGCACGATGGCTGGGCTTGGTCAGTGCATCACCGGGTGTGTGCCACTGCTCGGTCGGGGCATCACTGCCGCCGTAGTCGATGACGTCGGTCTTGGAATCCGCGACCGCCACATTTCCCTGCGCGGGGGTCCACTCGTTGCCGCCCTGGTTGTTCGCGCCCGGGTCGTTGCCGTTCGCCATGTTGTCGGCGTGGGCGCGGCTCTCCTCGCGGATCTGGTCTTCCTGCTCCTGGCTGCGTCGGATCGCCTCCTGGGCGTTCTGCGGCAGGTCGGGAAGCATCTGATGGACGCGCTCGCGGTGACGGGCGATCGCCTTGCGCTCGGGCATACCGGGATTGGGCTGCACCTGCGGGATGATCTCGGTGAAGTCCTCCTTGGTACCACCACCGGAGATACCCGCGGCCTGCATCGCCTCTTCCTGCTTCTGCACCGCCTCGTCCTTCTCCTCCGACATACCGATCGGACCGAACCGGTCACCGGAGAGGAACTGCTTGACCACCGGCTGCTCCGAGGTCAGCAACTGCTCACGCGGACCGAACATCACCAACTCCTTGCGGAACAACATGCCGATGTTGTCCGGAATCGTCCGCGCGATGTTGATGTTGTGCGTCACGATCAGGATCGTCGCATCGATCTGGGCGTTGATGTCGATCAGCAACTGGCTGATGTAGGCCGTACGCACCGGATCCAGACCCGAGTCCGGCTCGTCACACAGAATGATCTGCGGATCCAGCACCAGCGCACGCGCCAGACCGGCACGCTTGCGCATACCACCGGAGATCTCACCCGGGAGTTTGTCCTCGGCACCGGTCAGACCGACGAGGTCGATCTTCTCCATCACGATGTCGCGGACCTCGTTCTCCTTCTTCTTCGTGTGCTCACGAAGCGGGAACGCGATGTTGTCGAACAAACTCATCGACCCGAACAACGCACCGTCCTGGAACAGCACACCGAACAGCTTGCGGATCTCGTAGAGCTCCTTGGCCGAACACTGCGTGATGTCGGTGCCATCGATGATCACCGACCCCTGCTCGGGATGCAGCAGACCGATCAAGGTCTTCAGGAACACCGACTTACCGGTACCCGACGGACCCAGAAGCGCGGAGACCTCCCCCTCCGGCAGGGTCAGAGAGACATCACGCCAAATGTTCTGCGAACCGAACGACTTGGTGAGTCCTTCGACGCTGACCTCAACACCCACAATTCCTCCAGACGATCGCTGCCCCCGAGGCGGCCACGGTGTGACCGCGCACCAACCGGTGGCATTTGTGGTTGCGGTCACTCTAACCGACTTGACCCACCCCACAACGCCACCGCATGGTTCTCAGCATTGGCTGCGGGGAAACCTACCGCCCGGTAACTCTCGCCGCGACGATGACAATATCCGATGGCTCGCGGTGAGGGAAGTCGGGTCACGGCCCCCGATGTGACGGCCACCGCAGACCTGGGCTCCACCTGCGGAACATCGGATCGACGACCCGACGCCCGCCGGACGATGCTCGGCGGGCGGGGTGTCGACGTGATGTCTGTTACTGATTCGAACGAACCGAACTCGGCGTTACGACCCCTCGGACAACAACGAGCCCGGGACAGCGATGCTGTCCCGGGCTCGTGAACGCTTGCGCGTGAGTCGGTCTTACTTGACCGAAACCTTGGCGCCGGCCTCTTCGAGCTTGGCCTTGGCAGCCTCGGCGGCCTCCTTGTCGACCTTCTCCAGCAGAGCCTTCGGAGCGCTCTCGACGAGGTCCTTGGCTTCCTTCAGGCCCAGGCCCGAAACGACCTCGCGGACGACCTTGATGACCTGGATCTTCTTGTCGCCGGCACCCTCGAGGATGACGTCGAACTCGTCCTGCTCGGCAGCAGCCTCGGCGCCACCGGCAGCCGGCGCACCGGCAGCGGCGACGGCGACGGGAGCAGCCGCGGTGACCTCGAAGACCTCTTCGAACTTCTTCACGAAATCGCTGAGCTCCAGCAGGGTCAGTTCCTTGAACTGATCGATGAGCTCGTCAGCGGTGAGCTTCGCCATGATCGGCGTCCTTCCTGTATGTCCCCGTACGGGGCTTGGTGTTCATCCCCGTACGGTTCGGGGATTGCGGTGGTGCGGCGGGCGACCTATTCGGTCTCGCCGGCTTCGTTCTTCTTCTCCTGCAGGGCCGCGGCCAGGCGCGCCACCTGCGAAGCCGGCTGATTGAACAGACCGGCAGCCTTTGCCAAGTTGCCCTTCATGGCACCGGCGAGCTTGGCCAGCAAGACCTCACGGGTCTCAAGGTCGGCGATCTGCTCGATCTCGGCAATGGACAGCGCGCGGCCGTCCATGTACCCGCCCTTGATGACCAGCGCCTTGTTGTCCTTGGCGAAAGTCTTGATCGCCTTCGCGGCCACGACCGGCTCACCCTCGATGAAGGCGATGGCGGTCGGACCGGTGAACAGCTCGTCGAGCCCTTCCACGCCCGCCTCAGCAGCGGCACGCTTCACCAGGGTGTTCTTGGCGACGGAGTAGGTTGCACCCTCACCGAGGGAACGTCGCAGCGTGCTGATCTGGGTGACGGACAGGCCACGGTATTCCGTGACAACCGTCGCCGTGGAGCTCTTGAACTGCTCCGCGATCTCCGCAACTGCGGCGACCTTTTCGGACTTGGCCATACTTCGCCTCCTCTCCTCGTCACTATGAGTTGGTCGAGTCCAACAAGAGAGCGACGGGCAACGGGAGGCGATCGAGGGCGGAGATGACAAACGCCCCGGCACACAGGCACGGGGCGTGAACGCACACACTGTTCGTGTGGGGCGACATTCCTCGTTCATCCTGCGTGGGCCGGCGACCTCGTCGCGCCTTCGTCCGGGAAATCCCGACGACCAACGGTCTCTGGTTGAACCGATACGACACACGGGTGTGCATCACATCGACGACTAGGCTACGCGGACGTGGACGAACAATCCAAATCGCCGGACCGGCACGACCCGAACGGCCGCGCAGCGGCCGCCGCGAGCGCCGTCTACGACCGGCATCTGCAACGCGCGTTCTGGCTGCCGGGGACACGCGCCGCGGCCGTGGCATGGCCGATCGGACGAATGCAGGCGCAGTTCGGATCCTGGCACTACTGGTGGCACGCGCACCTCGTGGACCTCCTCGTCGACGCCGCGATCCACCGAGTGGGAGCGGACCGTTCCTTCGACCCCGACGTCGCCGACGACGTCAACCGGCTGCTGCGCGGCATCCGAATCCGCAACGGCGGCCGCTGGACCAACAACTATTACGACGACATGGCCTGGCTCGGCCTCGCCATCGAACGCGCCGACCGTCACCTTCACCTCGACCACGCGGGCGGACTCCGCACCCTCGCCGGCCAGATGCTCGACGCGTGGGTGCCCGACGACGGCGGCGGAATCCCGTGGCGCAAGGCCGATCAGTTCTTCAACGCGCCGGCCAACGGTCCGGCCGCGATCCTGCTGGCGCGCACGGGTCACGTCGAGCGCGCGGTGGCGATGTGCGACTGGATGGACGCCTACCTCATCGATCCCGACACCCATCTGGTCATCGACGGACTCAAGAAGCTTCCCGACGGTTCGCTGAAGCCCGAGACCGGCACCTACACCTACTGTCAGGGCGTCGTCATGGGCGCCGAGTTGGAGGCGTTGCGTGCGACCGGAGATCGTCGGCACCTCGACCGTCTGACCCGGCTCCTCGGCGCCGTCGAAGGCCACTCCTGCACCGACGGGGTGATCAACGGAGGCGGCGGCGGGGACGGCGGGCTCTTCCACGGCGTGCTGGCCCGCTACCTGGCACTCGTCGCCACCGACCTGCCCGACGTCGACGGTTCGGATGACCTGCGAGAGCGCGCCGCCCTGATCGTCACCCGCAGCGCCGACGCCGCATGGGCCAACCGCCGCGAGGTCGCCGGCCACGCGGTGTTCTCCAGCGACTGGCGCCGGCAAGCCGTGATCCCGACCGACAACGGGGCAAAAGCCCAGTTCGTCGAGGGTGCGGTCAATCCGTCGGAGATCCCGGAGCGAGACCTGTCGGTCCAGCTGTCGGCGTGGATGGTGCTCGAGGCGGCCGCCGCCATCGACCTCGGTTTACCCAAATGTGACCAGGAACACACTCGCCCATGACCAAAAGACGCCACCTCGTTAGCCATCCGATATCGACGCTGAGTTATCCTTCAGCAAATGCGTGAAGTGACCTGGACCACACTGTAATCCGCAGCCAGCGGACGGGCCGGGAAGCAAGCGACCGACACGACGGGGTGTCGGTGTCCACCCGGCCGTCTCGATCCGTGCAACAACCCGCGGGTGCGTCACCTCATCCCAGGCAGGGTGATGCACCATGACGTACCAGCTGGATCCCACACGGTCGCGCGCACGTGTCGTTCCGTCGACGCGCACCCGCACCACCGGTGCGCCGCATTTCGGCACCCTCCCCCTCGGCGATCCCACCGGAGGCGCCGACGGCATCCGCTGGCGCGAGCAGGTCGACGGCAAGCAGCTCTACCCTCGGGTCGTCATCGACCGCGACGTCTCCATCACCATGAGTGACGGGGTGGTCCTGCGCGCCACGGTCATCCGGCCCGCCAACCGGTTCGGTCAGACGGTCCTCACGCCGTACCCCGCGGTCATCAACATCAACCCGTACAACCGCGCGGCCATCGACTTCATCGACCAGACCCTCCACGCGCCGGTGCTCGGGAAGGCGTTGCACACCGCCTCCCGCTCCATCGACGGGACCGGAACGGCCCTCGAGGGCCTCACGACGCTGACGCAGACGCTGTCGGGCGGCGTCTTCGACGTCTTCGGCATCAACCGCAACCTGGTGCGCAGCGGGTATGTGCAGGTTGTCGTCGACGTCCGCGGTACCGGTGCGAGCCTCGGCAAATGGCAGATCCTCGGTCCTCGCGAGCAACAGGACTCGGTGGAGGTCATCGACTGGGTGACCGGGCAGGAGTGGTGCGACGGGACCGTCGGGATGGCGGGCTGGTCGTACTCCGCCATCAATTCGCTGCAGGCCGCCGACAAGCGGCCCGCCGGACTCAAGGCCGTGTTCGCCGTCGAGGGGTGCGACGACCTGGTGCGCGACATCTACATCACCGGCGGCATGCCGTCGGCCTTCATCCCGGTGTGGCTGTCCGCGGTCAACATGCTCAAGTGGGTTCCCAACCCCGCCAACGTGATCCGCGACCTCGTGCGCGGTGACGCGGTGCGCTGGGCGATCGATCGGGTGAAGTCCCCGGCCACCGAGATCCCCTCGCTGCTGTGGGGATTCCTCACCGCACGCGATCCCCGCATCTTCGACGACCCGTACTTCGACGACCGCGACCCGATCGTCGACCGCATCGAGGCGCCGACCTTCACCGTCGGAGCCTGGCATGATCTGTTCGGCCGCAGCGCAACCGGGGTGTACGAACGCCTGCAGATGGAGCCGGGCCGCAAGCAGATGATCGTCGGCGACGGTTATCACCTCGACGTCGGGTCGGGCTACGGCGGGCAGTTCGCGCCGCCACGCCTCGACGTCCTCGAACGCGCATGGTTCGACCGCTGGCTCAAGGGACACCGCAACGGGATCGAGCACTACGGGCCGGTCACGATGCTGCAGCAGGGTGGCGCGTGGACCGCGGGGCAAAGCTTCCCCCGTCCCGGGGTGGCCCCGACCCGGCTCTACCTGACCGGCGAACCGTCGTCGACCGCGGATCACTGCGTCCACGACGGTTCACTGAGCACCGCTCCCGCACAGTCTGTGTCGTCGCTGCACGTGCGCCCGGACAGCCGGGGTCTCCGCTCCCGCGACATGACCCAGGTGACCGCGGGCGCGACGCTCGCCCTCGGCGCCGACTTCGCCCGGGACGCGCGATACCAGGAGCGTGGCGCATTGTCGTTCACCACGGAGCCGGTCGGCGAGGCCACCCCGATCAGCGGCGCCATGAACCTCCGGCTCAACGTCGCGACGACCGCACACGAGGCCATCTGGGCGGTGACCGTCAACGATGTCGCTCCCGACGGCACGTCGGTCGTATTGACCAACGGTGCGTTGTCGGCGTCGAATCGCGCTCTGGACCAGTCGAAGTCGACGTACGCCGACGACGGCAGCCTGCTCTCGGCGCACCACTACCTGTCCCGCAAGCGCAAGCTGCCCGTACCCGCCGACGAAGCGATCCGCATCGACGTCGACCTCGTCCCCACCGATGCGGTCCTCCAGCCGGGCCATCGTCTCCGGGTCGATGTGTACGCCGCGAGCCTGCCGCGTTACCTGACCCTGGTACCCGATCTCATCAAGGCACGCGGGCGTCGCCATCAGCGTCTGGTCCTCGACCCCGACCACCCGAGCCACCTGACGCTGCTGGCCGGCGACGGGCTGCGCTGAGGGCATTCGCCGGACAAGCCGAGGGGCGGCCCAACTGGCATAGTGGCTGCCATGCACACGGATCGCGCCGATCGGGGACCGACGTGAGACTCGGCATGCTGTATTCGCTGTCAGGCGCCCAGGCGGAGATGGAGCAGTCGATCCTGGACGGGGCGATGCTCGCGGTCCACCAGATCAACTCGCGCGGTGGCGTTCTGGGCTCGGACGTCCAGGTCGCGATCTATGACGACCACTCCGAGGTGTCGTCGACCGCCCGCGGGGTGGATCATCTGTGCACCACCGAGAACGTCGACGCCATCGTCGGTGGGTACACCTCGGCGGCCCGCCTGGCGCTGACCCCGGCCATCCATGCGAACGCCTCGTTGTTGATGTATCCCACCTACTTCGAGGGCGAAGAGACCGACTCGCGCATCTTCTACTGCGGTGCCGCACCCAACCAGTACGTCGCCGACTATCTCGCGTGGATCGCCGGCACTCTCGGCCGGCGCGTATACATCGCCGGCTCGGACTACATCTATCCGCGGGTTCTGGCCGAAGCCATCCGCCGACTCGCCGGGAGCCTCGGGATCGAGATCGTGGGCGACCGCTATGCACCCCTCGGAGAGACCAGGTTCGAATCGATCATCGACGACATCGGACGCGTGCGACCCGACGTGGTGGTCTGCAATCTCGTCGGCGCCGACTCGACGACGGCCTTCTACACCCAGTACCACCTCGGCGGATTGACCGCGGACACGATGCCGATCGCGGCGACCGTCACCACCGAGCTGGACCTGGCCCACATGCCGACCGCGGTCAGCGACGGTCACTACATGGTCGCGACCTACTTCGCCGAGCTGTCGTCGCCGGTGAACGACACGTTCCGGCGTGAGCTGGCCGACGTGCGGGGCCAGCGCTGGAGTCACGCCGCCCAGGTCGGGGCCTTCAACGCGGTGCACGCGCTCGCGCTGGCCGCCGAGCAGGCCCGGTCGCTCGACGTCGACGCCCTGTCCCGCGCCCTGATCGGCATCCGGTTCGAGGAGAATCCCGAAGGCGCGCCGTTCTTCTTCCGCGCCAACCACTACAGCTCGCATCCGTCCTATGTCGGTCGTGCCGCGGGTGGCAGGTACGAGGTCATCGCCGACTTCGCCGCACGCCAGCCCGATCCGTGGTGGTCAGGGAGTCGGCCGCCGGCTCCGGTCCCCCCGTCCGCGGGACGTCTCGCCGACGCATAGGGCCAGGTAGTAGTCGGTGCGATCGACCATCGACTGCAAGCCACGTCCGGTCAGCTTCTCGATGCGCGACAGCCGATATCGCAGGGTGTTGATGTGGATGCCCAGTTCGTTGGCCGTCGCGCCGGAGTGGCAGTCGAGCGCGAAGAACGTGCTGAGGGTCGACACGTAGCTCGTGTCCTTCTCTCTGTCGTAGGCGAGGACGGGATCGAGCAGCGAACGGCGCAGCTCCGCCGACCGTTCCGGGTCACCGGCCAGCAATGTCGCGGCGAGCGGCACCGGAAGCGCGATCGTGGCCGGCGACTCGTCGTCGGCGCGGGAGTTCCGCTCGGCCATCTGTCGCGCGTTGATGAGCCCCCTGGTCAGGTCGTCGCTGCTCCGGATGACGTAGGAGCTGCCGCCGACGGCGAGCTCGGCGTGCCGGGCGACGAAGACGTCGGTGAACACCTGCAGATGTGCGTCGAAGTCGCGTCCCGCCGGTGGCACCGGGTCTTTCTCCGTGCCGGTCTTGATCAGCGCGTAGGCCACCGAGTCATGTGCTGCTGCAACGGTTGCCAACCCGGCGCAGGCACCCAGGTCGTGCAGGGCGTCGACGACCCGCGCCGACGAGGTGTCGCTGTGCGGACCGATGACCACCGCCACCGAGTGGACGCGATCGCCCGGCCCGTAACCGAAGGACCCCACCCACGAATCCATCGCCGACGATGGGATCCGCGCCTCGATCAGCTCGCGGACGAGGCCCCCCTCCAACGGTCTGCGCATCGCCCGGTTCACCCGCAGCAGGTGCGCATCGGCGTCGATGTCGTTCGCGAGTTTGCGGACCCGGGTCGATTCGAATGGTCGGCGGCGCGGGTTCGAGAGGACCAGCGCCGCACCAGACCTCGGCAGGGTGATGTGCAGGGCCGCCGCGGTTCCACCGATCGCATGCAGGACGGCGGGGGTCAACGCGGTGGTCTTCCTCAGCAGATCGGTATCGACGGTCGCCGACGATGCGGTGAGGACCGCGCCGTCGAGGAGCACCGCCCCGCTGATGCCCGACGCGCGGTGAAACGCTCCGAGGGACGCCAGAATCGAGGCCACCGGACCGGATTCGCCGACGGTGTCGTCGACGACGGCATGCGGCGTGACGACCACCTCGACGTCGCGGAACGTCTTGGTCCTGGGGAGCATGTAGATCGGCACACCGTGACTCACGCAGGCCGACACGAACTCGGCGGAAAGGTTGTCGTCGTCGGTGTCCACCACCACGGCGGCCGCTGCGCGCTGCCGCAGGGTCGCCGCGAACACCTCCGGCGCGCCCGCAGCGGGCCATCCCGTCGACCCCATGTGCACGATGTCGCCCGCGCCGACGTCCGCGGGCTCGATCCGACCGGCCTCGCAGGTGCCGGACACCTCGACGTGTCGCGTCCGCCCGGCGGCCCCCGGCGTGACCGACAGCAGACCCACGCCGATGACGACGTCGCCCACGGTCGCCATCCCATCGCCTCCTCGCCGCCATCGGTGTTCGTCGATTATCGGCGCTCGCAGTCGTTCTCACCACCCGACCGGGCACCATCGTCGTTGTTTCCGTTGTGTGACATCACGTTTCCGGTCCATGTCGGACACATCCGCGTTACGCGCCGAGAACGACGGTTTGTGCAGGTCGCGTGCTCGCGGCCGGTCGGCCGCGTGCGTCCGTCCAGCCCTGCGCGCCGCACCACTGGCTGGTGAGCCAATTGTTCGACGGCGACGCGCCGGGTTTCGTGATGAGCGTCCCGAGACCGCTGAGCCACGAGGAAGTACCCATGACGAAAGCCATCAGCCGGACCGACAAGGTCCGCACCGCCGTCGACATCGGTGGGACGTTCACCGACGTCTTCATCCAGCAGTCCGACGGCACGATCGTCACGGCCAAGTATCCGACCCAGAGCAATCCCATCGAGGGCGTGCTGGCCGGTATGGAGCAGGCCGGCGTCGCGTGGGAGGATGTCGAATTCTTCTCGCACGGAACGACGATCGCGACCAACGCGCTCATCACGAGGAAGTTCCCGAAGGTCGCGCTGGTGACGACCGAGGGGTTCCGGGACGTGATCGAGATCCGGCGCGGCGACCGTGAGTCCTGGGACCCGTACCAGGAGGTCGCCCCGCCGGTGGTCCCGCGTCGTCACCGCCTGACCGTTCCCGAACGGATCGGTTACGACGGCACCGTCCTCGAGCCGCTCGACGAGGGCTCCGCGCGCGAGGTCGCCCGCATCCTGCGCCGACGCGAGATCGAGACCGTGGCAGTCTGTTTCGTCAACTCCTTCACCAACCCCGCCCACGAGAACCGGATGGCCGAGATCCTCGCCGAGGAACTGCCGGGTGTGTCGATCACCACCTCGAGCGATGTGCTGCCGGAGATCTTCGAGTACGAGCGGTTCGCGACGACGGTCGCCAACGCCGCCCTGGTCCCGATCATCGGCCCCTACGCCCGGACGCTCGAGGGCCGGCTCGCCGAAGCCGGATACGACAACGACGTCCTGCTGCTCCATTCGGGCGGCGGGGTCATGACCCCGACCATGGCCGAGAAATACGGCGCCCGCCTGGCCGCCTCCGGCATCGCGGCGGGAGCCATCGCGAGTCGACACATCGCCCGCACGTGCGGGTTCGAGAACTCGATCGGGTTCGACATGGGCGGGACCTCCACCGACGTGTCGCTCACCGACAACGGCGTGCTGGCAACGACCAACATGTGGAGCGTCGCGTTCGGCCACCCGATCTGCTTCCCCAGCATCGAAGTGCTGACCATCGGCGCGGGAGGCGGTTCGATCGCCTGGCTCGACGACGCCGGTTCGCTGCGCAACGGTCCACAATCCGCGGGGTCCGACCCCGGGCCGGCCTGCTACGGCGCGTCCGGGGATCTCGCCACCAACACCGATGCCAACCTGATCCTGGGCACCGTCGGCAAGAAGCTGGCCGGCGGCGTGAAGGAGCTCGACGAGTCGATGGCGCGGGCCGCCCTGGAGAAGATCTCGGCACCACTGGGTCTCGACGTCGAGACGGCGGCCCAGTCGATCATCAAGGTCGCCAACGCCAACATGGCCGACGCGATCCGCCTGATCTCCATCCGCAAGGGCCACGACCCGCGGGACTTCGCGCTGGTCGGTTTCGGCGGAGCCGGACCCCTGCACGCCGCCTATCTCGCCAAGGACCTGGGCATCCCGACCGTCATCATCCCGCCGCACCCGGGAGTCACCTCGGCGATGGGTTGCATGCTGGTCGACATCCAGCACGACATCACCCGGATGTATCTCGCCGACGCCGCGGGCGCCGACCTCGACCACCTCACCGCCACCTTCGCCGAACTGCAGGAGGAGGGACGGGAGCGTCTGACGGCCGAGCACGTCGATCCCGACGACATGCTCTTCGAGTACCACCTCGACATGCGCTATGAGGGACAGTGGCGAGCGATCGCGGTGCCGGTGTCGATGCCGCTGACGAGTCTGGAGCAAGTCGTCGCGACCTTCCACTCGACGCATCTCAAGGAGCACAACTTCGCGGCGGAGGACACCGGCGTCGAGATCTACCGGATCTCGTTGCGCGCCATCGGACTCACGCCCCGGATGGATGTGACGCCCGCCGACCTGATCGATCCGGCGACCTTCGCACCGGAGCCCCTCGAGGTGCGTGACGTGCTGTTCCCCGACGAGTTCGCCCGACTGACCACGCCGGTGTACGACCGCGCCGGCCTGCCGCCCGGAGCCGTACTCACCGGACCGTGCATCGTCGACCAGCTCGATTCGACGACCGTCGTCCCGCCGCGGACCTCCGCGCGGGTCGACGAGTGGGGCAACCTCCTGCTCACCGCCGCCGAGTGATCTCCCATCGACTCTGACAGAACAGGAAAACCACACCATGGCAACAACACTCGACCCGGTCACCTTCGAGGTGCTGAAGAACGCCTTCATCAACACCGTCGACCAGATGGCCGAACAGATCCTGCGCACCTGCTACTCGTTCGTCATCTACTCGCGGGACTTCTCCTCGGCCCTCTGCGACACCGAGGGCAACACGGTCATGCAGGGCACCGGCGACATCGCCGCCCACGTCGGAACCCTGCACTACACCGCCAAGGCGGTCATCCGGCAGTTCGAGGGCGACATCCATCCCGGCGATGTCTTCGTGATCAACGACGTCTACGAGGGCGGAAGCCATTTCAACGACACCCGAATCATCCGGCCCATCTATTACCAAGGTGAACTCCTCGGTTACGCCCAGGCCAACGGTCACTGGGCCGACGTCGGCGGTGCCACTCCCGGATCGTTCAACGTCAAAGCACTCGATCACATGGGTGAGGGACTGCGGATCCCGCCGACGAGGCTGTGGAGCAAGGACCTGTTCCTCGAGGACGTGGCCTATCTCATCGCGAAGAACACCCGCAACCCGCGCGACATCATCGGCGACATGCAGGCACAGGCCGAGGCGACCCGCGTGGCCGAGCGCGAGATCCAGCGTCTGTGCGACAAGTACGGCGTCGAGACCATCAAGACCGCGATGGCCGAGGTGCAGGACTACGTCGAGGATCTCACCCGCGCCAAGATCGCCGAGCTCCCGGACGGGGTCTGGTACACCGAGGACTACATCGACCAGGACCCGGCGCGCGGCGAAGGCCTCATCCCGATCAAGACACGGATGACGATCTCCGGGGACACCGTCCACTACGACCTCAGCGAGTCGCACGCGTCGATCTCGTCGATGCTCAACGCCGGATTCGGCGGGTCGTTCGCCGGCATCGTCGCCGGTACCAAGATGCAATTCCCGGACATCCCACTGAATTCCGGGTTCTACCGCGTCGTGACGGCGGACCTCGGGCCGCTCGGGTCGGTGGTCAATGCCGACTGGCCGTCACCGTGTGCCGGCTTCTGCTCGGGCCCGTTCGAGAAGATCATGAGTTCGGTCTTCGAGATCTGGTCGGACATCCAGCCCGAGCGCGCGATGGCCTGCACGTTCAACCTGGAGTACCTCCTGGTGGGCGGTCGCGATCAACGCGGAGAAGGCAATCCGAATTTCATGTGGTACGACTGGATGATGGGCGGCTGGGGCGCCCGCAACGGCGCCGACGGTTACAACGCGTCCGCAGCCGTCTTCGGAGTCCAGTACGGCACACAGCCTTTCGAGGGACAGGAACGGCTGGCCCCGGTTCTGACGTCGTGCCACGACCTGGTGCCCGACTCCGGCGGCCCCGGTAAGTTCCGGGGCGGACTCGGCGCCGAGAAGGGCGGAAAGCTGTGGGCCAGCGACAACACCGTCATGTCCTACTGCTGCGATCGCGAACGGTCGGTCACCTGGGGACTGTGGGGCGGCCTGCCGTCGATCCCCCATGGCGTCTGGCTCAACAAGGGCACCGACGACGAGCAATACCTCGGCTCGATCTTCGCCGCGGTCCCCATCAAGTCCGGAGACGAGTTCACCCGCCCATCGGCCGGTGGCGGCGGCCTCGGCGACCCGCTCCAGCGTGACGTCGACGCGGTGCTGGAGGACGTCATCGACGGTTACGTCTCGATCGCCCGCGCGGAGAAGGACTACGGCGTGGTCATCAAGGAGGTCGATCCCGAGATCTTCGCCTACGAAGTCGATCTCGAAGCCACCATCGGTGCGCGCGAGTACATCCGCAGCAATCGGCATGCATGGATCGAGCGTGACCCGGAGGCGGTCTCCGGAGAATATCGCTCCGGTCTGATCAACGAGATGGACTGCGTCCGCCAGTACGGCGTGATCCTCGACTGGGGCAGCGGTGCGGTGCTCACCAACACGACGTCCCAGTTCCGGCAGATGTTGCAGCGGCGCACCGTCATCCACTGGACCGATGACCCCGCCGTCGATTTCGTCCCGGGCACGCTGACGGTGTCGGAGCCGGCAACCGTCTGACATCCCCCGCTCCGGGGACCGATTCGTACGACACCCAGCGGCGGGTGGTGGCATCGACGCCATCCACCCGCCGCTGGCTTCGCATCTGACCACCACTCGAACACCTAGGAAAGCAATGACTCTCGATATTTCATCCTCCAGGGCGGGCGGGGTTCCGCCCCTGGACGTCACCTACACCGACGATCCCCAGGTCCTGGCTCGTGCCGCCGCCGAGGACTACTCCATGCACATCGTGCCCAACTCGTGGCGAACGTCGCGTTCGTCGGTGTCGATGGCCTGGTTCGGCCTGATGAGCGCGATGTTCTTCGTGGTCGTCGGCGCCACCGTCTCCCTCTCCGTGGGCGCCACCGACGCCCTCATCGGCATCGGACTCTCGGTGGTGGCCTACGGTGCCATCAACTCCGTCGCCGCCAAGTTCGCCAACCAGACCGGGACCAGCGTCTCGCTGTTCTCCCGCGTCGTGTTCGGTCGCGCCGGATCCGCTTTCGCCGCAGCCCTGTTCGGGATCACCATCGCTTACTACGTGGTGGCCGAGGGTGCGATCGTCGCATCGGCCCTGCACGCCTACTTCGGTGGTCTCCCGATCGCGTTCTGGGCATTCGTGGTCGTCGCATACCAGGCGCCCCTGGCGTGGCGCGGCGTCGCCACCTGGCTCGACCGGCTCAACGGGGTCCTGCTGCCGCTCTACGTCACCGGACTGGTCGGCTCCGTGGTCTGGGCGATCGCCGAATACGGTTACAGCAACGACTGGCTCACCTATGAGCCGGAAGCCGCAGCCGATCTCGGGGTGCCCGGCTGGTGGTATGCCTTCGTCATCTACATGGGCGTCTGGGTCGTCACCATGATGGCCTGGGACTACGCCCGATTCGGCCGCCCGCAGGATGCCGGCTTCAATGCCCGGGTGTCCTTCGGCACCCCGTTCTATGTCGTCACGCTCCTGGTCAACGCGGCTGTCGGGATGTTCCTCGCCCAGACCATCACCATCGCCGGACCTCTCTCGGAGGAGTCGGCGATCCTCGGGATCGTCGGCATGATGGGGATCTGGGGTCTGCTGTGGGTCGTCGTCAGCCAGACTCGGGTCAACAGCGGCAATTTCTACCTGGCGTCCACCAATTTCCAGAACTTCTTCGCCCGGACCGTCAAGTTCTCGATGCCCAGGACCTTCTGGGTAGGTGTCGTCGCGGTGATCGTCTACCTGATGATGCTCACCAACGTGCTGTCCTGGATCACCACTTCCCTGCAGTACCAGGGTGTCCTCATCGTGGGGTGGGTCGCCATCGCGCTGACGCACATCGGCTGGATGCGTCTGCGCAGGATCCCTGCCGATTCGCTGGAGTTCCGTCCGGGTCGAGTCCCGACGGTGAACCCAGCAGGCGTGGGCGCGTGGGCGGTCGCGTCCGTGATCGGCATCGCACTCGTCCTGTTCGGCGGCACCTTCGGCGCCGTCTGGGCGTCACCCATCGCGTTCGTCGTGGCCGGTCTCATCTATGCGGTGGCACTGGCGTTCCGCCGCGAGGGCTGGTTCACCATGGTGCGTCCGCACGATCCCCGCGACGAGGTCGACGACATGTGGGAGGCACGCATCCGGTGCCATCGCTGCGAGGACAGCTACATCGCCTACGAGATGGACCGCGACCCGTCCGCGGGTCACGCGCCGATCTGTCTGGCCTGCGCATCCGACGATCTCGAGTTCCAGCGAGCCGCCGACCGGGAGGCGACGACGCGTTAGGACTCGCGCACATCCATCACTGGTCGACAGGTCCACCGCCGTACCCGGGGGTGGACCTGTCGATCGGCGGTGGATCTGCCGGTCAGCCGACTCCGGAGTCCGACAGCACGACGCGATACACGAACGCGGCTTCGGGCCCCAGTACGAGCCCGACGAGTTCGATGAGCGTCAGCACGAATCCGCGTCCGTGCGCCGGACCGGTCGTGCCGTCCAGGTGGTGGGCGAGCTCGTGGAGCACCACCAGTTCGCGCAGCGCCCAGCGCCCCTCGGTCGCGGACGGGATGGCGATCTCGGCGCCGACCGGCACGCCGTCGGATCGGCGAACCCGGGCGGCGTAGTGCGCGGACCGCTGGCCGCGCCGCTCGCGAACCGAGACCGGTTGAGCTGCACGCTCGAAACTCGACCGCACCCCGGGTAGCTCGAGCACCCTGCGCACGTAGTCGTCGACGGCGTCGATCGAGGCGAACCGAACCTCGGCGGGGAGAGTCACCTCGGTGCCGGCGAGCTGCACCGTCCGCGACGACGACACGTTGTCGAACAGACGGTGCACGAGGTGCTCGGCCTCATAGAATCGGGCGCGCCCGGTGTCACGTTCAGTCACGGCATCGCCGATGATGAGAGACCCGGCGCCGGGAGCGAAGCGAGCGGGCCGAAGCTCACCCCGGAGCCGATGGGAGAGTTCATGCGCCGTCCCGATCTCGATGCAGTTCGCGAGCGCGTGATGCGGCTGCCCGGCGCTTCCCTCGCTCTGCGGATCGTCATCGACATCGCGCGGGGAAACCTCACCGACCGGTCGATGACCCTGGCGGCGCAGGCCTTCACCTCGATCCTTCCGATCGTGATCCTCGTACTCACCCTGCCGGGCACCGACGTCGTCGACGACGCGTTGAGCGAACTCGGCATCCCGATCAGCAGCCTCGACACACCCACGATCGACGACCCGACATCGGCCACGACCTTCGGCATCATCGGTGCGCTGATGACCATCGCCGGCGCCACCTCCCTGTCCCGTGCCCTCGGCCGAATGTATGTGTCGATCTGGGACGTCGCCAAACTGCCGTGGCGCAGTTTCTGGCGGTGGGTCGTCGTCGTCTTCCTCATCCCCGCGGCGGTGACCGTGCAGGGCCTGTCCACCGGACTGCAGGCCACCTCGATCTTCGGCGTGCATGTCGGCGACCGCGGCGTCCTGGGGATCGTGCTGGTCGCCGCCGTGACCCTGTTGATCTGGTCGGCCACGTTCACGTTCATCCCCCGGCTCCTGGTGTCGTCGCAGGTGCCGATGAAGCTGCTCGTCCTCAACGGACTCGGCACCGGCCTCCTCATCACCGTGCTGCTCGCCGGTAGCCGCGTCGCGCTGCCGACATTGGCCGCGGGCACGATCCGCAGTTACGGCACCCTCGGCATCGTCTTCGTCGCGATCAGCTGGCTGTTCGTGTTCGCACTGATCCTGGTGGTCACCGCCATCGTCGTGCACGCCGCGGCGACCGACGAGGGGCGCGTCGGCCGATGGGTGCGGCGGTGGGCGGGCACCCCGACACCGTTCGTCCCGCAACCGTCGGTGGCGTGGTACGACCGGCCCGGCGCGAGGCCCGCGGAGGACTCCGCCGCCGGCGTCGAGCCCTAACCCTCGAGCGCGCCGCGGGCGCCGCCGAATTCCCGGTCGGCACCGATCTTCGCCCGTCGTCCCGCGTGGTCGCCGGCCCGGCGCGCGGCCTCCGAGTATCCCGCGGACGCGCTCGACGGACGCCAGGTGCCGCGCGCGCTCGATTCCGTCCGATAGAAGTCGGTCACCTCGATCTCCTTGTTGCGCAGGGCGACCGCCGTCGAACGAGTCGACTCGCCGGAGTCGCGTTCGGCGGCGATGGCCTCGGCACGGGCTGCATCGCGGGCCTCGGTGAGACGCTTGCCGATGCGTTCGGCGAACGCCGACTGGAAGTTCAGCCGCGCGGTGATCGGTGACAACGGTTTCTCCTCGATCACCCGCCGGGCACGCCACCCGCTCCCCCGGGTGACGACCCGCGCGAATGTCTCGCCCTTGTAGGCCCCCGATCGCAGGTAGGCATCACTGGCAGCGACCATCTGCACGATCAACGACGTGTAGAGGGCTTCGCAGGCGTCGATGTCGGCTTCGTAGCCGTAGGCGAGGACGAAGGTCGAGTTGCTCGCCACATCGACGGTCACGTCGTTGGCAGCGGTGATGGCCACGAAGAGTTGCACGTAGGTGCGCAGTCCACGCTTGCCCGGTTCGCCGATGGCGATCTGCCTACTGATGGGGGTGACCTTCTTGCGCGCCGCGGGATCATGGGCGCGGGCCACGGCCAGGTCGATCGACGATGCGGTCGCGAGCCGCTGGGCGGCCTGCATGAAGGTCTCGGCCTCGTGCTCGTTGTCGGTGTTCTCCGCCTGACGCAGAAGGGCCGAGATCCGGGTGAGCAGCTTGTCGTCGCGCATGTGTTTCAGACTATCCAGCGGCCCGTTCGGTTCCCTCTGAGCGCGAATTGCCTCGAGACGACGTCTCGACGACGCGCAAGAGCAGGGCGCAGGCGGCGATCAGGACCCCGACCCACAGCCCGGCGACACCCCAGTGTCGTTCGGCGAATCCACCGCACACCGCGCCGAGCACGAACACCGGCCACATCCAGAACACCTCGAGCCACGCCCACGGCCGGTCGGTGCCCAGCGACGCGACCAGTTGTTGCGCGGACTTCACCAGCGTGCCGGTGACATAGGTCAGTCCGCCCTGCACGGTCGACGTGTGCGACAGCGCCGAGTTGATCGCACCGGTGGCCACCGCGACGACGATCATCCCGGCGGTCGGCGACGCGGTGAGTGCGACGACGGTGCCGGCGAGAAGCGCGCCGGTCACCGCCCCGAGAATCCAGACCGGAGCGTGTCTCCCGCCCCAGCGGCTGATCGCCGCACCCCCGGCAGCACCACTGAAGAACGCGACCACGAGTCCGGCGACGAGAGCGATGGTCGACCACCGGCCCGCCGCCGCCGAGGCACCCATGATGGTGGAGTTGCCCGACATGAAGGCGACGAAGCTGCCCTTGAGCACGAAGAACGCGATGGCGTCGATCAAGCCGGCCACGAACAGCAGCGCGGCCGCGATCGCGATGTCCGGGTGTGCGCTGCTCAGAAACCTGTCGAGTCGGGCCGCCATGAGCACGAATCTAACGCCTGCATGTCCGGCGGCAGGCGCACGCCGACCGCGACGTCGTCAGGCTCTGGTCGCGCTCAGCGCTTCTCGCAGGCGATACCGTCCTTGTCGCGGTCGCTCTCGGTGTTCGCGTCGTACAGGTCGTCGTCGACGGTGAAGTTCGTGACCGGCGTACCCGACGTGGAGTCGACGGCGCCCGTCTGGCCGACACCGTGCGGATAGTCGGCGTTGAGTTCTGAGCAGTTGGCGTAATCGGTTGCCGCCGAGGCGGGCGCCGCCACCATCAGCGGAGCGACCGTCATGGACGCCGCGGCCAGGAATCCGAGAACCATCTTTCGCGAGCAACGCATCGTGCTTGACCTTCTTCTGTGTGTCCCCCGACACCTCATCGTGACGAGGTGACATTACGGGGTCCGGTCGATGAAAGACGCGCTCGACGCGAAGATTGGTCCGGCCGACGGACACGCCGAGCGAACAAGGTTCACGGTCGCGGGGGCCGCCGCCTCTGTTGCATGACAACGTGTGTTGATAAAGTCCGCCCAGACCACACATCGACCAGCGGGGGAACGATGATCAGGAACGACGTCGAGTTCGATTCGGACGGCACGACGTGCCGAGCATGGTGGTACCGGCCCGAGGGAGCCACACCGGCCCCGGTCATCGTGATGGCACACGGCCTCGGCGGGGTCCGGCAGATGCGGCTCGATGCCTTCGCCGAACGGTTCACCGAAGCCGGATACTCCTGTCTGGTCTTCGATTACCGCCACTTCGGGGACAGCGACGGCGAACCGCGCCAGCTCCTGTCCATTCGCCGTCAGCTCGACGACTGGGCCGCGGCGATCGCCTTCGCACGAACTCTCGCCGGCGTCGACACCTCACGAATAGTGCTGTGGGGCACCTCCTTCGGCGGCGGACACGTGCTCGTCGCCGGCAAACGCGACGGCCGGGTGGCAGCGGTGATCTCCCAGTGCCCATTCACCAGCGGACCTGCGTCGACCGCAGCCCTTGGCGTGGTGTCCGGGGCGAAGGTGACCGTTCGGGCACTCGCGGATCTGGCCGGATCCGCACTGCGCAGGCCGCCGGTCATGGTCGGCCTGGCCGGCGAACCGGGATCAGCGGCGCTGATGACCGCACCGGACGCGGTGTCGGGATACCTGCCACTGATTCCCGACGGTCTCGAACTGCCCAACGAGGTGGCCGCGCGGGTCGGACTGACCATTCCGTTGCATTCACCCGGCCGGGCATTGAAAGATCTCGACTGCCCGACCCTGCTGTGCGTGTGCGACGGGGACACGGTGGCACCGGCACGCTCGACGATCGCCTACGCGCGGCGCGCACCCGGAGCCCGGGTCATCCGATACCCGGTCGGGCACTTCGACATCTACATCGGCGAGGACTTCGAGAAGGTCGTCGCCGACCAGCTGCAGTTCCTGCGCACCACCGTGCCGACCTGACCCCGACTACAGCCCGAACCGGGCCTGCATCCCCCGCAGCGTCTCCGCCGACGCGAGCAGACCGGCTCGCTCCGCATCCGAGAGCGGGACGTCGAGCCGGGTCTGGGCGCCGCCGCGGTCGACGACGGTCGGCAGCGAGAGACACACTCCGTCGAGCCCTTCGATCCCGTCGGTCCGCGTCGACACCGGCAGCACCCGGTGCTCGTTGTTCAGGATCGCCTCGACGATGCGCGTCGACGCCAAACCGATCGCATAGTTCGTGGCCCCCTTGCCCTCGATGATGGTGTAGGCGGCATGCACGACCTCGTGGTGGATGCGTTCGCGTGCAACCACATCCAGCGCCGGACGACCGGGCAGCGGGGTCCACGACGTCAGCGGCACCCCACCGATCGTCGCCGAGCTCCACAGCGGGATCTCGGTGTCGCCGTGCTCGCCGGCGATGTAGGAGTGCACGCTCTGCACCGCGACACCGCAATGCTGCGCGATGAGGAAACGCAGCCGGGACGAGTCGAGCACGGTGCCCGAGCCGAAGATCCGGCTGGGCGACAATCCGCTGATCTGCTGGGCGGCGTAGGTGACGACGTCGACCGGATTGGTGACCATCACGTAGATCGCATTCGGGGCCACCTCGAGCACCCCCGGGAGGATGGCGCGCGTCAGACCGATTGTGGCCTCGGCCAATTCGAGACGGGACTGACCCGGCTTCTGCTTCGCACCGGCGGTGAAGACGACGACGTCGGCGTCCGCGCACACCGACACGTCGTCGGAGCCGATGATGTCGGCACGAGGGACGAACTCGAGGCCGTGGGACATGTCGAGCACCTCGGCGGTCACCTTCGCGGCGTTGATGTCGAGGAGCGCGATGGTCCGTGCAACACCCCGGATGAGCGAGGAGTAGGCGATCGCGGTGCCCACCGCACCCGCCCCGATGATGGCCAGCTTCGTGTCTCGTACGTCCATCGGTTCACCGTTTCCGCGTCGGGTTCATCGATCGTCGGCATCCAGCGTAGGTCCTCGCACGGCCGCTGTCCGGGGACGCACGCCGACCGCCCACCGATCCGCTGGACGGTGTTGATAGCGTGAGCGGCGAGAACGGTCACACCCGCACACGTGGGTGTCAGGGAACCCGGTGCGAATCCGGGACTGGCGCGCAGCGGTATGGGGGACGGAACCGGCACACAGCCACTGGGGCGACCCGGGAAGGCGCCGGCTCCGGACGAACCCGAGTCCGAATACCGGCCGCTCTCGCTCGAGTCCACCGTGTATCTCGCGCACAGATACCCAGACCGTAAGGCAGTACAGTCCGTGTCCCGTCGTATCGACGGCACGACCGAGATCGCCACCGCCCCGCCGGTACGGCGACTCCCGTCGACGCCGCTAGCCGCAGTTCTGCTCGTCCTCACGCTCCTCAGCATCGCCCTGGCCACCGCGTTCGGCGCCGAGACCATCCCCGTCGGCGACGTCTGGCACACCGTCGCCGGACGCCTGACCGGCGCCGAGACCGATTCCGCGCACGCGGTGATCATCTGGGATCTCCGGCTGCCGCGGTCCGTCCTGGCCGCGCTCGTCGGCGCCGGGCTCGCACTGCCGGCGCTCTCATGCAGGCCCTGGTCCGCAACCCCCTCGCCGAGCCGTACCTGCTCGGCGTGTCCGCCGGCGCGGCGGTCGGGGCCACCGCCGTCATGACCCTCGGCGTGCTGGCCGGCCTCGGGGTGTGGGCACTCTCCGGCGGCGCGCTCCTCGGCGCGCTCGCGGCGACCGTCACGGTGTACCTCGTCGCCCGCGCCCAGGGCGGGTTGACCGCGCTGCGACTCATCCTGTCCGGCGTCGTGTTGTCCTCGGCGTTCATGGCGTTGTCGTCGCTGCTCGTGTTCACCGCCGCGGATCCCCACGCCGCCGACAACGTGATGTTCTGGATGCTCGGCAGCGTCGCCGGCGCCACCTGGGCGAAGGTGCAGATCGCCGGGGTGGTCGTGCTGGTCACCATCGTGGCGATGCTCGCGATCCACTCCTGGCTCGACGCCTACGCTGCCGGCACCGACACCGCGACGTCGCTGGGTGTACCGGTACGCGCGATGCGCAACGCGCTCTTCGGGATCCAGGGCGTCCTGGTGGGCGTGCTCGTCGCGGTGGCGGGTGGGATCGGCTTCGTCGGTCTGATCGTCCCGCACGCCGCCCGGCTGCTCGTCGGCGCCACCCACCGCGCGATGCTGCCGGTGGCGGTATGCGGCGGCGCACTGTTCCTGGTGTGGGTCGACGTCATCTCGCGGGTCGCGGCCGCGCCTCGGGAGATGCCTCTGGGCATCGTCACCGGGTTGATCGGCGCGCCGATCTTCCTGTTCCTCATGGGTCGACACCAGTATGTGTTCGGCGGCGGCTCATGACCAATCCACCACCGATCCGCTCGATGGCGTTGCGCGCGAACGCACTCGCGTGTCGACGGGGCGGCCGCGTCGTCCTGCGCGATGTCGATCTCGACGTCCCGGCGGGCACCCGACTGGCCATCGTCGGCCCCAACGGTTCCGGCAAGACCACCCTGTTGCGCACGCTGTGTGGGCTCGAACGTCCCGTCGCCGGCACCATCGACGTGGGTGGCGAGGACCTGCATCGACTCCCGTCGCGGCAGCGGGCCCGCTCGATAGCGGTGGTGGGCCAGGAGGAACAGCCCTCGGCCGAACTGACCGTCGCCGAGGCGGTCGGCCTTGGCCGGACCCCCTACCGCTCGGCCTGGTCGGCCGGGAGCCCCGACGACTCGACGGTGGTCGGCGCGGTGCTCGCGCAGGTCGGCCTCGACGGCTGGGGCGCCCGTTCGTGCACCCACCTGTCCGGTGGCGAGCGGCATCGCGTCGTCCTCGCCCGTGCACTCGCACAGCAGACGCCGGTCCTGGTGCTCGACGAACCCACCAATCATCTGGACGCGGCCTGGCGCCTGCGGCTGATGGAGATCCTCGACGAACTCGACGCCACCGTGCTGGCAGCGATGCACGACCTCGACCTCGTCCTGCGGCACTTCGATTGTGTCGCAGTGGTGTCCGACGGCGGCGTGGTCGCCCAGGGCCGACCCGTCGACGTGCTGACACCGGATCTGCTGGCGGCCGTCTTCGAGGTGTCCGGGACCGTTGTCACCCACCCGGTGACGGGCCTGCCACACCTCCTGCTCAACTCCCCCACTTCTGCTCCCCGAGCGCTGACGACAGACACCCTGTGAGAGGACATCCCTTGAGTACCCGCACCTCCCGAGTCCACCCGACCGCCGCCGTCCTGGTCGCCGCACTGATCCTGGGCGCGGTTGCCGCATGCTCGACCGACAGCACCGCGGCCACCGAAGACACTGTGACGGTGGCCAATTGTGGAGCCGACGTCGATTTCCCCCAGCCGCTCGACCGGCTGTTCGTCAACGACGGTGGCATGATCGCGATCGCCCTGGCGGCGGGCGCCCGCGACAACATGGTGGCGGTCAGTGCGCTCGCCCGCGACAAAGATGTTCTCCGGCTCGAGTACGGACCTCAGGTGGACACCCTGAACGAGGTCGCGGCCGAGCGTCCCACGCTCGAGAACATCGTCGCCGCGAAGCCCCAGGTGCTCTATGCCGGATACAACTACGGCATGAGCGAGTCCCGCGGGATCACGCCGGAGATCCTCGCGTCCCACGGCATCGACGTCTATCAGCTGTCCGAGGCGTGCCGGCAGGTCGAGGGTGAGGCGCAGCGCGGCACCATGGACCCGTGGGTCGCGCTCGACACCGACCTGCGCAACATCGGCACCATCACCGGCAACCCGGACCAGGGCGCCGCCGCGGCCGACGAGGTCGCCGACCGCCTCGAGAAGCTCCGCGCCGCACCGCAACCCGCCGACAAGCCCACGGTCTTCGTCTTCGACAGCGTCTCCGACACCATCTTCTCCTCCGGGTCCTACGGCGGCCCGCAGGGCATCATCGACGCCGCGGGCGCCCGCAACGCAACCGAGGACATCGAGGACACCTGGACCGCCGTCAGCTGGGAACGGCTCACCACCGCGGACCCCGACGTCATCGTGTTCGTGGACTACCCCGGTCAGACGGTCGAGGAGAAGATCGCCGCGCTGCGGTCCAACCCGGCCAGCCGCAATCTCAAGGCGGTACGCGAGAACCGATTCGTGAACCTGCCGTACGCGATGTGGGTGTCGAGCCCGCTGAACATCGACGCCGCCGAGATCATGCGCAATGCCCTCGAGAACCACGGCCTCGCACCGGAATCCGGAATCACCCCGAGCCTCGACGTCGCGCAGCTGGACCTCGGGGGCAACAACTGGCTGGAGTGAGTCGCCGAACGCCCGTAGAGCACGCGGGCGGCGGCGATTGTCGCACCGCCGCCCCTGGGGGATCCAGTGCGCCCACCGTCGAAGTTCGCAACACCTGACTGGATTCGTACCCCTACCATGAGGCACCGACAACTCTTGGCCGACGAATATCGTTGCACAACAGAGCTTTAGCGGTTGCGATGTAGCCGTGTCGGTGTACACTCGAACATACATACATTCGCAGCAACGGTTCTCGGGGGGTGGCCATGTCTGACGAATCAGCCACGCCGAAACCGCGAGCCGTCGAACTCGTCACCGAGTTGCATGCGATCCTCGACGAACTGCAGTCCGTGGACCTGTCGCCATGTACCGACGCCGAGTTGACTGACGTGGCAGCCGATACCGAACGTGCCATCGCACGCCTGACCGTCGCCGGTGACCGGCAGATCGATCAGGTCGAGGCTCGCGACCTCCCCCGCAAGACCGGCTGCCGCACGCTCATGCAGTTCATGACCCACCGGCTGCGGGTCTCCAACCCTGTGCGGCGTCGTAAGCAGATGGACGCCACCGCCACCCGCACCAGCCTCGGCGGCGAGGTCCTACCGCCCGAACACCCCTGCCTCGCTGAGGCGTTCGCTGCGGGAGCGGTTGGCTCTGCACACGTGCAGGCCGCCCTCGATGTCCTCGACCAGATCCCCCACGCCGTCGAGCATGATGTGAAAGTCGCTGCCGAGCGTCAGATGGCCGAGATCGCCGCCGACCACACCCCCGCCGACATCACCCAACTCGGCGCGCGGCTCCTCGCTCACCTCGACCCCGACGGCACCCTCACCGACGACACCGACCAGAAACGGCGCCGCAACCTGTGGATCGGACGCCAACGCGCCGACGGCACCGCCACCATCTCCGGCACCCTCACCCCCGAACTCGCCGCCCGGCTCACGATGATGTTCGCCGTCTGGGGCAAACCCGGACTCAACAACCCCGACGACCCCAACTCACCGTCCGGACCGGCCGGCACCGCCGACCCCGACGCGCTGGCCACCGCCGCCGACCGCGACCAACGCACCCCCGCCCAGACAAATCACGACGCCCTCGACGCCGCACTCACCGCTGGCTTCGCCGACGGGATTCTCGGAACGTCGCACCGCGGCCTGCCCGCCCATCTGATCATCAAAGCCGATCTGGGCGACCTGATCCGCGAATCCGGGCTCGCCACCACCGCCACCGGCACCCTGCTGCCCATCGCTGACCTGGTCGGGATGGCCGGCGAGGTTCAGCCGTGGTTGGCAGTATTCAAGGACGCCACCGCCGTCCCGCTGTACTTCGGGCGAGGCAGACGTCTGGCGACCCGCGAGCAACGCCTCGTCTCCTTCGCGCGCCCCGACGGCGAGGTGTGCTCGGCTCCCGGCTGCGATCAGCCCGCCACTCAGGTCGAACTCCATCACGCCCACAAGGACTGGGCCAAGGGCGGTCTCACCGACATCGACGACCTCGCACCCGCCTGCCCCCGCCACAACCGCATGGTCGGCGACCAGCCCGGCCAGTACACCACCCGCATCGAACGGTCCGGACCCGACGAAGGCCGCTGCGTCTGGCGGTTGAACGCCGAACCCGGCGCACCACCCAACCCCGAACGCATCAACCGCCGACCCGACATACCCCGGCGGTTCACCACACACCTGAACGCAGTGCGCAACGAGATCCACGGACCGACCACCCGGCCCGGCGACCTGTCGCGCCCCGACGCCGTCGGTCATGGCGACAGCGGTCGGCGTCTCGAACTCGCCTACCGCGAACTCGTCCACCCGCGAACACTGCCGAAGCATCCCACCACCCCACCACTGACACCGGTCGAAGCAGCCCTCGCACGCATCCTCGCCGACCACGCGTGAGTGCACGCGATACGGCGAGCGAACCACGCAGAAACAACACGAGGGGCCCGGCATCGAAATGCCGGGCCCCTCGTGGGTGTTCAGTGCGCCTGATCAGATCAGGCCTGCGGTGCCTCCGCGAAGTTGCGGGTGACCGCCGGGTCGACCGGGATGCCCGGGCCCGTCGTGGTGGAGACGGTGACCTTCTTGATGTAGCGGCCCTTGGCAGCCGACGGCTTGGCGCGCATGATCTCGTCGAACGCAGCGCCGTAGTTCTCGGCCAGCTTGGCCGGGTCGAACGACGCCTTGCCGATGACGAAGTGCAGGTTCGCAGCCTTGTCGACGCGGAAGTTGATCTTGCCGCCCTTGATGTCGTTGACGGCCTTGGTGACGTCAGTGGTCACGGTGCCCGTCTTCGGGTTCGGCATCAGGCCGCGGGGTCCGAGGACACGCGCGATGCGGCCGACCTTGGCCATCTGATCCGGGGTGGCGATCGCGGCGTCGAAGTCCAGCCAACCGCCCTGGATGCGCTCGATCAGATCCTCGGCGCCGACCTCGTCGGCACCGGCGGCGGTGGCCTCGGCGGCCTTGTCGCCTGCGGCGAACACGATCACGCGGGCGGTCTTACCCGTACCGTGCGGCAGATTGACGGTGCCTCGAACCATCTGGTCTGCCTTACGGGGGTCGACGCCCAGCCGGATCGCGACCTCGACGGTCGCGTCGGTGTTCTTCGACGACGTGTCCTTGGCCAGCTCCACAGCCTCCAGCGGGCTGTACAGCTTGGTCTTGTCGACCTTTTCGGCCGCGGCCGCGTAGGCCTTGCTCTTCTTGCTCATTGCTCTGTTCCTTCTCCGCCGTCAGTCGGCGGGGTGTGTGGTGCGGGCCGAGCCGGCCCTCCCACGGGGTGTACGTGAGTGGAGATCAGCCCTCGACCGTGATGCCCATGGACCGAGCAGTGCCGGCGATGATCTTCGCGGCCTGGTCGATGTCGTTGGCATTGAGGTCTTCGGCCTTGGTCTTGGCGATCTCACGGACCTGGTCCATGCTCACCTTGCCGACCTTGTTGGTGTGGGGCTCGCCCGAGCCCTTCTGCAGGCCGGCGGCCTTCAGGAGGAGCTTCGCAGCCGGCGGGGTCTTCAACTTGAAGTCGAAGGAGCGATCTTCGTACACGAAGATCTCGACCGGGATGACGTTGCCGCGCTGCGACTCGGTCGCCGCGTTGTACGCCTTGCAGAACTCCATGATGTTCACGCCGTGCTGACCGAGCGCCGGACCCACGGGCGGGGCCGGGTTGGCCTGGCCTGCCGAGATCTGGAGCTTGATGATCCCGGCGAGCTTCTTCTTCTTGGGAGGCATCTTCTGTTCCTTGCTTGTTTCCTTGCGAATTCACGCCCGCTGGAGACGTGAAAGTCTGTGTTTTTCAATCCGGACCCGGTCCGGGTCCCCTCCGCTCCCTGAGGTGCGAGCGAAGCCGTGCCCCTCCCGCTCCCTGAGGTGCGAGCGAAGCGAGCCTCGAAGGGCTAGATCTTCTCGACCGTGACTCTCGGAGGTCGGGGAAGATACGAGCGCCGCTTCGCGTCGGTCATATCTTCTCGACCTGGTTGAACCCGAGCTCGACCGGCGTCTCGCGACCGAAGATCGACACGAGAACCTTGACCTTGCGCTGCTCGGCGTTGACCTCGCTGATCGACGCGGGAAGCGTGGCGAACGGGCCGTCCATGACGGTGACCGACTCGCCGACCTCGAAGTCGACCTCGATGACGTTCGACGCGGCTGCCGCTGCGGCCTCGACACCGTCGGCCGCGGACCCGCGCGATGCGGCGGGCTTCTTGGCCTCGGTGCGCGGCATCAGGAACTGCAGCACCTCGTTGAGGGACAGCGGCGACGGCTTGCTGGTCATCCCGACGAAACCGGTCACGCCCGGCGTGTTGCGCACGGCGCCCCACGACTCGTCGTTGAGTTCCATGCGGACGAGGATGTAACCCGGCAGCACCTTGCGGTTGACCTTCTTGGGCTGGCCGTTCTTGATCTCGGTGACCTCTTCGGTCGGCACCTCGACCTGGAAGATGTAGTCGCCGACGTCGAGGTTCTGCACGCGGGTCTCGAGGTTGGCCTTCACCTTGTTCTCGTAGCCGGCGTAGCTGTGGATCACGTACCAGTCACCGGGGGCGCGCCGGAGTTGCTTGCGCAGTTCCTCGACCGGATCGACCTCGGCTTCTTCACCCGGGGCTTCCTCGGCCGGAGCTGCGTCGGCGTCCGCATCAGTGGCGTCGGCGGCATCCTCGGAGACCGTGTCCTCGGCCGCGGCCTCGTCACCCTCGACGACAGCGTCGTCGGCAACCGCGTCACCCTCGGTGTCCACCGCGTCGGTCACGGCCGCGTCGACATCGGCTGCGTCGACGTCGGCATCGGCCACGTCGACGGAATCGGTCGAGGCGAGTTCGTTCTCCGGGGTGCTCACTGCAGCCCACGCTCCTTATGGTTCATCTGGCGGTCGTACTCCTCGTCGCCGGCCGAGCCCACCGCGTGGGTCAGCCGAACAACCAGAGGACGCCCTTGGCGAAGGCGAGGTCGAGGCCGGAGATGAACGCGGTCATCACGATGACGAACACGAGCACGACGATCGTGTAGGTGATCATCTCGCGCCGCGTAGGCCAGATGACCTTCTTCAGCTCGGCGACGACCTGCGTCAGGAAGAGCCAGATCTTGACGATCGGATTCCGGCTCTCCCCGGCAGACGCCTTCTTCTTGGTCTTGCGTTCCTTGACGGCGACGGACCCCGATCCGGAGTCGGTGTCACCATCGGTTGCACCCGCCGACGAGCGACGCCCGCGAGCAGAGCGTTTACCGGACGGACGCAGCTCCTTGGCGGTCTCGGTCGACGTCTCGTCGACCGTTCCCGCGTCGGTGGCCTCGTCGCGACCGTCGAGCTCAGCCGCAGCCGAATCGGCCGCAGAACCCTCTGCGGCGTCTTTGGCGCGGGCGGCCCGGTCTCGCTTGCTCAACTTCGCGGTCCTCTCGTCAGCGTGTGCCCTTCACCAGGGCAGGGGCGACAGGACTTGAACCTGCAACCTGCGGTTTTGGAGACCGCTGCTCTGCCAATTGAGCTACGCCCCTTTGCGACGCCCCCACCGGGGTGGTCGGCGTTGCCGTCTTTCTCGATCCGGTCTCGCGACCCGCCGGCGTTTCGTCGCCGACAAAACCAACGCGCCACCCTATGGGTAGCGCGCAAGTCTGAATCAATCAGACACTTCAGTGTAGATCACCGGGGCGGCGGACCCAAAACGAGCTCGCCTCCGCTCCCCCGACGACCGTACACCCGCGCCGTCAGACCGTCGTTCAGGTCACAGGCCCACCGACGAGTTCGATGACCGGCCAGCTGTCGAGATCCCGCCGCATCTGCCGGTCATGCGTGGCCACCACGACCGCGCAGTCTGCCTGGTCGAGGCCGTTGGTCAGCTCGTCGACGAGGCCTGCCGAGAGATGATTCGTCGGCTCGTCGAGGAGCAGGACGTCCGGCCTGGCGATCAGACACGACGCCAGGTGAAGTCGTCGCTGCTGACCCTGTGACAGCCTCGACACCGGCGTGCGGACGGCGTCGGCGTCGAGCAGCCCGAGGCTCCGCAACGCCGGAGCATCGTCGCCCCGCATGTCGAGGCGACGTCGCTGCTCGTCGATGATGTCGAGGGCTGTCCTCCCCGGCGCCCACTGCGGGATCTCTTGCGTCATGATCTCCACCCGGGTACTTCGTGGTACGTCGAGTCGGCCGCCACCGGGCGGGACCAGTCCGGCCAGCACCGCGAGAAGGGTCGATTTGCCGGTTCCATTCGCCCCGGCGAGAAGCAGGCGTGAACCTCCGACGAGCGAGACCGACACCGGCGTGTCGAGACGTCCGTCGACGGTGAGATCCCATCCGTCCAGGAGCCGAAGCCCGGCACGCGTTCCCGACGCCGGCCAGCGAAACGGCGTGGGGGGAACCGGGACGGTGATCCGATGCCGCTCCAGTTCTTCGACGCGGCGGTTGAACAGCTGTACGGCCCCGCCCGCCCGGGACGCTCGCTGGTGCTTGCCGGTCCCCTTGCCAGGCGTCCAGTGGGTCTGCAGACGACCGCGGGCGACACCGGCCGCCCGGACGAGTTCCTGGTGGGCAGCCTGCTGCGCGGCATGGTCGCGCACCCAGCGCTCCCGTTCCCGGGCTCGACCCGCGACCCACCCGTCGTAACCATCACGATGGAACCGCGGGCGCCCGTCCCGCGTGGGGTCCAGATCGAGGAACTCGGTCGCGACGTCCCGCAGGAACGCCCGGTCATGACTGATGACCGCGACACCGCCTGGATGTTCGCGCAGGCGGCGGGTCAGGAAGGTCAACGAGTCCGCGTCGAGGTGGTTGGTCGGCTCGTCCAGCAGCAGCAGGTCGGTGGCCGCACCCAACACCACCGCGAGCCGCACGCGGTACCGCTGGCCCACCGACAGGGTCGACAGGAGTCGCTCGCGGTCTGTACAGGCCGCCATCCCGGCGAGCGCGATGTCGATACGGCGCTCGGCATCCCAAGCGTCGAGGCGTGTCACCAGGTCGAGCGAAGCAGCGTAGGCCTCGTCGGCCTCCGGTTCCTCGCGGGCCAGCGCGTCGGTCGCCGCCTCGAATCTGGCCAGAGCCGTGCGGGACTCGCCGACGGCATCGGAGATCAGGTCTCCGACGGTTCGACGGTCGCCGGTCGCCAGGTCCTGTTCGACCAACCCGACGCTGCCGGCGCGGGTGACGGTGCCCTCGTCCGGACTGATCGTCCCGGCGAGGACATGGAGCAGCGTGGTCTTGCCGCGACCGTTGTCGCCGACCACGGCCAGCCGAGACCCCACGGACACGGTCACGTCGACCTCGTGGAGGACTCGGCGGTCGCCGCGCACGATGCTGACGCCCTCGGCTCGGACATGGGCGGCCGAACCGGTCGGCAGCTGCCGGTCGGACATGTGGGAACTGCGTTCAGAAGTCATGGATGTGTTCTCAGCTCGTCTGCATCCGATGAGAAACAGGGCTCTCATCGAGTCGGGAGCCGGACAACACGACAGTGCCGCCCGGCGTCGGATACCGGGACGGCGTACGAGAACTACAGGGAGGGACTCACAAGGCACTCGTCGCCGTCAGCGACGAGTCCAGAGCTTCAACGAGGCGATGCCGGAGTACATGGGTAGCGACCCTAACAGCGACGATCACGCCCGATCAATTGAATTGAATGACCGCCTGAGCGCGCCCGAAGATGCGGCGATCGCCTTGCTTGGCGGTGATCGCGATGGTTCCGCGGCGGGTCGCGGGATCGAGGGACTTCACCTTGCCGGTGAAGTCGACGGCCGCGCTGTCGTCCGCGGGGACGTACACCGGGCTGGTGAAGCGGACGTTGTATTCGCAGAAGGCAGCCGGGTCACCGATGAACTCGGAGACGAAGCTCGCGCCGAGACCCATCGTCTGCATGCCGTGGGCGACCACGTCGTCCATCCCGGCCGCGCTCACGACGTGGTCGGAGAAGTGGATCGGGTTGGGATCGCCGGCGACGCCCGCATAGTTCGCGAGGTTGCCGCGCGTCAGCAGATAGCGCTTGGGCGTCAGTTCCTGCCCCACGGTGAGGGTGTCGAAGTCGACGGCACCGAAGGCACCGGGCGACTGCGTCGGGTCGTCGAGGTCATAACGACCGGCCTTCGGCTCGACGGTGTGGCCGGATTCGCCGATGGCGTCGACCTTGATCATCACGTGGTCGAGGGAGGCCTCGAGTTCTGGATCGACATCCATGCCGGGGCGCGCGGCCAACGACGTCCAGGTGGTCATGACCGGCTCGTCGTACTGGTTCCAGATGACGTTCTTGGTGACCATCAGGTCGATCATCTCGGGGCTGCTGACGTGCCGGAACGATTCGAGAGAGACGTCGCAGATCAGACGATCCCCGACCTTCATCGGCTGGTGGTAGACCAGGCGCTGATCGGTCTGCATGATCTGCCACATGTCGTAGCCGGTGATCACGTCCTCGAACAGCTTGCGCTGGGCGATGATGCCGAGCACGGACACGTAAGTGGGTGCGGCGATCAGGCGATCGTGGCCAAAGGCCCGGGCGCCTTCCTCGCTCCAGTGCGTGGGATGCGCATCCTGCACGGCCATGGCGTGCTTACGGATCTCCTCGCGGCCGATCTCGTAGTAGTCGTCGACGGTGTAGTGGAACCCGACGAGGCTCTGGGTGTGGGCGGCGATCTCCTCGGGAGTCGGCTTCGCACCACCGTTCGACGCCTCGTCCGCACGATCCCGGATCTCGGCTCCGCTTACCTGTGACATTGAGCACTACTCCCTTCGGGCCCACCACAGCAAGACGGGCCGCCTCGTGGAGAGGCAGCCCGCTGCTGGATGTAATTCGGAAAGGCCGACGACAGCGTCAGCGCGATTCCTTGTGCGCCTGATGCTTGCCGCAGTTCGGGCAGAACTTCTTGATCTCGAGGCGATCGGGATCGTTGCGGCGGTTCTTCTTCGTGATGTAGTTACGGTGCTTGCACACCTCGCAGGCCAAGGTGATCTTGGGGCGAACATCTGTTGAGGAGGCCACTTGATTGCCTTCTTTCGGGTGGTACGTGGTCGGGTTCGGAAGTTCCCTCAGGGCTTGCGACCCTTGCGCTCGGTTCCGGTCGGACCCGATGTGTAGCGGTGGAGGGACTCGATCCCTCGACCTCACGATTATGAGTCGTGCGCTCTAACCAGCTGAGCTACACCGCCCCGCGGACTTCTCGTCCAGCGAGCCCCCTGACGGAATCGAACCGTCGACCTTTTCCTTACCATGGAAACGCTCTGCCGACTGAGCTAAGGGGGCGTGCCCCGGGCGGTTGAGCCCGAGAGCCTTAACGAGGTTACACACTCGCGTCTGCGCTAGACAAATCGCTGGTCGGAGACCGTCTGAAGTGCAGTTTCGCGAAGATGGACCACGCTGTGGCAGGTATAGGATTCGAACCTATGTAGCTTGCGCGACGGATTTACAATCCGCTCCCTTTGGCCGCTCGGGCAACCTGCCGTGCCGCTCTCCCAGGCCGTCGCGACAGCCGTTCGAACAACGCCGTGAAGAATACAACGAACACCACGTCCACGCGCAAACCGGCTGGTCAACCGGACTCCCATGGCCATGACATACCCTGTCGGACATGGCTGATTCATCGTTCGACGTGGTGAGCAAGATCGACCGCCAGGAGGTCGACAACGCCCTCAACCAGGCTGCCAAGGAGTTGTCCCAGCGGTATGACTTCCGCGGCACCAACACCGGCATCGAGTGGTCCGGCGAGGAGAACATCGTGATCACCTCCGACGCCGAGGAGCGCGCGCAGGCGGGCCTCGAGGTGTTCAAGGAGAAACTGATCCGCCGCGACATCTCCCTCAAGGCGTTCGACGCCGGCGAGGTCGTCGGCTCGGGCAAGACCTTCAAGATCACGGGCTCGCTCGTGCAGGGCATCGACTCCGACCACGCCAAGAAGATCTCCAAGAAGATCCGCGACGAGGGCCCCAAGGGCGTCAAGGCGCAGATCCAGGGCGACGAACTTCGTGTGTCGAGCAAGAAGCGCGACGACCTGCAGGCGGTCATCGCGCTGCTCAAGGGCGAGGACTTCGGCATCGCCCTGCAGTTCGTCAACTACCGCTGATCCGCGCCTGCGCCCGAAACGGAATCCGTCCGCGGAAACCCAGACGGGTGCTGCGTCGTTTGACTGGATGAGGGCGCCAGCACTCCTCGGCCGGCAGCGGGTTGTCTCGCACCGGCCCGAGGAGCCCGAGACCCGCGGCGCCGGACAGACGAGGACCCGATGCATTTCAACGGCTTGAAGACGGCGGCTCTGCTGGGCCTGATGTCGGCGATCATCGTCGGCATCGGCGCGCTGTTCCAGAGCCCTCTGATCCTCTGGGGCTCGGTGGTCGTCGCCGTCGGCATGAATGCCTACGTCTACTTCAACAGCGCTAAGATGTCGCTGAAGGCGATGCACGCGCAGCCGGTCACCGAACTGCAGGCGCCGGTCATGTACCGCATCGTGCGTGAGCTGGCGACGACGGCACATCAGCCGATGCCCGCGCTCTACATCTCCCCCACCGAGTCACCGAATGCGTTCGCGACGGGTCGCAACCCCAAGAACGCCGCGGTGTGCTGCACCACCGGCATCCTGCACCTGCTCGACGAGCGCGAGTTGCGCGCCGTGCTGGGTCACGAGCTGTCGCACGTGTACAACCGCGACATCCTCATCAGCTCCATCGCCGGCGCGATGGCGGCGGTCATCAGCGGCCTCGCCAATTTCGCGATGTTCATGGGCGCGTTCGGCGGTCGAGACAACGCACCCAACCCGCTGGCCATGCTGCTGATCGCACTCCTGGGACCGATCGCGGCCACCCTGGTGAAGCTGGCCGTCTCCCGATCACGCGAGTTCCAGGCCGATCAGTCCGGCGCCGAACTCACCGGGGACCCTCTCGCCCTGGCGTCGGCGCTCGCGAAGATCTCGGGGGGCGTGCAGGCCGCCCCGTTGCCGCCGCAGCCCGACATCGCCGCGCAGTCGCACATGATGATCGAGAGCCCGTTCCGTGCCACCGACCGGATGGCCAAGATGTTCGCCACCCACCCGCCGACCGCGGAACGCATCCGCAGGCTGCAGGAGATGGCCCGCGACGGTCGCTCCGCCGGTTGAGCGACTTCCCTGCCGGTTGAGCGAAGTCGAAACCCTCTCAGCCGACCCGTTCGATCGTGTAGTCCACCAGCGACGCCAGCGCGCGGTGGGCCGGCGACTCCGGCAGCTCCGCGAGCATCGCGTGCGCGTCGTCGGCGAACTCCTGGAGCTTGGCCCGGGCCGCGGTCATACCCGCCGACGAGCCGAGCAGTTCGATCGCCTCGGCGACCTCGGCGTCCTCGGTGAGCGGCCGGGCGGTGCCATCGGCGGCGACGAGTAGTTCGCGCAACCGGGCCGACGTCGCGTCGTCTCCGGCGACGGCGTAGAGAACCGGAAGCGTGTGCACGCCTTCGCGCAGATCGGTGCCGGGGGTCTTGCCCGACTCCACCGACACCGAGCTGATGTCGATGATGTCGTCGGACACCTGGAAGGCGACGCCGACGATGTCGCCGATGCGCGAGAGCCGTTCGATGTCGTCGGACGTGGCTCCCGAGGCCATCGCGCCGAAACGGGCGGCGGCGGCGATCAGCGAGCCGGTTTTCTCCCAGACGACCTGCAGGTAGTGATCGATGGGATCGGCGCCGGGTTTGACCCCGACCGTCTCGCGCATCTGCCCGGTGACGAGTTCGGCAAAGGTCTCGGCGATGATGCGCACCGCTTCGGGACCCAGCGTCGAGACGAGGCGCGAGGCGCGGGCGAACAGGAAGTCGCCGGAGAGGATGGCCACGCTGTTGGTCCAGCGGGCGTTGGCACTCGCCGCACCGCGCCGCATGGCGGCCTCGTCCATCACGTCGTCGTGGTAGAGCGTGGCGAGGTGGATCATCTCCACCACCGTCGCCGAGGTGATGACGTCGTCGGACTCCGGGCGCGGACCGAATTGGGCGGCCAGGATCGCGAACATGGGCCGGAAACGCTTTCCCCCGGCTTTCGCGAGGTGGGTCGCCGCCTCGGTCATGACCTCGTCACCCGACGAGAGTTCGGCGAGCAGCAGATCCTCGACCCGCTGCAGCGAGGAGCGCACCGTGTCGGCGAACTCATCCGACACCAGGTCAACCCCGGCGAATGTGGACTTCACGGAAACGCGGCCCCATCTCGTCTGATCCGGCAAGTACTCGACGGCGGACACGCGCTTGCCGCGTAGACCCCACCTGCTGCGAGCCTATCCCGTCGGGGGTCCGGACATACTGGTCGGGTGAGCACGGACACGACCCCCACTTTCCCCGATTCCGCCGACGTCCTCGTCGTCGGCGCCGGACCGGGCGGATCGGCGGCGGCCGCCCATGCCGTCGCCGCCGGCCGGGACGTGGTCCTCGCCGACGCCGCGGTGTTCCCGCGCGACAAGACGTGTGGCGACGGACTCACCCCACGCGCCGTCGCCGAACTCGACGCACTCGGGCTCGGCACACTTCTCGCCGATCGTCCGCGCATCGACGGGCTGCTGCTCAACGGATGGGGTGCACGCCAACAGGTCCGGTGGCCCTCGGGCCGGTTCCCGGCCTACGGGAGCGCGGTGGCGCGAACGGAGTTCGACGACGCCATCCGCGAACACGCGGTGTCGACGGGCGCGCGAATGGTGCAGGGCGTCAAGGCCGTTGGCGTCGAGATGGACGGTGACCGGGTGGGTTCGGTCACCTTCGCGACCCCCTCGGGCACCCACACCATGCGGGTGACCGACCTCGTCGTCGCCGACGGCGTCCGGTCCGGGATCGGGAAATCACTGGGACGGCAATGGCATCGGGACACCGCCTACGGTGTGGCCGCCCGCGCGTACGCGCCGTCCGCGCGGGCCGATTCACATTGGATGGGCTCCCACCTCGAACTCCGCGGACCCGACGGCGGACTGCTGCCCGGGTACGGCTGGGTGTTCCCCCTCGGCACGGCCGGCGGCGGGCAGGTCAACGTCGGCGTCGGCGCCCTCGCGACGTCGAAACGCCCGGCGCACATGGCACTTCGACCGATCCTCGAACATTACGCCGCGATGGTGACCGACGAGTGGGCCCTCGACGGGCCGCCCGTCCGCATCACCTCGGCCCTGCTGCCGATGGGCGGTGCCGTCTCCGGCGTCGCCGGCCGCAACTGGATGCTGATCGGCGACGCCGCCGCATGCGTCAATCCACTCAACGGCGAGGGCATCGACTACGCCCTGGAGACCGCACGACTCGCCGTCGAACTCCTGGGCACCGACGACTACACCGAACGGTGGCGTGATGTCCTGGTGGGGCACTACGGACTCGCGTTCTCCGCCGCCCGACGCCTCGCCGGCCTGCTCACCATGCCCAAGACCGTGCCCACGCTCGGACGGCCCGGCATTCGATCCCCCCAACTGATGTCGATGGTGGTGCGGGTCATGGGCAACCTGATCACCGCCGAGGACGCCGACCTGGTGGCCCGCGCGTGGCGCACCGCCGGACGCATCTCCCGGCAGATCGACCCGCGTCCGCCGTTCTCCTGAGCGCCGCGGATCCGCCGATGTGCACATTGGAACGTTCAGGCTATAATGTTCCAACCGTGTGGTCGCTGCCACACCTGTGACAGAATCAGGCCACCAGTCGACCCAGGAGATGGAAGATGTCCGCCGCATCCACTCTCGCCACCCGGACCAAGCACGCCCTCCAGAACCGACTGGCCCAGCGCTATCACCTGCGCGGCGAGATCGACCGCATGGATGCCGTCGGCGATCCGACCGCCATCGCCCGCGCACTCGGCACCCAGGAGTTCCCCTGGGGCATCACGCAGGCGTTGAGTTTCGCCCTCTTCCGCACCTACGCGGTGCCCTCGATCGGCGACCTCCTCTACAAGACCAGCCAGTTCACCGAGTCGACCCAGAAGCGCTACGACGACACCGTGCTGCTGCTCGACGCCCCGATCGAGCACGGGGTCGACAGCCCGGCCGGCCGCGCGGGCATCCGGCGCATCAACCAGATGCACGGCATGTACGACATCCCGAACGACGACTTCGTCTACGTGCTCGCCACTTTCGTCGTCTGCCCGGTCGAGTGGGTGAACTCCTACGAATGGCGTTCACTGACCAACCACGAGATCCTCGGCCTCACCAACTACTACCGTCGGCTCGGCCAGTTGATGGGCATCAAGGACATCCCCGAGACCTACGACGACTTCAAGAAGTTCTACGACGAGTACGAGACCGCCCATTTCGCGTTCAGTCCCGACTCCCTCGCGGTCGCCGACGCCACCTTGGATCTATTGGGCACGTTCATGCCGTACAAGCTGCTTCCACGTGCGGTGGTGCGCCGGATGTCGTTCGCGCTCATGGACGATCGGCTCCTGGGGGCGTTCGGATACCCGAAGCCGACGGCGGTCGAACGGGTGCTGGTGCGGGGCGGACTCAAGGCACGCGGGCTCGCCATCCGCCTGTTCGCCTCACCGCGGACCGAACCGCTCTTCGGGCGCCAGACGAAGCAGGTCCGCAGCTACCCCGACGGTTTCCGCCTCGACGACCTGGGCACGTTCGCACCGGGATGCCCGGTGTCGCACGACGCCGGGACACCGCGGGCCGCGAACTCCTAGGCCCGCGCCGAGTGGATTGCGGCGATGCCACCGGTCATGTTCTCCCACCGCACCCCGGAGAACCCGGCCTCGCGGATCAGGTCGCCGAGCGCGAACTGGTCCGGCCAGGCCCGAATCGACTCGGCGAGATAGACATACGCCGCCGGGCTGCTCGACACCTTGGTGGCGACCGCGGGCAGCGCCTTCATCAGGTACTCCATGTACACCGTGCGGAACGGTTTCAGCGTCGGCGTCGAGAACTCGCAGATCACCAGCCGCCCAACGGGTTTCAGCACGCGCCGGAGTTCGGCCAGCGCGGTGGGCACATCATTGACGTTGCGGAGTCCGAACGAGATGGTCGCGGCGTCGAACGAATCGTCGGCGAACGGGAGCGACAGGGCGTCGGCGGCGACCTTCGGCACGTCCCGGTGGGCTCCGGCCTTGAGCATGCCGAGCGAGAAGTCCGCGGCGATACAGTGCGCACCCGACGAGGCCAGCTCGACCGTCGACACCGCGGTGCCCGCCGCGAGGTCCAGGACGATGTCGCCCGGGTGTAGATCGAGGGCCCGACGGGTCTTCTTGCGCCAACCGCGATCCCGGCCGAACGACAGGACCGTGTTGGTGAGGTCGTAGCGGCGGGCGACGCCGTCGAACATCGCGGCGACCTCGGCCGGGTCCTTCTCCAGGCTCGCCCGGCCCACACTCGTCCCGCCCAGATCCGCTTGTTCCGGTGGTGTCGCGCCCGTCGATGCCATGCCGATCACGCTACCGGGCGATGCGCGTCCGACTGCCGTGAGGTGGGTCGCGCCAGACGCCGGTCCCGCACCTCAGGCCGGTCGCCCCACCTCGGTCACGACCCCGCCGCCGGTCACCGCGGCGTAGTGGTTCACCAGTTCCGCGCAGACCGATGGCCAGGTCCTCGCCCGAACGGCCTGCACCGCCGCGCGGCCGAACGCCGACCGCACCGACTCGTCGTGCAGGGACTCGACGATCGCGGGCAGCTTCGCGGCGAAGGCCTCGACCTCCAGCAGATATCCGGTGCGGAACGCCGACACCAGGTCGCGGGGGCCGCCCGCGTCGGGGCCGATCACCGGCAGTCCGCTGGCCATCGCCTCCTGGATGGCCTGACAGAACGTCTCGTGTTCGCCGGCGTGCACGAACACGTCGAAGCTCGCGTACGCACGGGCGAGGGCCTCACCGCGCAGCTCGCCGGTGAACACCGCATCCGGCATCAACCGCTCGAGCCGGTCCCGTTCGGGTCCGTTGCCCACGATCACCAGCTGCACCCGCGGGTTGCCCGACAGTCCGGCGAGCCGCTCGACGTGCTTCTCCGGCGCGAGCCTGCCGACGAATCCGACCACCAGTTTGTCGTCGGCGGTACCCAGCCAGTCCGCCCGCAACGACAGGTCGCGCTTGTCCGGGGAGAAGAGCCCGACGTCGACCCCGCGGCCCCATCGTGCGAGCCGGGGTACACCGTGCGCGGCGAGGACCTCGAGAGTCGCCGTCGACGGCGCTAGGGTGAGATCGCACATCTCGTGCAGGCGACGGGTGTAGCGCCAGGCGAGCTTCTCGACCGCACCCAGCCGGTACGCGGCGGCGAACCCGGCGACGTCGGTCTGGAACACGGCCACCACCGGCACCCCGAGCGCTCGGGCGGCGACGGCGCCCGCGGCACCCACCACGAAGGGCGACGCGAGGTGCACCACATCCGGCTCGAAGTCGCGCAGGGTGCGGTACAGCAGCGGCGACGGCACGCCCACCGGCAGCGAGGTCACCCGCGGCACCTGCACGGCGGGCAGCAGATGCACCGGGGTCCGGCGGCCGATCAGCCGCGGCCCACCCGGCACCCCGCGCGGGGTGTCGGGTGCGATGACGACGGCGGTGTGCCCGGTGGACTCGAGGTGGTCGACAACCCGGAGGACGGAGTTGACCACCCCGTTCATCTGGGGCAGGAAGCTCTCGGCGACGATCGCGACGCGCATGATCGAGATCGTCCCCCGGGGACTTGACCGGGCTCCACCCCGGAACATGTCGGACCGCCCAATTCGGGATGAACGGTCCGTGGCCCGCGCACCGGGGAGAGTGGAGGGGTGGCCGACATCCATCTCCTGCTGCTGAGTCGCTGGCTCACCCCCGTCCCGGCTTTCCTCGCGCCGCTCACCGGACCGGGCCGTCGCATCGCCTACGTCCCCACCGCGGCGTCGATCTATCCCGACCACGCCTGGCTCGACCTGGAGCGGGACACGCTGCGACACCAGGGCTTCGAGGTCACCGACCTCGACCCGGAACTGATCGGGGCCGCCGCCTTCGCCGGGGGACTCGGTGACGTCGACGCCGTCGTCGTCGCCGGCGGCAACACCTTCCACCTGCTCGGCGCGCTGCGACTGGCGGGCGCCGACCGTGTGCTCGTCGATGCGGTGCGAGCCGGCCTCCCCTACATCGGGGTCAGTGCCGGCGCCGCGGTGGTCGGTCCCGACATCGCACCTCTGGCACTGCTCGACGATCCCGCGGAGGCCGCGCCCCTGACCTCGACCGACGGTCTCGGACTCATCGACGCCACGGTGATCCCGCACGCGGAGGGCACGGTCGGCGGGCGCGGCCCGGTCGAGGCGACGCGGGAACGCTTCGGCGCGACCCATCGGCTGCATTTCTTGCGTGACGACGAGGCGATCGTCGTCGACGGCGACACGCTCAGGGTGATCCCGGGCTGACCGTCTCGTCCCGCTCGGCCGCGTTTTGCTCGTCCGCGTCCCGGCCGTCCGTGTTCTCACCGGCATCGTCGCGTCGTCGCCGGCGGCGGCTGAACTCCGCGACCGCGACCATCAGCAGGCCGACGACCAGCCAAGCCCCGACCATCACCGACAGTGCCGGGATGATCGACAGCACCGCGGTGCGGCCGGTCGGCCGGGCCAGATCGGGGTTGTAGACCGCGTAGTCGACGCTGATCCGCTGCCCCTCGCTCAGTTCCGTCGGGTACAGCAGCCCGAAGCGGGGACTGTGGAACGAGCCGTCCGGTGTCTGGAAGTTCACCGCGGCGTGCAGGCTGTCCACCGAGACGACCTCGGCCATCACGGTCGCCTTGCTGGCCTCGATCGTCGAATCGTTCTTGAAGCACCCGGCGATGAGGGTCAGCGCCATGAAGGTGATCGTGACGCCGACGACGAGCAAACCGAGCTGCACGCGTCGCTGGATCACCGGATTCATGCCGTTCAGCCTAGTGGTGCGCCCCGAGGAGTTCGCGGCCCGGCCGGTGCCGCGCTACCGGAGACGTGCGGCGATCGCCGCGTGCACTGCCCGTAGCCGCTCGCGGTCGGTGGCGACCTCGACGACCTCGATCCCGCCGGGAGCAGGCTCCTCCGCGAGCACCCCGCCCAGTTCGGCGACGGTCGCCCGCCGATGCGGGATGTGGAAACCCGCGCACATCGATGCGATGTCGGTGCGATGAGGTGTGCCGAAGACCCGTTCGTACGCCCCGGCGTACAGGCCGGTGTTGTACCGCGGGTCACCCTGTTCCAGCAGGCCGAAGATGCCGCCGCCGTCGTCGTTGGCCACGACGATCCGCAGCGACGACGGGCGCGGCTCCCCCGGGCCGACGACCAGGCCGGTCGCGTCGTGCACGAACGTCAGGTCGCCCATCAACGCGATGGTCCGCGCGCCGGCCCGATCCCGGTCGAGGGCCATCGCGGCCCCGATCGCCGTCGAGTTGGTCCCGTCGATGCCCGCGACCCCGCGGTTGGAGAGCACCCGCACACCGTCGGTGATCCGGCCGGCCAGCGCGATGTCGCGGATGGGGTTGCTGGCCCCGACGACGAGCTGGTCACCCGCGGCCATGGCGTCGCCGACCGCGCGGGCGACGTGGAGTCCGGTGGCCGGGCCCGGTTCGTCCAGTTCGGCGGTCACGGCGAACGCCACCCGCTCCTGTACCGCCGCGCATTCCTTGAGCCAGTCTTCCCGCGGCTCGCCGACGACCTCGATGCGGGTGCCGGTCGCGTAGACGTTGCCCGACACATCGGGCCACCGCGGCCCCGTGGTGAGTGCGTAGACACGGACCTCGGGGTCGGCGAGCAGTCGGGACACCCCCCGATGCAACGTCGGCCGGCCACAGATGATCGCCTGCTGGGGTCGGACCGAGTTCAGGCCCAGCGGATGAAGCGGCGTCGCCGGCCGCGGTGCTGTCGGTTCGGCGACCGTGGGTACGCCGGCGAGGCCCGGATGGACACCCGACCCGTGTCCCGACACGACCACGGTGTCCAGGGACAGGTCGATGGGCAGCGGGACGTCGAGCTTGCCGACCGGTGCCTGGGTCCAGGGCAGCCCGCCCGGCCGGCCCGAGAACGCTCCGAGATCGGCCGTCGGGTCGGGGCCCGCGAGCTCGTCCGGGTCGGGCACGAGCGGTTCGCGCAGCGGGATGTCGAACTGCACCGGGCCGGCGTTGCCGGTACGCGCACCCCGGGCCGCGGCCAGCACGCGGCCGACCGCCGACCGCCACTGGCTGTTGGTGTCGAGGTCCTGTTCGGCGAGGCCGAGGCTGATCGCCGCACGCACCTGGGTCCCGAAGATGCCGAACTGCTCGACGGTCTGATTGGCACCGGAACCGAGGAGCTCGTACGGACGGTTGGCGCTGACGACGACGAGCGGCACCCGCGCATAGTTCGCCTCGAAGACCGCAGGCCCCATGTTCGCCACCGCGGTGCCACTGGTCATCACGATGGGCACGGGCTGTCCCGACGACACCGCGAGACCGAGCGCGAGGTAACCCGCCGAACGCTCATCGATCCGCACGTGCAACCGCAACCGGCCGGTGGCGTCGGCGGCGTGGAGGGCGAAGGCGAGCGGCGCGTTGCGCGACCCCGGACACAGGACGGCCTCACGGACACCGCCGCGGATCATCTCGTCGACGATGACCCGGGCCTGCAGCGTGGACGGATTGGGCCCCGGGGCGTTCTGGGCCGGTCGGTTCATCCCACAAGCCTAGTGGTGGGGCCGGGGACCACTACCGGGTACTCCCGAGTCCCGACATCACGGCGGGGAGCGGCGTTACCCTCGTCACGTGGGCTTTTACGACGACCGGGTCCTGCCGCACCTCATCGAACGCACCTGCGGGATGGACGCATTGACCCCGCTGCGAGCACGGGCCTGCGCACCCCTGTCCGGTCGGATGATCGAGATCGGATTCGGCTCGGGACTCAACGTCGGCGTCTACCCGCCCACTCTCACCGAGGTCGCCGCGGTCGAACCCTCCGCGGTCGGATGGTCGATGGCCACCGATCGCGTCGCCACATCCGCGGTGCCCATCGAACGCGCCGGACTCGACGGCCAGCGGCTGGAGTTCGACGACGATTCCTTCGACGCCGCGCTCACCACCTTCACCCTGTGCACCATCCCCGATGTGCGGGCGGCCCTCGGCGAACTTCGTCGCGTGTTGCGCCCGGACGGACAGCTGGCGTTCCTCGAGCACGGATCCGCCCCGGACGCGCGGGTCCGTCGATGGCAGCGGCGCCTCGAGCCGATCCAGAAGCGGGTCGCGGGCGGCTGCCACCTCACCCGCGACGTCCGCGCCGAGCTGACCGCCGCCGGCTTCGCGCCCGGGCCCGTCGACGCGTTCTATCAGCCCGGCGTCCCGAAACCCTTCGGCGCACTGAGCCTCGGGACCGCGCGCCCGGCCTGACGCCCCACTCGCTCCGCTCCCGGTGGCGGGCACCATTCGCCCCGCTCGCTCCGCTCCCGGCGGCGGGCCTTACTGTGGAGCCAGTGCGTCGCTGGATTGTGCTGGTACTCCTCACCGCGGTCGCGACGCTGGTCCTCGAGGTCGTCGACGTCGACGCCGCCGCCCTGTTCGCGGGCCTCGTGGTCGCGGGGGCCCTCGCCATCGCCGGCCGCGCCCCAGGCCGAACGGGCACCGAATCCGGAACCGCCCGAACACCGGCCGATGCCGACGAACCGATCGTCCCGCGATGGGCGTTCGTGGCGTCGCAGGGCGTCCTCGGTGTCTTCATCGGCACGATGGCCGAGCCCGAGACCGTCAGCGGCCTCGGCTCGTCGTGGTTCCCGGTTCTCGTCATCGGCGTGGGCACCCTGGTCATCTCGATCGCCTGCGGCGCCCTGCTCGGCCTGCACCGCGACGTCGACCCGCTGACCGGCTCCCTCGCACTCGTCGCAGGCGGGGCGTCCGGGCTGGTCGCGCTGGCCCGCGAGTTCGGTGGCGACGAACGGATGGTCGCGGTCATCCAATACCTACGCGTCGCCCTGGTCACCGTCACCATCCCGCTGGTCGCCTCGCTCGTGTTCGGCGCCGACGGGGATGCCGTCGCACCGGGTGCCGACGCGTGGTCGGCGGAGACCCTGCAGGGGCAAGCCTGGGGCCTGCTGCTCCTCGCGGTGTGCCTCGGCGTCGGGATTCCGCTCGGCCGGTTGCTGCGCATGCCCGCCGCCGGACTGCTCGGTCCGCTGGCGCTGGCCACCGTGGCCGAGCTGACCGGGATCGCCGGCTCGGCCGAGGTCTCCCCCGCCCTGCTCGCCGTCGCCTACGCCGTGATCGGCTGGCAGGCGGGACTCGGTTTCACGATGCCGCGGCTGCGGGCGATCGGCCGCGTCCTGCCCCTCGCGCTGGTGCTGATCCTCGTCATCGGCGCCGGCTGCGCCCTGCTCGGGGTCGCGCTGTCCGCCTGGACCGGCGAGTCGATGTTCGACTGTTATCTCGCGACCACACCGGGCGGCATCTATGCGGTGCTCGCGGCCGCGACCGGCGCCGGCGGCAACGTCGCCTTCGTGGTCGCCGCCCAGATCCTGCGCGTGCTGCTCATGCTGTTCGTCGCGCCCTTCGCCGCCCGTCTCGCGGCGCGGCGCTCACCATGACCGTTCCATCCGACTCGGCGGTTACGTGTGACCCGCGTCCCACGTAAAGTCGGGAAGATGAGCGGGGAATCGAACACCGACACCACATCCACTCCAGAACCGACTCCGAACGGCCGGCCCAGCGGGCACGGCGGGCACGGTCGCGAATTCGACGTCGTGGTCTACGGCGCCAGCGGCTTCGTCGGCGAACTCACGGCCCGGTATCTGGCCGACCACGCACCCATCGGCACCAAGATCGCGCTGGCGGGACGCAACGAGTCGAAGTTGACCGCCGCGCGCGAGCGTCTGCCCTTACGCGCGCACGACTGGCCCCTGATCATCGCCGACGCGGAGTCGCCCGCGGCACTCGACGCCATGGTCGCGCGCACGCAGGTCGTCTGCACCACGGTGGGTCCCTACCTGAAGTACGGCGAGGCCCTCGTGGTGGCGGCGGCGACCGCAGGCACCGACTACGTCGACCTGACCGGCGAGGTGCCCTTCGTGCGCTACTCCATCGACAAGGTCCACGATGTCGCCGCCGCCTCGGGGGCTCGCATCGTCCACTCCTGCGGCTTCGATTCCGTACCGTCCGACATCACCACCTACGCACTGTTCAAGAAGATCGCCGACGACGCCGCGGGCGAGATGACCGACACCACCCTCGTCGTCGAGTCGTTCCGCGGCGGAATCTCCGGCGGGACAATCGATTCCATGCGAGTGATCGCCGAGGAGGCCCGCAACGCGCAGTCCCGACGACTCATGCTGAACCCACAGGCGCTGTCCAGCGGGCCGGGCGACGTGCCCCGGGTCAGCCTGTCCGACGAACCCAGCGACCTGTCCATCATCAACGCCAAGAAGGTCGACCCGTCGCTGCGCGGCACACTCGCCCCCTTCTTCATGGCGGCGCACAACACGCGAATCGTCCGACGCTCGAATGCTCTGCTGGACAACGCCTATGGCAAGAACTTCCATTACGCGGAGACGATGAGCGTCGGCAGCGTCCCCGCGGTCTCGACACTGCTCGCCGGTGCGGTCGCGGTCGGCACCGGCGCGTTCATGGGAGCGATGAGTTTCGGTCCCACGCGTCGAGTCCTCGACCGCGTGCTCCCGAAGCCCGGCGACGGGCCGAGCGAAAAGGCCCGCGAGAACGGCTATTTCGTGGTCGGAACGTTCACCCGGACCACCACCGGCCGGCGCTACCGGGCCCGGATGCGCGCCCAGGGCGACCCCGGATACAAGGCCACCGCGGTGATGCTCGCCGAGAGCGCGCTGGCACTGGCCCTCGATCGCGACCGCCTACCCAAGCGCTCCGGGGTCCTGACGACGGCCGTGGCGATGGGCGACGCCCTCATCGACCGCCTGCGCAACGCCGGGTTCAGCATCGACGCGACCGAGCTCACCGACTCGGCGCCGGGAGCGTAGCGAGCGGGCCGCATCCCACCCGGCGCCGGGAGCGTAGCGAGCGGGCCGCATCCCACGCACCGCTGACCCCGATCCACCCAGACGCCACCCGATCGTGTTCTCCGCAGCCGTCCGGATCTTCTCCGGCACAGCAGGACTCGCGGTCGGGTGCCGTCGTTTCCGGGTCCGGAAAATTTCTGGCACTCTCCCCTCCAGAGTGCTAGACGAGCCACGGATCCGGTGCTATCTTCGTTGGCAGTACAGCGATGAACTGCTCGTCTGACGGGTGGCGAGCAGCCTTGAGAACAGGAGGTGAACTGCTGTGCTTCGTTTCGATCCCTTTTCCGACATGGATGCCTGGACACGAGGCATGATGACCGGTTCAGCGGCCGGAACCGCCCGCACTCCGCGATTCATGCCCCTGGACCTGTACAAGGTCGAGGACCACTATCTGCTCGTCGCCGATCTACCCGGCGCCGATCCCGGCTCCATCGACGTGAGCGTCGACAACGGCGTCCTCACGTTGTCCGCCCAGCGCAGTACGCCATCCGACGAGGGCGTGCAGTGGTTGACCAGCGAGCGCTTCTCCGGGACGTATCGCCGCCAACTGACCCTCGGCGACGCCATCGACAGCTCGGCCATCTCGGCGCGCTACGACAACGGCGTGCTCACCGTGACGATCCCGGTCGCCGAGAAGGCCAAGCCGCGACGGATCGAGGTCGAGAGTTCCGGCCGACCACAGGCGATCGAGACCGGAACGGTCACATAAGTCGATCTTGTTTGCCGACAACACTTTTCGCACGGCAACCGCGAGCTGACCGGGAGGTGCCATCGACGACGATTCATTCCGCTCCCTGAGGTACGAGGAGCGATAGCGACAGCCTTTCGCTCCCTGAGGTGCGAGGAGCGATAGCGACAGCCTTTCGCTCCCTGAGGTGCGAGGAGCGATAGCGACAGCCTTTCGCTCCCTGAGGTGCGAGGAGCGATAGCGACGAGCCTCGAAGGGCCTGGCGAGAAAAGTCACCACGCCCTTCGAGGCTCGCTTCGCTCGCACCTCAGGGAGCAGGATCAGGTTTGCTCGGCCACAGCATGTTCGGGCCGATCTGCGATCAGATTCGCTCGGCCACAACATGTTCGGGCTGCTCAGCGAACTGATTCGCTCGGCCACAGCATATTCGGGCTGCTCAGCGAGCAGATTCGCTCGGCCACAACATGTTCGGGCCGTCTATCGATCCGATCCGAACAGGTCCACCAGCGGCGCGGGCCGTCCGAACAGGTAGCCCTGGGCGTAGTCGAACCCGAACTCCTCCAGGATCGGGAGCACCTCTTCCGATTCGATGCCCTCGGCCACCATCTTCACCCCGGTGGCGGCGGCCATCTCGCCGATCGCACGGACCACCGCACGGTCCGGGGAGCTGTCGGCGAGTTGCGCGATCAGGGTCCGGTCGACCTTGAGGACGTCGACCGGGAGATCACGGACGTAGCGGAGTGCCGAGAAGCCGGCACCGAGGTCGTCGATGCAGATGGTGCAGCCGAGATCGTGGAGCGCGTCGATCGCGCGGGACGCTGATGTGTCGACCCGGATCGCCTGGTCCTCCCGCACCTCGACCCACACCCTCGACGGCTCCACACCGTGCCCGTCGATCAGACCGTGCACGTAGGAGACGAGCCCGTCGTCCCACAGCTGCTGCCCGGACAGGTTCAACGAGACGAACGTACCCGGGCCGACCTTGTCGGAGATCGTCCCCGACAGGTCCCGGATGGCTTCCCCGATGGCATGCCGCCCGATGGGAGCGAGCAGCGAGATCCCCTCGGCCACTGAGAGAAACGCGTCCGGAGCCAGAACGCCGGACTCGGTGTGCCAGCGGAGCAGTGACTCGTAGCCGACGACGCGCCGGTCGGGCACCGCGACGATCGGCTGGTAGAAGACCGAGAAGTCGCGCTCGACCGACCTGGTCAACCAGCCGGCCAGATCGACCTCGGCCCGGATGTGGCGCTGCATGGTGGGTGTCGCGAATGCGACAGCCCGTCGGCTGCTGAGCGCGATACACAGCGCGGCGTCGGCATGGCGGACCAGATCGTCCTCGGAACTCGCCGCGAGTTGCTCGTCACCGACGGCGACACCCATGCACACGTCGAGGAACCAACTTCGATCGCCGTCGCTCACGGTGTGGGCGCCGAGTTTGGTGCGCGCGGCCTCGATCAGCGCGTTGCGTCCGAGTTCGTCGGCACCGGCGCCGGTCCACGGAAGGTAGATGAGCCAGTAGAAGTCCGACCGTCGATGGAATCGGGCCTGCGGACTGATGGGCATCAGCACCTGCTCGATGAATCGCTCGGACGCCGCGGCCGAGGCCTCATAACCGTAGGCGACCACGGCTCGGTGGTACGGGTCGACCGACACCGCGATCACCGAGCTACCGAGCGTCAACACGACGTCATTCGCTGAGTCCGATCCCCCCGGGCGGCGCCGGGGCGCCACAGTTCTCTACCGCGGAGATACTACTCAGCCGGCCCGCTCCCGGGAAGAAGACGACCCGGTACCGGCGTGCGGCCCGTGCGACCGATATGACCGTTCTCACATTCCTCGCCGGCGCCGGTCGCCGAATCCGGTGACAAAAGTGGCCCGTCGGGTCCGTCAAGGGTTGACACATTGCTTTGTAATGAGAAGTTCAAGAAAGCCGAGTCCGACCGCAGTGCCGATTCGCGACTCATTTCGACAACTCTGCTAACGATTCCGGGAGAAGCTTCAAAACTGCTGGTAAGGTACTTTCATTGCCTATGCATAGGACACCGCGGTGCGATTTTCGCCAAGGGATTCTCAGTTGCATTTAAGCGAAGTTCGGCGAACAAGCGGTTGACACCACAGCCGCCGACGGAAAGCGGTCGTGGGAGATGGGGTTGATCAGGAGGGTGCTCCGTCGCTACGACGCCCGGTCGATGGCGACGCTGATCAGCACCGGTGGTGTCATCCCCCTACCGGTGATCAGCGTGCTCGCGCCCGAGACCCTCTACCCGGGCGGGATGCCGATCCTGCTGACCATCTGGTCGTTCATCGCGGTCGTCTTCGCGGTCACGGCGATCCGTGCTCGGCTGACCGACCTCGAGTTCGCGTTCCTCGGTGGCCTGGGCATCGTCGGGATCTGCGGCACGTCCATGATCCTCGCCTCGCCGCGGTCGTCGACGTTGGTCCTCGCCATCGTCGCGGTCATCCCGGCGATCGGCGCGATCTCCGCCACGACTCGGCTCATCCTCTCTCACCTGGCGCTGGCGATCGTCTGCGCCGCGGTCGTCCTCGCGGTGACCACCGAGTCCTTACCCGCGTATCTCATCAGCTTCGGCGCGATGCTCGGCCTGATCGTGGTGCCGGTCTTCCTCGTGGTCGCCTTGCGGAAGTCGATGGAAGCCGTCCTGGACCAGCAGACCCGCCTCGTCGGGATCGATCCGCTGACGGGCCTGCTCAATCGCCGAGGATTCCTGATCCGTGCGTCGCAACTGCTCTCGGCCGCACGCTCGTCCACGGGCTGGATCGGCATCCTGCTGCTCGATGTCGACCACTTCAAGCGGATCAACGACCAGTACGGCCATCTCGCCGGTGACGGTGTGTTGCTGGCAGCATCGGCCGCGATCCGGGAACACGCCCCCGTCGGTTCGGAGGTGTGTCGCTACGGCGGCGAGGAGTTCCTCATGTTCCACGTCGTCCACGATGCGGACGAGCTGTGGCTCAGCGCCGAACGCCTACGGGCCGCGGTGGCCGCCGCCGCACCGGTGACCATCAGCGTCGGCGGTGTCTGCGCGCCGTTGCGCGTCGCGGGCGACCACCTGGTCTCCGGTCACTTCGAGACCGCCTTCTCCACCGACGACGTGATCGGCAATCTGCTCGGACAGGCCGACGACTGCGTGTATCAGGCGAAGGAGAACGGCCGCGACACCACCGTGATCAAGTCCATCGACGAGGTGATCTGGAACGACGGGGCACCGAGCGCGCATGCCGCCGACGCGGAACGGACGGTGTCACCGCCGTCGGCGAGCCTGTACGAGGTGTTCTACCGCCGGCCGGCCGACTTCGTCGACATCGACAGCCGCACCAGCGGGCGTTGAGTCGTCACCGCCTGGAGCGCGTCGGCCTCCCGCCGCATGCGACGCCAGGTCTCCGGACTGGTGAGGCCGCTCAGCCGGGCACGATCCCACCACATGAGTCGGGTGCGGTAGCGGTCGTCCGGAAACGGCGTCGCCGGCACCGACTCGTCGACGCGTCCGCCGCCGGACTGCCAGCGGCGCAGTACGTGGTCGGCCGCGGTCGCCATCATGGCGTCGACCCCGGACAGCTCCATGATGACCAGTCCCAGCCGCGACAGCTGCCCCGCAACCGAGCCGGCGATCGGCGAACGCTCGTCGACCCAGGCCGTCTTGACCTCGACGATGCCGCCGTGCAGACGCTCTTCGATGGCGTTGACGAGCTGCACCTGGCCAGGCTGGCCGGCCCATTCGACCAGCGCATGGGACTGCGCGGCCGCATCGAAACGGGGCTGGACCCGCAGGCCGCCGACGACCTTGCCCTCGGCGTCGAGCACCGCGAAGAACATCGCCGTGCCGTCGCCACCGGCGACCTCGTCGTACTCGAGCGCGGCCGCGCACCCGTGGCGGTGGTAGGACACGTCCGCGCCGGACAGGTACTCGTGCCAGAGTTCGGGTTCGGACCGCGGGCTCGCCACGACCACCGAGTACTCCGTCCCGGTTTCGGGCGCGACCGCTCGCAGCATGCCGGTACGAACCTGATCATTGGTGGCTGACATCTTTTTCATCGCAGTATTGCCTTCCGGTAATTAGGAAATTTAGAGACGAGATCTCCCCCGACCCCGCGTGTAATGCTGCCACAGGGGCGCATTTATGCACTCCGACAAGCACACTTCTTTTCCCCGAACCGCCGCATTGACGGTTGGCGTCGTGCAATCCCGTGCGACACGATGGGCGTATGAACACGCCGCCGGACACTGCCGCCACCCTCTACTCACCGGACGAACTACCCGTCGAGTTGACCGCGGAACCCGCCCTGATCGTGTCCGACATCACCGGGCGCACGAGCCGCGCGCTCGACGAACTCCTCCCGCCCGCGGAGCCGGCGCTGCGGGACGAGAGCCCGCGTTTCGCGCACTTCCCCTGGCGCAACGCTCTCGTCAAGATCCCCGGTCCGCGCACGTTCCGGCGCCTCCGACTCGACCGCAACCGGCACAAGCTGACCGCGGCTCAGCAGGCCGCCGCCGGCGAGCTCCGCATCGGTGTCGTCGGATTGAGTGTGGGACATGCGATATCGCTCACACTGGCACTCGAAGGGCTCGCGGGCGAAATGCGTCTCGCCGATTTCGACGAACTCGAACTGACCAATATGAATCGAATTCCGGCGACGCTCATGGATATTCACGACAACAAGGCCGTGGTCGCCGCGCGGCGCATTTCCGAGATCGATCCATATCTCACCACCGTCGTGTACTCGGGGGGAATAACAACCGAGAACATCGATCAATTCCTCGACGGGCTGGATATTGTCGTCGAAGAATGCGATTCCTTCGATGTGAAGGTCCTCATCCGCGAGAAGTGTCGGTCGCGCGGAATTCCGGTCCTGATGGAAACCAGCGACGGCGGAACACTCGATGTCGAGAGGTTCGACCTCGAACCGGAGCGGCCGCTTTTCCACGGTCTGGCGGGCGATCTGCAGATCGAGGATCTCGTCGGCCTCGACCGGGCGGCCCTCACCCCGCTGGCCGTCCGGGTGCTCGAGCCGACGAAGGTGACCGCGCCGATGGCGGCGTCGGCCATCGAACTGGGCCACACGGTGACCGCCTGGCCGCAACTCGGCGGCGATGTCCTGCTGGGCGGTGCGACGGTGGCGGCGGCGGTTCGCCGCCTCGTCCAGGGCAAGTCGCTGCGTTCGGGACGCGTCCGCTTCGATCGTGACTCCTGGCTCGACGGTCTCGAGGACCCGATCGGCACAGCCGTCGCCGACGACGGTCCGCAGGCGGCGCGCAGCACCGAACCGCTCGCATCGCCGTGCGAGGACTCGCGCGTCGAGGCGATGGGCGACCGCGAACTCGTCGTGCACGCCGCGAGGCGTGCGCCGTCCGCGGGCAACCAGCAACCGTGGGAGATCACCTCCGACGACGACACCGTCACCATCACCCTCGACCGCACGCGCACCTCGACCCTCGATGTCGAGCACCGGGCATCGGCGGTGGCGGTCGGTGCGGCGCTGTACAACGCCCGCGTGGCGGCGACGGCACGCGGGGTGCTCGACGACATCGAGATCATCGACGACGCAGGCACGCTGGCCGGTCGGGCACGGTTGAAGGGCCTCGACACCGGCTCGCGGTCGCCGGACGCGGAGGCGGAACTGAGCGCGCTGCTCGCCCGCGGGACCCGACGCGGCGTCGGGGACGGGTCACCGCTGTCGGCGGCGGACCGCAGTCGGCTGCACGCCGCCGCCTCGAGTGACCGCACGCGCCTGCTCGCCCTCACCGACCGCAGGGACATCGACCGCTACGCCTCGATCATCTCCCGGTCGGACCGCGCCCGGTTCCTGACGCCCGAACTGCACCGCGAGATGTTCCTGGAGCTCACCACCGACCGGACTGCCGCCGAAGGCATCGACGTCGCCTCGCTGGACCTGCCACCGGCGATGGCGGGCATGCTCGACGTGCTGCGCCGCGCCGACGTGATGGCCCTGCTCGACGAATGGGGTGGCGGCACCGCGCTCGGCGCCGACGCCGGCTCACGGGTCGCGTCGTCCTCCGCGGTCCTCGTGCTGGTGCAGCGGGGCACGGCAGCGGTGGACTATCTGCGCGGGGGGATCGTCGCGGAACAGTTGTGGGTGGCCGCCGAGCGGCTCGGCTACGCGGTCCATCCCATGACGCCGACATTCCTCTATGCCGACGACGACGAGACCGCCCGCGCGCTGTCGAGCAATCACGGCGACGAACTGGCCGCCCTGCGTCGCGAGATGCTCGAGACGTGGCCGCTCGACGCCGACGAGGCGCCGACCATCGTGATGCGGCTCTCGCGCGCGGACTCGCCCGTGGAGGTCAGCCGGCGGCTGCCCGTGCGCGGGTGAGCTAGGCCTGCCCGGGGTTGAGCTTGATGAACAGCGCGTCCATCTCGGCGCAGAGGCGGTCACCATCGTGGAGGGTGCCCTTGATGAACACCTTGCGGCCCTCGATGCGGTCGGCCCACGCGTGGATACGCAGCGGCGTGTTCAGCGGCGTGATGGACCGGTACTGCACGTTCAGGTAGGCGGTCCGGCTGACGGCCTGGATCGCGACCGCCGACGCGAAGCCGCCGACGTCGTCGAATGCGACCGCCACGTGCCCGCCGTGTGCGGCGTTGTTCCCGCCGAGGTGGAAATCGCGGAACGTCAGCTCGGCGATGACCCCGGTCTCGGTCAGTTCCTTGACCTCATACGGCGGCAAGGTGATGTTGCCCCGCGACGGCAGGTCGATCCGGGTCCCGGCCGGTGAATGCCATTCGTCGATCCGGACCTTCGCCAGCTTCTCGTTGACGGCCGTGAGGTGGTCGATGAGTTCGTCCACGAGCGCGTCGTCGGGGCAGGCGTACCGAGCGTTGTCCATGAGCAGACGAACCTGCTCGCTGAACTCTCCGTAGCGTGGGCCGCCGCGCTCGGTGGTGACGGCCGTGTGCGCCCGGAAACCACCTTCGTGCGGGTCCTCTTCGACGGCCTCGACGGCGCGATCGTTCGCTTCACTCACCGATCAACCGTATAAGAGGCAGCGACGCCGGAGCCTAGCCGGTGTCGGTCTTCCGCCCGGTTCGTCGGCGGTCGGCCAGATCCACGCAGACCCCTCCGCGGGCCAGCCGTCGCGTGGACTCCGGGATGTAGTCCGGAACCCCGCGCGGTCCGCGCTCTTTCTCGTCTCGGATTCGGACCGCCCTCCCGACGATCACCGCGACCGCCGCGGACAGCACACACCACGCGCCCCCGACGATCAGAATCCACCCCCATACAGCCATACGAACAGCTAAGCACCCGAAACTGAGATTTCGGTGATGTTGGGGCGAAGGCCGACCACAGTCCAGTACTTGCATGCAATCCGCGTCGGAGTTGTGTCGACTTCGTGACCTCTGCTCACCAATCCACGCGGCGTCGGCCGCGGGGAACTCCCCGGACGTGGCGTCGATAGGCTGATTCCATGACTGCCACGCCAGAAACCACGGGCACGCCAGGCACCCAGGACTCCGCCGGCCAGCCCTTCGACCCGGCGTCGTGGGCCGCGGTGCCCGGCTTCGACGACCTGACCGACATCACGTATCACCGCCATGTCGGCGAGGGGCGCGAACACGGCATCGTGCGCGTCGCGTTCGACCGCCCCGAGGTCCGCAACGCCTTCCGACCGCACACCGTCGACGAGCTGTATCGCGTCCTCGACCATGCGCGCCGGACTCCCGATGTCGGCACCATCCTGCTGACCGGGAACGGCCCGAGCCCCAAGGACGGCGGGTGGGCGTTCTGCAGCGGCGGCGACCAGCGCATCCGCGGACGTTCGGGCTACCAGTACGCCACCTCGCACGACGACGACGTCGCAGCGGCCGGCGCCGACACCGTCGACGCGGCGCGGGTGAAGGCCGAGGGCGGGCGGCTGCACATCCTCGAGGTCCAGCGACTCATCCGCACCATGCCCAAGGTCGTCATCGCCGTCGTCAACGGCTGGGCCGCCGGCGGTGGGCACTCCCTGCACGTCGTGTGCGACCTGACCCTCGCGTCCGCCGAACACGCCCGGTTCAAGCAGACCGACGCCGATGTGGGCTCCTTCGACGCCGGGTACGGCAGCGCCTACCTCGCCAAGCAGGTCGGCCAGAAGTTCGCGCGCGAGATCTTCTTCCTCGGGGAGGCCTACGACGCCGAGACCATGCACCGGATGGGTGCGGTCAACCGCGTCGCCCCGCACGCCGACCTGGAGACCACCGCCATCGAGTGGGCGCGTCGGATCAACAGCAAATCGCCGACGGCGCAACGCATGCTGAAGTTCGCGTTCAACCTCACCGACGACGGCCTCATGGGCCAGCAGGTGTTCGCGGGCGAGGCGACCCGCCTGGCCTACATGACCGACGAGGCGGTCGAGGGCCGCGACGCCTTCCTCGAGAAGCGCGACCCGCGCTGGGACGATTACCCGTACTACTACTGAGCCACCACTACTGAACTACTACCGAGGCGGGTGCCCGAGCCTCCGCCGGCTGCAGGCCGCGAGTTCGCCGCGGAACGCGGCCGGCGGGGTACGTCGATAGTTGCGTCGACCGCCTTGACCGGATTCATCGGACATCGGCGGGCAAACCCTCGATTGGACCCCGTCGGCCAGGCATCCGGGGTCGGGTCCGGGTGAAATACGTTGTCTGTCAATGGTTCACCGACACCCACGTGCGCTGGTGCCGGCGCATCCATCGGGTGTTGTGACCGCCCAGATGCTCGACTCACCACGCGACTGTGCTTCGTGTCGCGCGCCTCAAGTCGGTGGGGTCTTGGCGTGGGCGTGGATGCCTCCGGACGTCGCACACGATGCCATCTTGCGCGGATGTGCCCTTGCAACCGTTTCATGACGTCGAGGAGATCGGCGCAGCCGTGACGGCTTGTAGCATCGATCAGCCACGACGCCCTTGGCTACCTCCAGTGCCGCGAACAGCATCGTGGTGCCGTTTCGCTTGCGGTCGCGAGTCGCCTCTGCGGCTACCCCCCCAGTCGCATCGGCAAGATCGGTGGCGTCCGGCTCAGCTTGGACTTGGCTACTCCCCAACTCGGGATCAGCGGAGAACGTGAACGTTTGCCGCCGCCACGGTGGCATCACCGTCACCGACTTGGGCCGCGCGCAACCGTGTGGTCCAGTGCGTCACCGCAACCTGACTGACGGCGGTTCCACAACCGCGACGATACCTCGGCGCAATCGATAGGTTTCGACCGGCGGACACGCACTCGCAATGAAGTCCTTTAACCCTTGCGCGACACACGGATCACACCTCCCGACATCCTCGGTACCGCCAGCTCCGCACCGCCTCCGACGTGCCCCTTACCAGCCGCCACCGACAGCACGGACCGAGACCGCTCCACCAGAACCGAACCCTTTGCCTGCGAACGAGCCCAGGGGCGTGCGAGCGGCCGCATCCGAAACGAGCGTGACTTCTGTTCACTGTTGTTGCCAGACGCATCTAGAGTTCCTGAATACGACTCAACAGCAACACATTTCGCGATGATCAGGCTGTGGAAACAGCTCGTCATCGAATGAATGTTCCGGTACCTTGGAGTCATGCCAGAGCTCACCACCCTCCTCGACCAGCTCATCGAGACCACCCCGCCCGCCGACGACCCCACTGGCAGAGAGACATTCGACGCTCTCAACACCTTGCGGTTGCTCCGCAACACCATCGATCACCAGATCGTCACGCACGCAGTGCAACTCGATGAACTGGGCGTCGCACAGAAGGCCGGTGGGACCACCAAGAAGGTGTTGATCGAGATCGGTTACGCACCCGCTGCGGCTCTACGTGCCATGCGAAGCGTCGACGCTCTCCCCACACTGCCCACCCTGGCCCGTAACGCCGCCGACGGACGCCTGTCGAGCGAAGTCACCGACGCCATCATCCGCGGCATGGCGCAGATCGACAAGCGCTCGCCGACAGCGCTTTCCGACGAGGAGCGTGCCGGTTACGAGACTGTCCTGCTCGGTCAAGCGCTGTCAGGTGCAACACCGACAGAAGTAGACAAGTACGCCCGCGCCATCGGCAACACCATTGCCGACACCACCGACACCGGTGTGTCAGCCGCCGATGATTCGACGCTGAACACCGTCAACGTCCACACCACCGACGACGGACGGGTCGACATCCGCGCCGACCTCACACAGGTGGTCGGTGAGAAGTTCCTCTCCATGATCGACGAACGAGCCTGCCCACGACCAGAACCCGACGGCGCCGACGACCGACGTTCGGCCGAACAGCGCCGCGCTGATGCGTTCGAGCTCATCCTCGATCAAGCAGCGATCGGTGCCACCATCGACACCGTCGGTTCACCACGCACGCAGCTGATGCTGACGCTCCCCGCCACCGGCGCGGATCCCGCCACCCTGCCGTGGACCGGAACGGTCAGTCGAACAACCACCCGTCAGGTGTCATGCGACGGATCTCTCACCGAGATCATCCTCGACGCCGAAGGCGTACCACTGCAGATGGGGCACACCCACCGACTGTACCCGCCGCATTTACGCAAGGCGGTCATCGTGCGCGACCAATGCTGCGTCAAATGCGGTGCACCACCGTCACATACGCAGGTGCACCACATCGCGCACTGGGCCGACGGCGGTCCCACCGACCTCGACAACGGATGCCTGCTCTGCCAACGGTGCCACACCCAGGTCCACCACCACGGCTGGGACGTCGTGATGGGTTTCGACCGCCACCCCTGGCTCGTTCCGCCTGCCACCATCGACCCGCAGCGACGTCCACTACCCGCCTACAACCGCCGCACCATGCGTCTGGACGACGCGGCCTGACCAACCGGGCCCGCCCACCACACTCTCGCGCAGCACCTTCCGCACCCGGGCGATGCCCGGGATCGCGTCCGTCCCTTGACAACTCCACAGTGATACCGCTCAAGTCCGTCGCGCCCGCAGCGGATCACCTGCTCCCCGATCGAACGCCGAGGCGTTGACGACCTCACCCATTTCTTCGGCTAGTCCTCCGGGCCGCACGCGGGGACGTCGACGTTCACGGTGGGGTCGTCGACGAGCGGTTGGATCGGGACCTCGGCGTCGCCGTGCGCGGAGGTGGGCTCGTCGATCGTCAGGACGATGGTGGCGGTCTGCCCCGGGGCGATGCCGACGCGCGTCGAGTAGTACGGGCGGCCGTGCAGGGCCTGCTCCACATAGAACGCCCCGCCCTCGCCGAGGGTCATCTCCTTCAGGACCGCACCCTTGGTCGCGAGGAACTCGACGTTGGCGAGGTTGGTGCCCTTCTTCACCGAGAGTTCGGTGCCGAGGTTTCCGGCGACGTAGTCGGTCCTGTCGGCGGTGTCGAGGGTGTTGGTGAGCTGCACCGTGATCGTCGATTCCCTTGTGTCACCGTCGCATCCGCCGGAGGTATAGCTGATCTCGCGGCGCAGGTAGTAGTCCAGCTTGGTCCCGGACGCGTTGCCGACGGCCACCTGCAGGTAGGGCGAGGAGGTGTCCGAGATCTGGTGCCCCAGCTTGGTCGACTCGAGGATCCGCTGGTTCTCGTCGTCGGTGCTGTAGATCATGATCCGTCGCTCGTGGACGCCACGACCGAGCGCCTCGAGCAGGTTCCGGGTGCTCCCACCGGACGTGACGAGCTTGTTCACGACGGCCTGGGAGATCGACTGCAGGTAGTCCTTGCGGGCCTGGTTGTCGTCGGCGAAGCGCTGGTAGGCCGTCGACAGCGTGATCGGGACGACGTTGTCGGCGGTGATCTTCTCGCGGCCCACCGTCACCGGCCCGACGACCTCGAGCACGTACTTCAGCGCGATCGGGTCCAGCGCGATCGCCCCGTCGAGCTGCCTGCCGGTCTGCGCCCGCCAGTTCGCGAGCCAGATCTGCGCGGCGTCGGGGAAGTGGGCGCTCAGATTGCCGTTCCGGAAGTCGGTGTACGGCCGGTAGTACGAGTAGATCGCGTCGTACTCGGGACCCAGGTCGATCTGCGGGGTGGCCGGATCACGGAACTCCGAGTTGGCGCCGAGCTCCGGGATGGTCACCCGCCCGCCGGTCGCGTTCAGCACCGCGAAACCGCCGACGAGACCGCCGGTTCCGCGTGCCTCGGACGGCGTCTGGAACGCCATGAAGTAGTTCCGGGGACCGTCGGCGCCCAGCATCGACGGGACGAGTTCGGCGGCGATGCTCGTGGCCTGCACCGTCGAATCGGCGGCTTCGACCTGCTCGGCGAGCTGGTCGCGGGCATCGGCAACCACGCCCAGCCAGCTCGGCTCGATCGCCGACACCTGCTCGGCCACCTCGGCCGACTTCTCGGCCACCGACTTCAGTGCGGGTTGGGCGTCACGCAGCAACGCGAGGTTGACGGTGTTGCCGGTACGCAGTCGGTTCGGGTCGAGGACGGTGGCGAGGTCGGCAGCCGGCACCAGCACGTCGGCCGAGAGCGCCGCGACGGCATCGCTCATCTGCTGTACCGACTTCAACGGCGAACCGACGACCGGCACGGCCGCTGCCGCCGACCACAGGAAGCCCGAGGACCGGTCCTCGGCGTCCCGGGCGCTCGCCGACGCCGCCTCGGCCGCCTGCCGGGCACCGGCCTGATCGCCGTCGAGCATCAGGGTCCGGGCTCGGCTCGCGTCCGTGCGCACCGACTCCAGGTCGTCGCGCACCTGGAACGCCGAATACGCCAGCCAGACCGTGGCCGCCGCGGCGAGGACCAGCAGGACCGCGACGACCTGAACGACGCGGTTGCCCGCGAGACGCCGGATCATCGGACCTCCCCCGCTCCCGGCGCCGGCGCCAAACCGGCATTAGCCGCCAACCACCCGACCACCGCCTCCACCTTCGGCTCGACCTCGGCGAACACGCGATCGAAGTCCTCACGCGGACGGCCCATCGGGTCCACGATGTCGAGCTGCTCCGCGTTGGGGTCGAGACGCCCGCGCCCGGCGATGATCTCCGGCAGCGCACCGAGGTCGCAGAGCGCGGCGAACTCGGTCAGTGTGAAGACCCGCTTCCACCGAGCCGGCGCCATCTGCTGCGCCGCGGCGCGGTGTTCGCGACTCATGCACAGCACGAGGTCGGACCCCGCGAGCATCGGCGGCCGCAGATACCGGGACTCGAAACCCGCTGCGTCGTAGCCGTTCTCGACCAGTACGGCCGAGGCGTGCGGGTGGATGGGCTGGCCGTTGAGTGCCCCTACACCGGCACTGGTCGACGTCACGGGGACACCGGCCCGGCCGGCGAGACCGGCCAGCACGCGTTCGCCGATCGGCGAACGGCAGATGTTGCCCGTACACACGAACAGGATCGACATCTGCGGCGTCGCCGCCTGATCGGATACGGTCACCATTCCTCCTCGATTCTGCGGGCCACCCGCGCCATCACGTCCGAATTTCCCAACTGCGCATGTGTCGCGTCGGTGTACATCACGTCGACGACGCCCCGCCCGCCGGGATCGACCACCCGTGCCCACTCCTGCGGGTCCGGGTTGTCCTGCGCCGCAACGTAGACGACCTTGTCGACGGCGACCGGACCCAGGTCGTAGGAACGAGCCGCGCCGGCCAGACTCCGCGTCCGTTCGTCGAAACGGCGCAGCGCCTCGGGGTCGTGCCGCTCGGCGAGCTCTCGCAGCGGGTGATCGGCGGCGCGCAGTTCCTCGTCGTCGACCGTTGCGAGTTCGGCGGGCGTCCGGGGGTCGAGCAGCACCAGCAGCGCCACCTCCGCACCGAGTTCGACGAGCCGGCGGGCGATCTCGTGGGCGATGACACCACCGACAGACCAGCCGACGAGCCGGTACGGTCCCTGCGGCTGGGTCGACCGGATGGCCTCGACGTGCAGTGCCGCGATGCCCTCGACCGTCGACGGGAGTTCCCGGCCGGCGAGCACGAGTTCGGGCAGCTGCAGCCCGAACACGGAGGCCGATCGCAGGGAGTCGCCCAGCACCCGGAACGGTTCGACGATGCCTGCTGCTGTGTGCACACACCAGATCTCGGGGCGCCGCTCGGCGGGGCCCGGGGACAGTGGCAACACGCGTCGCGCCGGGAGATCCACTGCCGCGATCCCGTCCAGCAACCGGGCGACCTCGGCCGGCGTGCGGTGGCCGAACAGGTCCGCCGCGTCGAGGACCCTCCCGGTCCGGGTCGCCAGCTCGTCGCGCAACTGCAGCAGGGCCAGCGAGTGCCCGCCGGCGGCGAAGAAGTCGTCATCCATGCCGACGTGTATCCCGGTGGCGCTCCCGTCGGCATGGCGGCCCGCGCCATGCTCGGGTGTCGGCTCGCCGAGGACGGTGCGGAAGGCATCCAGAACCGCTGCCTCGGTGTCGGTCCCGGGTTCGCGCACCGACTCCGACCAGACGGGTTCGGGCAGTCGCCGTGTGTCGATCTTGCCCGCACCGCTGAGGGGCAGGTCATCGAGCGCGACGATCCGGCTCGGCACCATGTGCCGCGGCAGCGACGACCGGCACTCGGCCTGGAGTTCGGCGACCGGCACCGACGGCGACACCACGTACGACACGAGGGCGGGCCCCACCGGTCCCCACCGTAGTACCGTCGCCGACCGGTCGGCACCCGCCCGCACGATCACCGCGTCGATCTCGGCGGGTTCCACCCGCTGCCCGCGGATCTTGACCTGGCGGTCCGCCCGCCCGACGTAGACCAATTCGCCGGTGTCGCGATCCCACCGCACCAGGTCGCCGGTCCGATAGCGGCGACTGCCGTCGGGGGCGGCGACGAAACTCGCCGCGGTGAGCGCCGGATCGCCGAGATAGCCTCGGGCAACCCCGGTTCCGCCGATGTACAGCTCTCCCACGACGCCCGGCGGGACGTGGCGCAACTGCGCGTCGAGCACCTCGGCGCCGATGCCGGGGCGCGGATGTCCCAGCCGGATCGGGTCGCCGCGACGGTGGGCGGAGGTGGACACCGTCACCGTCGTCTCGGTGGGGCCGTAGATGTTGCGGACCTGTGCGTGCTCGGACCACGTCGCGGCGAGGTCGGCCGACAGCGCCTCACCTCCGATGTACACCAGGCGCAGCGCACCGATCGCCGCCGGCCGTAGCGTGCGGACGACCGACGGGGTGGCCGTGAACACGCTGACGCGTGTGTCGTCGAGGAACCTCGTCAGGTCGTCCCCGCCCGCGATCCCGGCGGGGACCACCACGAGCGTTGCACCCGCGGCGAGCGGCAGCAACATGTCGTGGAACGTCGCGTCGAATCCGGGACTGATGGCCATCCCGACCCGGTCCGTCGGTTCGACGTCGGCGAGCGCGGCCACCCGGTGGACCCCCCGATGGGTCACCCCGACGACATTCGGGGTCCCGGTGGTGCCCGACGTCGTGATGATGTAGGCCAGCGCATCGCGCGACACCGGTGTGACCGGTTCGGACATCACCGGTTCCGTGGGTTGTCCGGGGATGTCGGCGGACGTGATCACACTCGCCCGGGCGCCGGCGACCACATGGTCGATCCGCGCCGCGGGGTACGTGACGTCGACCGGTACGCACACGCCACCGATCCGGCTCACCGCCCAGATCGCGACCACCGACTCGATCGATCGCGGCACCACCACGGCCACGGCGTCGCCTGCACCGAGACCGCGCCGCCGCAGCGCGCGCGCGGTCACCGACACCCAGGCGTCGAGCTCGAGGTAGGAGAGCGACCGGTTCTCGTCGGCGATGCCGGGCCGGTCGCCGAACGCCGCGACGGCCTCGGTGAGGAGTTCGGCCAGCAGCGGTTCGGCCCCCGTCGGCGACGACGACCGCGCCCGGCCTGCGACGAATCCCCGCTCCGCGCCGGTGAGCGGTTCGACCGCCGCGAGGCGGTGCGACGGCTCCCCGACCACCGCCGTCACCGCGGCCACCAGCCGCTCACCGAGCGCTCGGATCATGGCTTCGTCGAACAGTTCCCGGCCATGGTGGACGCGCAACCGCCAGCCTCCGGCGTCGGGCACCGCCACGATGTGGAGATCGAACTCGCTGCGCGCCACGGTCCAGGCGTCGGCGGAATCGGTGTCGGCATCGGCGCCCGCGGAATCAGGCTCGTTCGCAACCGGATTCGGCCCGCCGGCCGGGTCCGCGAGCGAGAACGCGACCTGCACCAGCGGATGGCGTCCGGGTACGCGCGGCGGATCGATCAGCGCGACGACATCATCGAAGGCGATGGCGGCATGATCGAGCGCCGCGAGGTCTTCGTCGCGGACACGCGTGATCAGGTCGCCGACCGTCATGCCGGGGGCGACCCGGGTACGCAACACGACGGTGGAGATGAGCATGCCCACCGTGCCGGCGGTGCCGGTGTCGCGACGCATGGACGCGGGGGTGGCCAGCGCGATGTCGTCGGACCCTGATTGCACCGCGAGGGCGAGTACCACCGCCGCGTGCAGGATGTGGAACTCGCTTGCCTGCGACCGCCGAGCGGCTGATGACACCGCCTGCCCCACAACCGCTTCGAGTGGGTACTCGATCGTGGCGGTCCGGAGGTCACGAACGGCGGGGCGTCGCTGCGCGAGGTCGAGTTCACCGCTGTACCCCTCGAGGGCACGACGCCAGAAGTCCAGCAGATCTCCCCGGGATCGCTCTTCGTCGGCCACCATCTGCCGGGCGACCACCGGGAAACCGGTCGGCGCCGGGCCGAGGTCGGTGCCGGCGAGAAGCGCGGTGAGTTCGCGCTCCACGATCGCGGCCGACTCGCCGTCCATCGCGATGTGGTGCGCGATCAGCACCGTCGCCACCGGCGTCACCTCGTCGTCGCCGGTGATCAGCCACACCCGGACCGGCGGTTCGCCGCTGAGATCGAAGGCCTCCCCGAGCATCCCGATCCCGTCGCCGGTCGCGAGCCGGGCCGTGCCCACCCGCCGGATGGGCGGCCGCCACGCACCCAGAACCCGCTGCCGAGGTCCGTCCGGTGAGGCGAGGTACCGGGTGCGCAGGGCCGGATGACGGTCGATCAGCGTCTCCACCGCGGTGACGACCGCGGGCTCGCCGACCCCGGTGGGAACGGGTACCACCACGGGCACCGCGTAGATCGGCACGGCACCGAGCATCTGCGCGCCCACCCACATCCGACGCTGGGTCGGGGCGAGCGGCAGATCGCCGAGGTCGGCCTCGCCTTCGGCCGGGCCCACCGTCGGCACGGCGGCGGCATCCCGGGCGGGGTCGGCGTCGGCCGGCTCGTCGGGGAGTTCGGTCAGCGCCTGCGCCAGTGCGATCGGGGTGGGGTTCTCGAAGAGCACGCGGGTCGGTACCCGCACACCGAGACGACGGCCGAGCGCGGAGGTCACCCGGGTGGCCGACAGCGAGGTACCGCCCAGCGTGAAGAAGTCGTCGGCCTCCCCCACCGATCCCGGCGGCACCTCGAGCACCTCCGACATCACCTCGGTGATCGCCCGGACGAGTGGAGCCGATGACGCCGGGCGAACGGACGCCACGGGTACCGGCTCACCGACCGACCGCGCTCCCGGCACCTGGTGGGCCACCACATCGTCGGCGACCGGCGCACCGGCGACGGGGAACGGTTGCCCCGGATCGCCGGCCGCGGCCAGCAGGAATCCGCGGAAGTCGTCGAGCAGAGCACGCGCGACCTCGGTCGGCACGGATGCGGAGTGCACGACGGTGATGTGCAACTCGTCGTCCTGTTCGGCGAGAACGACTTCGAGGTCGTACTTCGCGTCCACCGTGGCCGTGAACTCCGGCACCAGGGTCGCCACCACCGAGTCCGCGCCGGGTCCTCGGTCGTTCGACGACGGCCCGGCGAGCACGACCTCGCCCGACGACTGGGGCACGACGTCCTGGTTGACCAGCAACACCGAGATCAGCGGGTCCCCCGCCGCCCGGTCATCAGGGCGAACCATGCGAGCGACGTCCTCGTACGGGACCTCGCTGTGCAGTTGTGCGGCCAGGGCGGCATCCCGTGCCCGCTCGACGGTTTCGCGGATCGTCGACCCCGGGTGCAGATCGGTCCGCAGCGCGACGGTGTTGACGAACATGCCGACCACCGACTCCCATTCCGGCGCATGCCGGCCGTGCACCGGCACACCGATGAGCAGGTCCCGTTCGCCGGTCCACTGTCCGAGCAGCGCGGCGAGCGCGGCATGCGCGACCTGGAAGACGCTCGCCGACAGCGTCTTCGCGGTCTGGTGCAGGGTTTCGGTGCCGACGATGGAGGCCGACAACCGCCCGACGACGCGGCCGGCCGCCTCATTCCGGCCGGTGCCCGGGCCGCCGGGATCGACGCTGCCCGGCAAGCGGAGGGGACCCGGCGCATCGGCGAGCGTCGAGGCCCAGTACCGCAGTTCTCGCGCGTATCTGCTGTGCGGATCGGCTGGATCACCGAGCCGCGTGATCTGCCACTGGGTGAAGTCGGCGTAGGTGAACGCCTCGTCGGCCGCCACCGAGAGCCGCTGGCCGTCGTATGCGCGGAGCAGGTCCGCGAGCAACACCCGGGTCGACCATCCGTCGATCGCGATGTGGTGCAACACCGCCGCCAGATGAGTGTGCGGATCGTCGGCCGCGTCGAGCTCGAAAACCGTGGCCCGGAACCCCGACTCGGACTCGAGGTCGAAGGGCAGGCGAAGGAAGCCCTCGATCTCCCGACGAAGGCCCTCGGGACCGGCCGCCGCGTCGACGAGGCGATGCCGCAGCACCGGACTCCGATGCTCGATACGCCGCTGTCGCGGCCCGGACGGCGAATCGGGATAGACCGTCCGGAGAACGGCGTGGGCCGCCACGACCTCGTCGACGGCCTTTCGCAGGCGTGCGAGATCGACGCGTCCGCGGATCCGGAGCACGACCGGAACATGGTATGCCGTCGAGAGCGGCTCGACGTGGTGATGAATCCACATGCGGCGCTGCGGATATGCCAGTGGCAGCACCTCCGGCACCGGGAGTCGTGCGGGCGCTGCGCTCACGGCAACGCCGCCGGCGCCGGCGAGCAGCTCATCGACGCGCCGGGCGACACCCGCCACCGTGCGCGCCTCGAAGATCACGCGGACCCCGATGTCCGCGCCGGTCGCCGCGGCGAGCCTCGACGTCACCTGAGTGGCCGACAGCGAGGTGCCACCCTCGGTGAAGAAGTCGGACCCGGCATCCATGGACGCCACCGGACGTCCGAGGACCTCGGCCCATACCGCCGACACCAGTTCTTCGGTGGCGCCGGCGGGCGGGCGGCCGGCGCGGGCAGCGGGAGCGGTCGCGGCGCCGGCGAAGTCGGGATCGGGCAACGCGGCCACGTCGATCTTCCCGTTCCGCCCGATCGGCAGCGCCGACACCGACACGAATGCGCTCGGGATCATGCTGCGGGGCAACAGGTGTGCCAGTTGTCGGGAGAGGTCCGCGGCCTGTGCGCCGTCCTCGGCCACCACCCACGACACCAGGATCTTCTCCCCCGCCGGGGTGGTCCGCGTCGCGGTCACCGATGTCGCGACGCCGGGCAACCCCGACAGCGCCGCGTCGACCTCGCCCGGTTCGAGACGCACGCCGCGGATCTTCACCTGATCATCGGTGCGACCGTGGATCACGAAGGTGCCGTCCGGGCGGCGGTGGACGAGGTCGCCGGTCCGGTACATCCGGCCGCCGTCGCCGTGGGGATCGGCGACGAACCCGCGCGCCGTGGCCGACGGGTCGCCGAGATAGCCCCGCGCCAGACAGTTTCCGGCGAGGTAGAGCTCACCGACGGTGTGGTCCGAGACCGGTCGCAGCGCGGAATCCAACACGTACATGCCGACACCCCGCAGCGGAGAGCCGATGGAGATCGGCCCGCTGGGGTCCGTGGTGAACCGCGCACTGCTCACCGCGACGGTGGCCTCGGTCGGACCGTACTCGTTGCTCAGCGTGTGCCCGACGGTCCAGTCGCGGACCAGCCCCGCGCCGAGCGGCTCACCGCCGACCGCCACGTGCCGGACACCGGGGAGTTCGGGCGAACGCATGGTCGCGAGCACCGACGGTGTGGTCAGCAGGACGCTCACCCGCTCGGCGTCGACGAACCCGGTCAGTTCGTCGGCCGCGATGACGTCGGGCGGGCACATGACGATGGTCGCGCCGGCGACCAGAGGCGGCACGACACCCATCAGGTGGGCGTCGAATCCGGTTGCGTACGTGTGCAACACCCTGTCCGGCGGATCGAGCCGAAGGCGGGTCACGGTGTCTCGCGCCCAGCCGGACAGGCCGCGATGGGTCACCTGGACCCCCTTGGGCCGTCCGGTGGTTCCCGACGTGAAGGTGATGTAGGCGACGTCGTCCACCGACAACGGCCGCACCCGCTCGGTGGTGTCGAACGGCGCCGGGCCCGGCGTGCGCGCGCTGGGATCGGGGTCGCGGGCGAGAATCTCGTCGAGCGCGATCGCCCGGACCCCCGCGGGCACGGACTCCGCGGCGAGGGTGAGGACCGCACGCGGCCGGCACCGCTCGACGATCATCTGCTTCCGACCTGCCGGATCCGCGGGATCGACGTTGGCGAAGGCCGCTCCCGCTCGCGCCGCCGCGACGGTCGCGATGACGCCGAAGACCGAACGCGGCAGCAGGGCGACCACGACGTCACCCGGACCGATCCCCGAGGCGATGAGCTCGCGGGCGACACGCGTCGCCGACCGGTCGAGGTCGGCGTTGGTCAGTGCGGAACCGGGTCCCGGGCCGAGATGGCGGCGGTCGACGACCGCGATCGCGTCCGGTTCGGCGGCGAGACGTCCGGTCAGCAGCTCGTCGAGCGTCTCGGGGCCCCGGGTTCGGCTCTGCGCGTGGAGGTCCGGGGGCGAGACCGCGGGGGCGAGCAGGGCCGCGACCGGGCGGAGCGGTTCCCGCACACCGCGGCGGATCGTCTCGATGACGAGGTCGCACAACGCATCCAGCCGCGCCGCGCTCGCCACCGCACCCGTGCACGCCATGGTCAGGTGAAGTGCACCGTCCCGGCGGAACATCGACACATCCACACCGAAGAGCGGAACACCCCACAGCGCAGGGCCGAAGGGCGCCATGCCCGCGCCTCCGCCGTCGCCGCCGGCCGCCACGAGCTCGTCCGGGACGGCGCCGAACGAGACCTCGAAGAGCGGGGTCCCGGCCTTCACCCGTTCGGGATCGGCGATCTCGGTGATCTCGGTGAGCGGGAGATCCGCGTGCGCGAACGCGCCGAGATCGACCGCGGTGACCGTCGCCAGGAGGTCGACGAAGCGGAGATCGAGGTCGATCGGGGTGTGCAGCGGCACGGCGCGGGCGAACAGTCCCGGTACGGCGAGCAGTCGCGGATCGAGCCGTCCGGACAGTGCCGTGCCGACCGTGACGACGTCGGTCCCGGCCTGTCTGGCCAGCACCGCCGCGAGTGCGGTGTGCACGACGATGAACGGCGTGCTCCGTCTCGTCACGGCGAGTTCGTCGAGGATCGAAGTCTCGGATCGGTCGAGGCTTCGGTGCGTGCGGTGCACCACTGTCCGGTCCGGGGAGTGCGGGTCTGGGGCGTGCGGGTCTGGGGAGTGTGCCTCGGGGACGGAGGGGTGTTGGTTCCCCGGGTTGAGTTCCGGGAGCCGCAGTGGCTCCACGGCGCGGTCGAACGCCGAGACCCAGTGGGCGACCAGCTCGGCGTGCCGCGCGGCCAGCGTTCGCGATCGCCACGCCGAGTACTCCCGGTAGTCGATCTCGCCGCGTGCGGAGAGTGTGCCGGCCAACGCCGAACCCAGTTCCGCGAACAGGATGGGGAACGACTCGCCGTCGACGGCGATGTGGTGCGCGACGACGAGAAGCCAGCTCTGACCGTCCATCTCGCCGATGCGGACCCGCCACGGCAGCTCGGCAGCCAGGTCGATCGGTGCGTGCAGTGTTCCCAGCGTCGCTGCCACCGACTCGGCGTCGGCGACCGGGATCGTCGCCGCCAGTGCTTCTTCCAGGACTTCCACGACGTACTCGTCGCGGAGGCGGCGTTGCACCGGCCCGTCGGCTCCGACCGGGAACACGGTGCACAGCGCGTCGTGCCGCGTCACGATCTCGACGAGGGCACGGCGGAGCGCGTCGGGGCGGGCGTCGACGGGAAGCGCGAGGGGCATGAGGTAGCCGGTGAAGTCCGGTTCGGTCCGCCACCGGAGCCACAGGTCCATCTGCTCGGGTGTGAGGGTCAGGTCTGCCCCGGTCGCGAGCGGCGCGAGACCGGAGTGGACGCCGTCGACCGGACGTACGGTGTGCGCCGTGGCCTCGATGTGCGCGGCGAGGGCGGCCACCGTCGGGTACTCGAAGACATCGGCGACGGCGACGTGATCGCCCGTTCCGGCGAGCGCGGCCGCGAGCCGCGCCGCCGACAGTGAGGTTCCCCCGGCTGCGAAGAAGTTGGTGTCCGCGTCGAGCACGGCCTCGGTTCCGATCACCGTCCGCATGGCGCCCACGATGGACTGCTCGGTCGCCGTGAGCGCCCGCGGCGACGTCCCCGGAACCTGCGGTAGCAGGCCGGTCAGCCGACGGCGGTCGAGCTTGCCGGTCGACGTCATCGGCCAGCCGTCGACGATCGCGACCCGAACCGGAACCATGTGGCCCGGAAGCCGGTTCGCGCAGGCGGTGCGGAGGTGGTCCTCGTCGAGGGCGTCCAGGACGTCGAAGTCGGCGAGACCGTCCTCGGTGACGAAGGCGAGAAGTCGCTCGTCGCCGGGACGGCTCCCCGGATCGACCAGCACACGCGCGTCACCGACCCCGGGCACATCACGGAGCGCGGCCACGATCTCGCCGAGTTCGATACGGTGGCCGCGGATCTGGACCTGGTCGTCGGTGCGGTCGAGATAGACCATCCGACCACCGGCGAGTTCGCGCACGCGATCACCGGTGCGGTACATCCGGCGTCCGGAACCGCTCGGGTCCGCGACGAATCGCATCGCGGTGACTCCCGGCGCGTTGTGGTAACCGAGGGTGACCTGATCGCCGCTCACATACAGTTCGCCGACGGCGCCGACCGGGACCGGACGCAGATCCCGGCCCAGGATGGCCGTCGCGACCCCGTCGAGCGGGATTCCGATGTCGCTTCGCTCGTCGTCGACGTCGACCTCGGTGGCCGTCAGGTGCACGGTCGTCTCGGTGATGCCGTACATGTTCACGAGTCCGACCTCGGGATGGGCGACCGCCCAGTTCCGTAACGAATTCGGCGACAACGGCTCTCCGCCGAAGACGACGGTCCGCAGCGTCCGCGGTCCCGGTTGCACACCGGTGGCGGACACCGCCGGGTCGATGAGGTTGCCGAAGGCCGTCGGGGTCTGCGAGCAGACGGTGACCCCGTACCGGTCCAACGCCGCGGACAGCAACCCCGGGTCGAGGACCGTCTCGCGCTGCAGCACGACGACTTGGCCGCCGGAGGCCAACGGGCCCAGGATCTCCCAGACCGAGAAGTCGAAGGCGTAGGAATGAACCCAACTCCACACGTCGCGTTCGGTCGCCTCGATGGTGTCCAGCGCCGCTCCGAGCATCGCCGCCAGGTTCGCCCGGGTCGCCATCACGGCCTTCGGGACGCCGGTGGAACCAGACGTGTGGATCACATACGCCCCGCCCGGAACCGGCTGTGCCCGAACCCCGTCCACAATCGGACGGACCTCGGTTCCGTCCTCGATGAACGCGGCGGGTGCGGTCGCGGCCAGGATCAGCTCCGTGCGGGACGGCGGGTCACCGGGTTCGATCGGCACGTACACCGCGTCGGCCATCAGCACCGCGACGATGGCGACCACGGTGTCCGCGCTGCGCGGCAGGATCAGTGCGACCCGATCACCCGGCCGGACCCCGTTCTCGCGCAGCCTGATCGCGACGGCTTCGGCCCGGTCGCGTAGTTCCCGGTAGGTCAGGGTCGCGTCGCCGGCGACCACCGCGGGCGCGTCGGGCCGGGTGTCTGCCTGACGCCGCAGCGCGGCGATGGGGTCGACGGGCGTGGTCCGGCGGACCCCGCCGCTTCTCGTCCGAGCGGTCGGTACCGGGAGGCATCGGGCGATGACCGACTCCGGGGACGCGACACCGAGCGCGACAACCGTCTCCACGAAACGATCGAGCAGGTGCTCGGCCGCGACGGTGTCGACGCGTCGCCCGGCGACGGTCAGCGCGACCGACAGCCCCTCCGGGTCGTCGAAGACGGTGAGTTCCAGCGCGGTTCGTGCCTGGCCGGTCGGCAGCGTCTCGACATCGGCGAAGACGGCGGCGCCGGGGAGATCCGGCCGGGAGGCGTGGTAGGCGAAGATGACGTCGGCGAGTCCGGTCGGCGCCGCATCGGCGTGGGTGATCGCAGCCGTGAGATCTGCTCCGACGCGGGCGAGGGCCTCGGCGACGCCGCTGTGCCGAACGCCGATGGTGCGCACCGGCACCGTCTCGACGAACATGCCGACCGGCCGGAGTTCCTCGGTGGTGAACCGCCCCGACACGGGCACCGACATCACGATGTCGTCGGTGTCCGAGTACTCGGCCATGGTGGCCGAGAGTGACACGCACAGAAGGGTGTTCAGAGTCGTCCCGGCGTTCCGCGCTCGGACGGAGGCCCGTTCGCGGGCGTCGCGACCGATCGTCCGACGAAGGGTCGTCGCCGGGCCGGAGGTGAGTCCCGCCGGCAGTGCTCGCGCCGGCTCGGGCAATGCGAGGCGCATGGGAGCCTCGCGCATGACCTTCGCCCAGTGGACCTCTGCGGTCGGATCGATCGCGTGCGACCGCGCGTTCAGCGCTGCCCCGAAGCCCACCGCATCCTCGGTCCACACCGGCTCCCCGCCGTCGAGACGGGCGCGCAGTGCATGCGCGAAGTCGTCGACCACGATGTGCAGGGACCACTCGTCGACCGCGATGTGGTGCGCGACGAGCACGAGTTCGGTCTGTGCGCCGGTCTCGTCGACAACTGCCCGCCAGGGCATGTCCACGGTCAGGTCGAAGGGCGCCGAGACCGCGAGTTCGACGCCGGTGGCATCGAGTGTGCCGGTGGTGATGGGAATTGGCATCCGCGCGTCGCCGACTCCGCGGACGACCGCCGCCGGTTCCCCGCCGGTGTCGGGATAGACCGTCCGCAGCGCCTCGTGCCGCGCTGCGACATCGACGAGCGCGGCACGGACGACGTCGGCCGCGATCCCCTCGGCGAGAACCAGTCGCACCGGGAGGTGGTAGACGGTCGCATGCCTGTCGGCGCGGTTGAGCAGCCAGATCTCCTGCTGCGCACGGGTCGGGCGATAGCGGGTGACCCCCGGGTTTCCCGGCGACTCCCCCGGCCCGGAACGACCTTGCTCCGCCGCCTCCAGTACCGCGGCGAGTTCGGCGAGAGTGGTGACCTCGCCGAGATCACGCATGCTCACGACGACCCGGAGGGAGTCACCGAGGTGCGTCGCGAGTTGCATGAATCCCAGTGACGTGGCACCGAGTTGGACGAGTTCGTCGTCCATCGAGGGATCGGGAACACCGAGAACGTGCGTCACCGCGTCGGCGACGGCGTGTTCGAGCGGCGTCGACGGACGTCGTTGCGCGGCCCGGGATTCCGGTGCCGCCACGATCAGCTCGGCGACGTCGGCACGGTCGGCGACACCGACCGCGTCGAGCGGCACCGACTCCAGGATGGCCACCCGGCGCAACCAGAGCACCGTCGGCAGTTCCGCATTGACCCGGCGTCGCACCGAGGCCCGAACATGGTGTGGATCACTGTCTTCGGATTCCCCGGCCGTTCGGCGTCCGGCCGGGGACAGGCACAGAGCGATCCCGACACCGTCGCCGAGCACTGCCGCGCGCGCCACGGCGACACCGGACACCTCGGTGGCGGCACGCTCGAGGAGTGCGAGATCGACCCGGACCCCGTCGATCTCGACGATGTCCCCGGCACGGTGGTCGATGACCACGTCGCCCGTTCCCGGCTCGCGATGGCCACGGTCCCCGGTGGCCACCATCCGTCGGCCGGGCTGCCACGGGCACGCAACCATCATCGTCGCGGTCCGGGCGCCGTCTCCGACAACGTACTGTGGCGCACCGATTCCCGCGATGTAGATGTCACCGGTGATCCCCGGGGGCAGCGGACGCAGCCGGTGGTCGAGGATCGCGACATCGACGCCGCGTCGCGGCCGTCCACTCGGCAACGGTCGGTCGATCGGCCGATCCGGGCGGATGCGGTCCGTGATGGTGTAGGGCCCCAGCACACCACCCGGGCTGTAGGCGGTCCGTACGTCCCGCCCGAACGCGAACCGCACGGTCGGCGCCGGCATGGTGCCCGAGTCGACGACCAGCACGGTCGTCGCCGCGCCGGCCGAGGTCTCGTCGAGCGGTCCGGCAGGGACGACGGCGTGCGTCGCGAGGTCGGTGTCCGGGTCGACGAGGCGCAGCCCGTGAGCGGCGCACGCGGCCATCTCGAGATGCGACGCCCAGGAGGCCTTCGGCGCCATACATGCGAGTCGTCCGTAGCCCGGGCCGGACGCCGCCGGGGCGAACACCCCGTCGACGATGAGTGTCGCGACGGCATGCTGCGGGATCGCGACGACGTCCGCGGCCCCGAGAGCTCCGACGACTCCGTGGACGACACACGCGGTGTCGTCCGGGCGGGACGCCGCCGTTCCCGGCGCCGGCGCGACGTCGGCCAGTCCGGCAAGTGTCCACACCTCACCGGCGGAGACGCCGGCGGGCGGATCGGTGGCGTCGTCCGCGATCACCAGCAGGGCGCCGGGCGCGCTAATCACGGCGCGCGGAATCGATTGCGGTGCTGCGGGATCGACCAGGAGCGCGGCGGCTCCCGACGCGGCGACGGCCCACCAGGCGAGCAACCGGTCCGCATCCGACGCGACCGCGATGGCGACCGTGACACCGGGCCGCGCCCCGACCGTGCGCAGTTGCGCCCCGAGTCGGCCCGCACGGGCGTGCAGCTGCTCGAAGGTGAGCAGCGCGGGTACGGACGTCCCGGGGTACTCCACCGCGGGCTCGTGCCGCCGCCGGGCAGCGGCGTCGGTCAGGGCCTCCCAGAGGGTGCCCGCCTGCCTCGCGCCGGTGTCGGTCTCGGTGCCGGCGTCGGTGTCGATCTCGGGGAATCGCAGCGGCAGGTCGTCCACCCGGGTGTCCGGCTCGCGGAGGAACGCATCGGCGAATGTGTCGAGCATCGACAGGAACTGACCGTGGTGTGCGGCCACCTCGGCATCGTCGTACCGGTTGGGATTCGCCTCGACGCCGATCATCAGCGAGGAATCCTGGTCCTCGCCGGGTACGGGGTAGATGTTGATCGTCAGATCGTCGGCCGGGCCCACGGTGAGGATGTGGAACGTGGCGCGCGCGTCGCCGCAGGGGAATTCCCGGTCGAACAGCATCAGGTTGAGCATCGGACCCGAACGTTCCTGGGCCGCCGTCCGCGGCGTCGCCCCGGAGGACTCGTCTCCGGCGACGTCGGCCCAGATGTCCTCCCCGCGGTACCGCTGGTGGCGCAGCGCACCCATGAGCGCGGCCTGGGTGGTCCGGAGGGCGTCGGCGACGGTGCCCGCACCGGTGACCCCGGTGCGCAGCGGCACGATGTTGGCCACCGGCAGCGGGGTGGCCCGCAGCGCCGCGGTCGTCCGTGCGGCGACCGGGAACTGGAAGATGACCTCGTCGCCCTGCGCGGCCGCCCGGCCGAGGTATGCGGCGAAGGCGGCGACCAGCACGTTGGGCAGCATCGTCGAACCGCGGTGCGCGGCCTCGTGCAGCCTCGCCATGGTGGCCGGGGGCACCGCCGACGCGACTCGACGGGCCACCGCCGCGGGACGCCCCGGACGATGCGCCAGGGTCGCCGCGATGCCGACGCCCGCCATGTTGTCCCGCCAGTACGCGCGGTCGGTGCCGAACCGTTTCGACGCGCGGTACTCGGCGTCGGCCCGGGCGGGGAGGTCCAGGTCGACCGGTTTCTGCGCCGGAGCGGGCTCCCCGGTCACCGCGGCGTGATAGGCGGCGAGGGCCTCGACCATCCGGTCCTTGCCACCCATCCCGTCCGAGAGCAGGTGATGGCCCCGGTTGTAGACCAGGGATTTGGTGTCGGACAGCCGGAACAGGCAACCGCGTGCCGTCCGGTCGACGCGTGGATCGAGCGGACGCGAATAGTCCTGCGCCATCATCTCCTCGGCGACGGCGCGGGGGTCGGGCCGGTCACGGAGATCGATGATGTCGGCCCAGTAGTGCAGGCCGGGGTCGTAGACGCCGACGAGCCCGTCCTCGGAGTCGACGAACCGGAGCTGGGTGAACTGCGCGTGTTGCACCACCGCGCTCGTCGCGGCGACGAAGAGTTCGGCGTCGATGGGCCCGTCGATCTCGACATACTGGGCGACGTTGATCGGCACATCGAGCGCTGCCTGCTGGGTGAACCACAGCGAACGCTGGGCCGCGCTGAGCGCGAACTGTCGTGGGCCGTCCGGCACCACGATCTCCGGGTTGGACGAATCGCTCATTCGACGTCCCGGCGTTCACGACGACGGCCGGGCAGACCGGGGCTCACGGGCCGGGCCGACCGTCTGATCCCCCCGGTCCCGGAACTGTCATGAACAGCACTGTCAATCGATCCACTCGAGCAGAAACGCGCACACCGCCACACCCCGGCGTGCACGAAAATGACATGCGCCGGCCACGAGATCGAAACACGGGCGTCGTCGAATTCAACGCCTTGCCTCACCACTCACCATGTGCCGTCCTCTTGTCACACCGCTCGCGGTGTCGCGTCATGAATTGTCGACATCAACGCTCACCGGGACGAACGGTCATTTCCCGACACTGCCATCACATCGGCCACCTTCGGCCGAAACCGATGCGCGCCGAGCGGATGACAAGAGCCTATGGGACGGGTTGGCGGCTCACAACTCGGGGGCGAGCACTGGTACGGACGCCATTCGAGGAAACGGAAATCCATTTCCCGCAACCTGCGACGAATCTCGAGAAACGCTTTGAATAGCCTGCGGAATTCACGTTCTCGGACCACCGTCGAAGGGTAATGAAATGTCTCGGAATTGCACACACGACGAATGACGGTGACAAACGAAAAACGGCGGCCTGTACAGGACAGGCCGCCGTGATCGGTGAAACTCGTCGAGGGAGATCAGCCGCCGAAGACGTCGCGCAGGTGCTCGACCTCGGCGACCCGCTCGGCGTGGGTCGGTGCGGTGGGCGAGGCGAGGATGCAGGTGACGCCGGCCTCACGGAACGCCGCGACCCGCTCGGCGACCTGTGTCTTGGACCCGATCAGCGACATGGACGTGACGAGGTCCTCGGGAACGGCGGCGGCGGCCTCCATCTTCTTGCCGTCGAGGTAGAGATCCTGGATCAACTTCGCCTCGTCGGCGTAGCCGTACCGGATGGCCAGCTGGTTGTAGAAGTTCTTGCCGCGCGCGCCCATCCCGCCGATGTACAGGGCGGCGTGATGGCGCACGAGCTGCTTGGCGTTGTCGATCTGTTCGGCGTCCTCGGAGATGCGTGCGGTCGCCTGGACGACAATGCCGAGATCGCCCAGCGACGCGTCCCGCTTGGCCTTGCCCGCCGCGAGCGATTCGCCGAAGGCCGCATCGATCTGCTCAGGGTGGAACAGGATCGGCTGCAGCTCGTCGAACATCTCGGCGGCCAGCTCGATGTTCTTCGGGCCGATGGCGGCGAGGAGCAGCGGGATGTTGTCGCGCACCGGATGATTGATGATCTTCAGTGACTTGCCGAGACCCGAGCCGCCGTGCTCTTCGTCGAGCGGCAGTGTGTAGTGCTTGCCCTGGTAGTCCAGCTTCTCGCGACGCCAGACCATTCGGCAGATCTCGGCGTGCTCGCGGGCGCGACCGAGCGGGTAGTCGTACTTGACCCCGTGGAACCCCTCGATGACCTGGGGGCCCGATGCGCCGATGCCGAGCACCGCGCGGCCGCCGCTGATGTAGTCCAGGCCCGCCGCGGTCATCGCCAGGTTGGTGGGCGTCCGCGAGTACATGGGCAGGATCGCGGTCTGCAGTTCCATCGTCTCGGTCTTGGCCGCGATGTACCCGAGCTGGGAGACGGCGTCGAAACTGTAGGCCTCCGGAACCGCGATGCGCTGCACACCCGCGGCCTCGAAGTCCGCGAGGTTGTTGATGGTCTCGCGGAAGTCGCCCGCGTAGTTGATCGGCATGCCCAGCTTCATCGGTGTCATGCCGTCGGATTCTTCCACAGCGACGACCGGTTTCCGAGGGTCTGTTGAACGTTCGATAGGCCCGCCCGCGGTCCCGGTCTCGTTCACCGGAAGTGTGCCGGGTTTTTAGGTGAACGAGGGCGTCAGGACTCACAATCGTCACCATGAGCGGCGAGATGCTGATCCTGGTGCTGTTGGTGATCACAGCCCTCGGCTTCGACTTCACCAACGGCTTCCACGACACCGGCAACGCGATGGCGACCTCGATCGCCACCGGCGCCCTCAAGCCCAAGGTCGCCGTCGGGCTGTCGGCCGTACTCAACCTGGTCGGCGCCTTCCTGTCCGTGGAGGTCGCGGCGACGATCACCAAGGACGTGCTGAAGATCCAGCAGACCTCCGGATCGGAGGCAGGCGAACTGGTGCCCGGGCTGTCGGCGCCCACGGCGTTGCTGATCATCTTCGCCGGACTCATCGGCGGCATCCTGTGGAACCTCGTCACGTGGCTGTTCGGCCTGCCGTCGAGTTCGTCCCATGCCCTGTTCGGCGGGCTGATCGGCTCGGGCCTGGCGGCGATCGGGGTGAGCGGCATCAACTGGTCCGGGATCACCTCCAAGATCCTCATCCCGGCACTCTTCGCGCCCGTGATCGCATGCCTCGTCGCGGCCTGCGGGACCTGGCTCGTCTTCGCCATCACCCGCCGGATCGTCGATCGGGAGAAAGAGACCGGCTTCCGCTACGGACAGGTCGCCACCGCGTCGCTCGTCTCCCTCGCGCACGGCACCGGCGACGCCCAGAAGACGATGGGTGTCATCGCGATGGCGCTCATCGCGACCGGGCACCTCGACGCGTCCAGCGTGAGCCACGGACTCCCCTTCTGGGTGGTCTTCAGCTGTGCGGCGGCCATCGCGATCGGCACCTATCTGGGCGGTTGGCGGATCATCCGCACCCTGGGCAAGGGGCTCGTGGAGATCACCTCGCCGCAGGGCATGGCCGCCGAGGCGTCGTCGGCCGCCATCATCCTCACCTCGAGTGCGGCGGGTATGGCGCTCTCGACCACCCAGGTGGCCACCGGCTCGATCCTCGGCTCGGGGGTGGGCCGCAAGGGCGCCCAGGTCCGCTGGTCGGTGGCCGGCCGGATGGCCGTCGCATGGGTGACGACGCTGCCCGCCGCCGGCGCGGTCGGCGCCGCGTGTTACTTCATCGCGCACCTGTTCGGGGACGTCACCGGCGCGCTCATCATCTTCGCGATCCTGGTCGTCGCGTCGGGCTACATGTACTGGCGCGCGCAGGAGAACAAGGTCGACCACGAGAACGTCAACGACGCCTGGGAGGGGGAGGCCCGCGTCGGAGAGGAGTGGGAGGAAGCGGTCGCGACCGAGGAGGGCGACACCGGCCTCCCGTTGCCGCCGGTCATCCCGGCCGAGATCATCGTCCAGCACGACCCGGAGAGGAGCACCTGAGAAATGGAGACCGTCGAGGCCATCGGTAAGGTCCTTCTCGTCGGACTGGTGCTGGGAGCCGGTCTTCCCGCCCTGTTCGCCGTCGGACTGCGCCTGCAGACGCTGAGCAACGGGTCCGTCGAGGCCGACGGCACCACCTCCGGCCCGCATCCTGCGCTGAAGCCCCTGGCGTATGTGATCTTCGGCGTCGTCATCCTGGTGATCGTCGTCGGAATCCTCTGGATCACCCGGCAGACGATCTTCTACTACACCGGCGTGAAGATCTTCCCGTTCGGCTACAAGTGACCGTCCCCGCTTCTGATCGGAGACACCCGTGGACCGCCCGACGCTTCTGCAGAAGGTCATGGAGTGGTTGCGCGCCGGCTACCCCGACGGCGTCCCACAGACCGACTACATACCCCTCGTGGCATTGCTGCGCCGCCAGCTCACCGACGACGAGGTGACGCAGGTCTCCGCGGAGCTGGTCCGCGAGTCCGCCCCTCCGCCCGAACCGATCTCCCGGGTCGACGCCGGGGTGAAGATCACCCATTACACGCACGAACTACCGCATGAGGACGACATCTCGCGGGTGCGCGCACACCTCGTCGCCCGCGGGTGGCCGTTCAGCGACGATCCTGGTTCGACCGACGGGGAACCGTCGTGAGAACCCTGCGACCGCTGCCCCTGCCGTCGACACCCGCGGTCCTCGACCGCGTCGACGATCTGCGGGCGATCCTCGACGGCTCGTCGGCCTTCCTACCCGTACCCGACGACGCCCGCGCCGCTTCCGAACTGGGGTCGGCCCTGCACGCGGACACACCGATCGACGATCCCGTGTCCCTCGTCGTCTCGACATCGGGATCGACGGGCACCCCCAAGGGTGCGCAGCACTCCCCCGCGACCCTCGCCGCGTCGTCGCGGGCCACCGCCGACCACCTGGGCGGGCCCGGGAACTGGTTGCTGGCGCTCGCACCTCACCACATCGCCGGTCTGCAGGTCCTCCTCCGCGCGCTGACGGCCGGGCAGACGCCGGTTGTCCTGGACATGCGCGCCGGTTTCGACCCCGATGTGTACGCCCGTGCCGTACGCGACTTCGACGGCCCGCGGCGATACACCTCGCTGGTTCCCACCCAGCTCGTCAAGGTTCTCGACCATCCCGACGCCACATCCGCCTCGCGGGCGCTCGACGCGATCCTCGTCGGTGGCGCGGCGACCCCGAAGCCGTTGTGGGACAAAGCAGTCGACGAGGGGCTGCCGATCGTCGCGACGTACGGGATGAGCGAGACCGCAGGCGGTTGCGTCTACGACGGGCAGCCCCTCGACGGCGTCGCGGTCCGCATCGCCGATCCGGCACCCGACGGGGTGGGACGGGTCCTGCTCGGTGGTCCCGTCGTGGCCCACGGATACCGCAATCTGCCCGACCATCCGGCCTTCGCCGAGCCGGGCTGGTTCCGGACCGACGATCTCGGGGTCCTCGACGAGGCCGGGCTGCTCAGCATCGTCGGCCGGGCCGACGAGGCCATCTCGACCGGCGGGCTGACCGTCGTACCGCAGGTCGTCGAGGCCGTGATCGCCGACGACCCCGCCGTTGCCGAATGCGTCGTCCTCGGGCTCCCCGACGATCGGCTCGGCGAGGCGGTGACCGCGTTCGTCGTGGTCCGTCCCGGAGAACGGCTCGACGTCAACCGTATTCGCGGATCGGTCACCGAACGACTCGACCGCTACGCGGCGCCCCGGCGGATCGTCGAACTCGACGCGCTCCCCCTCCGCGGGCCCGGCAAGTACGACCGCCGCGCGTTGCGGACCCGCTTCGGTTCCCAGACGTAGTGCGTCGTTGCGCTGGGCGCAACGAAGTACTACATCTACCCGCAGGTCGCGTGCCGAATCGTTGTCACCACGTACTCGGCTCGGTCGCAGAGGTCACCCCACGTGAAGTTCAGCACCGTCCAGCCGGCCGCGATGAGTGCGTTGCGTCGAGTCCGGTCACGCTGGAAGGTGACGGCGTCGCGGTGAAACGCGAACCCGTCGATCTCCACCGCCACCATCCGATCCGGGAAGGCGAAGTCGATCTCGTACCCGCAACTCGGATGGTTGGCTGCCCAGCCGCTGAGACCCGCGCCTCGCATCACCTCCACCGCGAGACGCTCGGCAGCAGACCGCGCACCGGTCTCGAGCAGCGCGATCAGGACACCCATGTCGGCCGCGCCGATGCAGCGTCGTCGACGCCCATAGGCCTCGACGAGACGCTCGACCGTCGTTCGCCGCTTCACGAGAGCCGAGTCGATGACCTCGACGCCGCCCTCCAACGCGCCCTCCAAGGCGGACAGCGCCACCCCGGTGACCGGAAGACCCTCTCGAACGGCAACATCCGCGTCGTCGAGAGCACGATTGAGGATTCGCACTCCCGCCACCGGACGACCGTGACGTCCGCGGAGTGCGGTGACCGTCGGCGTGACGGGCGGGGCATCGACGATCCCGTGCCACCACGCCGCAGCGAGCCCCGAGAGGACCGCGTGGACACCGACGGCCAGCGTCGCGGTCCGGATTCGCGAGCGGTCGGTCTCCGGATGGTCGGCGAGTCGGTAGATGCTGCGATGCACGGATATCCACTCGCCGGCATGCACCCGACGGTGCACCGTCGACCGATCGATGCCATGCGCGCGGGCATCGGCCGCGGTGACCACACCATCCTGGCCGAGGGCCAGGTTCCGAAATTCCGCCGGAAGTCGCATGGAACTCAGACGCAACGGCACCGCAACTGGTTCCATCGCTCGACGACCCCTCGCAGATGTAGTGTGTCGTCGCGCCAGACGCAACGAAGCTCTACACCTGCCGGGCCGCCGCCGCACCCGTCCGACCCCGTGACACGATGAACTCCGTGGCTACCCCTCAGCAGTGGATCCAGGGCGCTCGCCCACGCACGCTCCCCAACGCGATCGCGCCGGTCGTGGCCGGTGTCGGCGCGGCGCTGCACTCCGGCGACGTGACGTGGTGGAAGTCCGTCCTCGCACTTGCGGTGGCCGTCGCGTTCATCATCGGCGTGAACTTCGCCAACGACTACTCCGACGGTGTGCGCGGAACCGACGACGACCGCGTCGGCCCGATGCGCCTGGTCGGGTCGGGGGCCGCGTCGCCGAAGGCGGTGAAGACCGCCGCGTTCCTGTGCTTCGGGATCGGCGCGGTCTGCGGGCTGGTCCTCGCGATCGCGACCGCCTGGTGGCTCGTGCTGGTCGGGGCGATCTGCATCGCCGGCGCCTGGTTCTACACCGGCGGCAAACGCCCTTACGGGTACGCCGGGTGGGGTGAGGTCGCGGTGTTCACCTTCTTCGGGCTCGTCGCCGTGCTCGGCACCCAGTACGTCTCCTCGGGCCGCGTCGACTCGGTCGGACTCGCCTGCGCGGTCGGCATCGGCACGATCTCGAGCAGTGTGCTGGTCGTCAACAATCTCCGAGACATCCCGAGCGACACCGAATCCGGCAAGATCACGCTCGCCGTCCGCCTCGGCGACGCCCGGACCCGCATCCTGTTCGCGGTACTACTCCTGACCCCGCTCGCGATGAGCGTGGTCCTGGCGTTCGCGACTCCCTGGGCGCTGCTCGGACTGGTGACGTTCCCGCTGCTGTGGCAGGCCTACACACCGGTGCGCACGGGCGCGGCCGGCCCCGGGCTGATCCCGTCGATCGGTACGACCGGCAAGGCGATGCTCGCCTGGGCGGTCGTCACGGCGGTCACGCTCGCGCTCACCTAGGCCGGGCCCGCAACGCGGATGAGCCCGCCGCACCAGTTCTCGTGCGACGGGCACATCCGGAATGCGTTGTCCGCGATCAGACCTGGGCCTCGACGTCGGGCAGGCTCGCCACGACGGCGGCGCGGAGTTCCGCGACCGTGGTCGCGGACCCGATCAGCGCCTGCGATGCGTCGTCGGCCGTGTCGATGATCCCGAGCAGGAGATACTCGGCGCGGAGGCGTCGGTCACCTCGTTCGCGCGCGATCTCCATGGCTCGGCCGAAGGCGTCCCGGGTGTCGGTCGCGAAACGCGGCCGGGAGCCCCGGCCCCGCGGTCCGCGCCGGCCGCGACCCGGCTCCCACGGTCCTTCCCCGGCGAACGGTCCGCCCGGACCCGGGCCGAAACCCTGGCCCCAGGGACCGGGACCGAAGGGGCCCGGTCCGAAACCCTCGGAACCGCAGTCGGGCCGGGGGCCGCGACCGCGACCATGGCCGTGCCGGTGCCCGTGGCCCCGTCGTCCGTCCCCACCGCGTCCGTGACCACGACCCCGGGGACCGCGCTCGGCGCGCTCGCCCCAGCCGTCGGACAGGTCCTCACCGAACCGCCCGCGCACCGCCTCCCGGACCTTGTCCAGGTCGATCCCGATGCTGCGCAGGGCCTCTCGGTCCTCCTCGTAGCGTTCTCGACCCGACTCGTCGTCGGCGGTCTCGGGTGTGTCGGATCGATCGGCGTGCTCGTCATGGTGCTTCCGCACCGCTTCCCGGGCCGACGACAGCGCCAACCCCTGGTCGGCGAGCAGCGCGAACAGCGGACTGCGGGCGTTGCAGAGCATGCCCAGGATCAGGTGGTCGTTACCGAGTTGCCGGTGACCCAGGTCGCCGGCCTCCTGCGTGGCGAAAGCCAGCAGCATCTTGTCATCGCGACTGATTCGCTCGAACATCTGTGTCTCCTTCTGGCCCGCTCGCGCGGGCCTCACGTTGTGAGTGCTTCTGATGCACGGCCTGTCGGCTGATCTGCAGCACTTCTGCGATCGCCTGCCAGCTCCACCCGTTGGCACGGGCGTTGGCCACCTGCACGTCCTCGAGTCGGTCGGCCAGGGTGCGCAGGGCGCGTACCGCGGCCAGACCCCTCGCCGGATCGCCGCTCGCGGCGTCTCCGGCCAGCTCGGCGCTCGATGCGTCGGGTGCGGTGTCGGTGCTGTGGTCGTCGTGCATGGTGTCAGGTTATGTTGACATCTTGCGGCTGTCAAGAATTGTTGACACGCGGGATGTGCGGGATCTGCCACGATCGGGTGTGCGGGCCCCGACTACTCGTTCTGAATCGACTCGCTGATGTTCATCCGACCGGCACGAACCGCGGGAACGAACGCACCGACCAGGCACAACGCCACCGCGATGCTCACGAAGAGCAGAGCCGACGGTCGTGGCGAGTACAGCACGGTCAGCGACGTCGTGATGGTCAGGATCTCATTGCTGAGCAGATGCATGGCGGCACCGAGGACGACGCCGACCACCGACCCGACCAGCGCGACCGCGCCCGCCTCGGCGAGCACCGTGCGGGAGACGAACCTGCGGGAGGCGCCCATCGCCCGTAGGACGCCCAGTTCGCGGCGTCGTTCGAGGACCGACAGCAGCAACGTGTTGAGAAGTGCGATCGCGGCCGCGCCGGCGACGATCCACTGGATCGCGACCGCGAATGCGCCCGCCTGCTCGACGGTGGCCTGGGTGGCCGCGAGGGCCTCGGCGCCGCTGTAGACACTGATCGGTTTGTTGCCCGTCGTCGGGACGCCTGCCACCAACGACTCGAGGTCCCGGCGGACGACATCGGGGTCGGCATCGGGCGAGGTGATCACCTGCAGGTAGGTGTCACCGTCGCGATCGAACCACTCCCCCAGCAATTCCTGGGACATCGCCGCCACCCCGGAGTCGAGCGAGACGTAATCGACGGTGTCGCGCACGACCGTCTGCCGTGGGCCATTGGGTGTCGCGAGTTCCACGGTGTCGCCGGTGGTCACGTCCAGCGCACGGGCGAGGACGTTCGACATCAGGATGCCGTCCCCGGCGAGCACGTCGGCCACCGCTTCCGGGGACGCCTTGCGCATGAACGGCGCACGCGAACCCGGCTCGAGCCCTTGCACATTCGCCTTGCTCTCGCCGATGTTCACCGCGGCCCATTGACCGCCGATCACCTCGGTCACGCCGGGAACCGCCGCCACGCGTTCGGCCAGCGCCGCCGGCAGGATCGGCCCGAGGGGCAGGCTCGCGGCCGACGTCGACGACACGTAGAAGTCCGGATCCCCCAGTCCGTCGAGCGATTTCGACATCGAGGAGACCAGGTTGTCCAGCGCTCCCGATGTCCCCATCCCGACGGCGATGGCCACCGCGACCGTCATCAGGGTCGCCCATGCGCGCCGCGGGGCACGCTCGGTGTTCACCGAGGCGAGCTGTCCGGGACCGCCGAACCAGCGCGCGACCCGAACCACCGCCCAGGCCAACGGTTTCGACAACGCGAAGCACAGGAGCAGTGCGCCGACGAGATAGAAGACCCCGGCGACGATGGCCGGCCGCCCCGGCACGGTCGACACGACCACCCACGACGCGATGAGACCGGCGACGCCGAGCACGGCGGCGATCACCACCGCGGGACCACGACGCGACGCGGAGTCCGACACCTCGGCGGGAGCCATCGCCTCCACCGGTGAGACCGCGAACACCGCCCGCGCGGCCAGCGTCGTGGCCGCGACACACGCCACCACACAGGCGATGACCGCGGCCGCGGGCGCGTAACCGGGCAAGTGATACTCGATGACGGTGCCGACGGAGTCGGCGGGTGGTTCCGGCAGACTGCTGATCACGGCCCGCCCGGCCAGGATCCCGAGCGGAATGCCGAGTACGCCCCCGACGAGACCCATCAGCGCGGCCTCGCCGAGCATGTCGCCGACGAGGTGAGATCGCTTGGCGCCCAGCGCACGGATCATCGCGAGCGACCGGCGCCGCGAGGCCACCGCCATGTTCATCGTGTTGAACACCAGGAAGGCGGCGATCACCAATGACACCAGCGAGACCAGCAGCGTCGCATCGCGGGTCACCGAACTCGCGACCTCGGCCTGCTTGGCGCGGAAGTCGGGATCGACGACCACCGCGCGACCGTCCACGATGCCCTGCACCTGCGAGCGGACCGCGCCCACGTCGGCGCCGGGTTCGGTCACGACGAGGATCGAGTCGAGCCGGCCGTCGAGTCCGGCGAGTCGTTGCGCGAGATCGACGTATGCGAAGAGGAAGCGGCCGTTGTTGAGACCGGCGGCCTGCTCGTTGTCGACGACCTCGAGCACCTCGACCTCGATCCCGTTGACCGTCAACCGGTCTCCGCGCTCGAGACCGAGGCCGGGACCGACGAAGACACCGGTTCGCAGGCGATCGAGATCGACGGTCCCCGGACCGGCCCCGGCTCGCTCCTGCTGCAGGGCGCCTCGCAGGCTGCCCGACAGCTGGGTGACGCGCTGATCGGAGCCGAGCAGCGGTACGGCGGAGCCGTCGACGACGACCGACCCGCGGATCATCGGCACGACGGCGGCCGCCGCATCGACATCGCGTCGGATCTCGCCGGCCAGCGACTCGTCGATGCCGGTGTCGGTGATGCCGGCGACCTCGATGTCGGCGACCCCGGACACCGCATTGTTGAAGTCCCGCACCGATTCCGACGCCGACCCGTACGTCCCGAGCACCGCGATCAGCAGCGCCGACGACACGACCACCACCGCCAGCGAGGTGAGCAGGCGCAACCGGTGGGTGCGGATCTCGCGCAGGTTGAGCAGCCGGATCCGCGTGAGGCCGGCGACCAGGGCGGACGCCGGGGAACCCCGTCCCGCCACTAGGCGATCTTTCCGTCACGGACCGTGATGGTGGTATCGGCGACCGCGGCCGCCTTCGGATCGTGGGTCACCATCACCACCAACCGGTCGGGGGTGTCGTGGGCGACCTCGGAGAGCAGTTCGAGTACCGCCTCACCGGTCTTGGAGTCCAGGTTGCCGGTCGGTTCGTCGGCGAGCAGGATCGTCGGGTCCATGATGAGCGAGCGGGCGATCGCGACTCGCTGCATCTGACCACCGGACAGCTCCGAAGGCCGGTGATCGACCCGATCGCCGAGACCGACCCGCCGAAGCAGTTCCACCGCACGAGGTTTCGCCTTGCGCAACGACTGGTTGTCCAGCAGGCGCGGCAGCGCGACGTTCTCCCACGCCGACATCGTCGGCACGAGGTTGAAGAACTGGAAGATGAACCCGACGCGATTGCGCCGGAACTCCGAGGCGGCGGTGTCGTCGAGAGAGCCGAGGTCGACCCCGTCGATGCTGATCCGCCCCGATGTCGGGGTGTCGAGAGCTCCGAGCACGTGCAGCAGGGTGCTCTTGCCCGCGCCCGACGGGCCGACCACCGACACGAACTGTCCGCCGTCGATCGAGAGGTTCAGACCGTCCAGGGCGCGGACCCGTTCGTCGCCCATCTGGTACTCGCGCACCAGATCGACCGCCTCCACCAGGGCACTTCCGGTGCCGGGCGTACGCCCGGGTTCCTTCGACACCCCCGGATCGTAGCCCACCCGCGGCGTCCGGCCCGGGCCTCAGGCGGTCCAGCGACCGGTGGCGAAGAACTCGTCGAGCACCGCCTCGGCGGGGCCGAGGGCGAACGCGTTGGCGGCCAGCCAGTCGTCGTCGAAATAGGTGGTCGCGTACCGGTCCCCGGAGTCACAGAGCAGCGTGACGATGCTGCCCGGCGTACGCGCCGCGACCATCTCGGCGACGAGCGAGAAGGCTCCCCACATGTTGGTGCCGGTGGACCCGCCGACGCGACGGCCGAGGAGATCGCTCACGCGGCGGGCGGTCGCGACGGACGCCTCGTCGGGCACACCGATCATGCGGTCGATGACCTGCGAGATGAACGACGGCTCGACCCGCGGGCGCCCGATCCCCTCGATGCGCGAGCCGGTCTCGGCGGTCAGTGTGCCGTCGGCCGACTCGTAGGCCGGCAGGAACACCGAGTTCTCCGGATCGACGACCGCCAGCCAGGTGTCGTGGCGTCGGTACCGCACATATCGGCCCAGGGTCGCCGACGTGCCGCCCGTACCGGCCCCGACGACGATCCACGTGGGCACGGGGTGTTCTTCCTCGGCCAGCTGGGCGAAGATCGACTCGGCGATGTTGTTGTTGCCGCGCCAGTCGGTCGCCCGCTCGGCCATCGTGAACTGATCGATGAAGTGGCCGCCGAGCTCGGACTCGAGACGCAGCGCCTCGGCGTAGACCTCACCGGGATGGTCGACGAAATGGCACCGCCCGCCGTGGCGTTCGATCAGCGCCGTCTTCGCGGGCGAGGTGCTGCGCGCCATGACCGCGATGAACGGCACGCCGATCAGCTCGGCGAAATAGGCCTCGCTGACCGCCGTCGACCCCGACGAGGCCTCGATCACCGGCGTGCCCTCGACGACCCACCCGTTGCACAGCGCATAGAGGAACAGCGAGCGAGCCAGCCGGTGCTTCAGCGATCCCGTGGGATGGGTCGACTCGTCCTTCACGTAGAGGTCCACGCCGACCTCGCGACCCGCGTCCCCGTCGGGCCCGGTGTCCTCGGATTCGGTCCAGCGCGACCATGCGGGCAACGCGACGCGGAGCAGATGGGTGTCGGCACTGCGTCGGCCGTCGGCCTCGATGAGGCGGATGGCGTTCTGCGTCCAGGCGCGGTCGGCGCGGCGGTCGACGAGCCGCGTCGGCCTCACTTGTCGCCGCGGAGCCGTGCCTGCAGATCGTCGTGCTTGGACCGGCGACCGGCCTCGAGCGCCGCGATCTCGCTGTTCACCTTGAGACGCAGGGTCTTGAACAGGACCATGCCGAGCGGAAGAGCGATCAGCACACCGAACACCGCGGCCACCAGGAAGGGCACCTCGACGTCGACCAGGCGGCCGCCGACCATGATGATCACGACGACGGCGGTGACGAGCAGCAGCCGCGCGAACGTGTACAGGAACAGTGCGACCGCCAGGGTCATCGGACGCCCGCCCGCCTGAGGCGCGGTGTCCGCGGCGGTCGATGTGGGGGTGGCCTCGTCGGGCGTGGCCTTCTTGCCTGGGGTGGGGTCGTGCGCTTCACTCACCCCCTCAGCGTACTGGGCGGTCGTCGCGCTCCCGCAGGTCGCGGGCCTTTGCACGCTCTTTACCTCCCGCTGACGGTTCGAGTACCTGGGCGATTTGCGTGTATTCATGAAGAACTCATCCACCACGTGCAGAGCCGCTTCGCCAGCTTCGGCGCACCGACCGAGCACTCCAACACGCCAGGGGGAATCATGACCAGCATCGAGACCGCACCGCCCGCCACCTACATCACCCCGGGACTCGCCAGCCAGCACACGCTGACCCCCGGCCAGGTCGCCGCGATGTTCAACGTGAACCCCAAGACGGTCGCGCGCTGGGCGAGCTCGGGCATCCTCGGCTCGATCCGCACCCCGGGCGGTCATCGACGCTTCCGCGAAGAGGACGTCGTCGCGCTGCTCAACCGCCGCACGCACTGATCCGCGGGTACGGCCCGCTCGCCGCCGGGCGTTCGCCCTGACCTCGCAGGCATCTCACGTACGCTGGACGACGGGAGGTTGTCATGATCTATCTGTTCGCCGTTCTGGGTCTGCTCGCCATCGGTTTCCTCATGTGGCGCGCCTTCGGACCCCACTCCGACGAGTCCGGTGACACCCCCTCGTCCGGCCCCCGCCGCCCCCGTCCGCGCGGCCCTCTCGGCCCCGACGACGACCCCGATTTTCTCCGCGACCTCGACAATCGCACCCGCGGCACCAACGGCACCGACGGGGACGAGATCTGAGGCGTGACGCTCGGCAGAAAAGCTGAGACCAGGTTCAGAACGTCTCTGCGGAACATACCCATGGGTAGGGTATCGTCCACTTCACCATCGATTCCACGATGGCTGATCCGAGAGAAGGCGCCGTTGAACCCGGGACGATCTCCGCGAGGGACGTCGACCGACGACGACCTGAGCTTCGCCGAGAAGATCGGTTACCTGTTCGAGCACAGTCGTGACGAGAACGGCATTCGATATACCGGCAAGAAGATCGCCGAGAAGGCCAACCGGCTCGGCTACTCGCTGTCCGACGCCTATATCTCCCAGCTACGCACCGGCAAGGCCCGCACCCCGTCGTTCCGGACGGTCGAGGCCATCGCCCGCGCCTTCGACGTGAGCGTCACGTACTTCCTGTCGAACCCCGACGAAGATCTCGAACGTGTTCGGCAGCAACAGAATTACGTCGAGATGCTCCAGGTCACCGGCAGCCATCTGTCCGGGATCGACATGGGTTCGCTCTGCCCGGACACCATCGACGCGCTCATCGATCTGCTCAAACTGGTCAAGGCGCAGGCGCTGGCCAAGAAGGCCGAAGAGAACACCCCGAGCGACACCCCCGGCTGACCGCGCCGCCCGGGCCTCCTACAGACCCGCGTAGGAGTGCAGGCCCGACACGACCAGGTTGATGATGAACAGGTTGAACAGCATCGCCACGAATCCGGCGACGTTGATCCAGGCCGCGGCATTGTTGCGCCAGCCCGCTGTCGCGCGCGCGTGCAGGTAGGCCGCGTAGATCACCCACGCGATGAAGGACACCGTCTCCTTGGGGTCCCAGCCCCAGAACCGGCCCCAGGCCGCCTCGGCCCAGATGGCACCGCAGATGACTCCGAGTCCGAAGAGCGGGAAGCCGATCACCACGCACTTGTAGGCCAGCCGGTCGAGCTGTTCGGCCGACGGCAGGTGCTCGACGACACGACGGACCGCACCGGCGAGACCCGGACGGGTCGAGACCGCGGCGGAGTCGTCGGGCGAGTTCGCCGCCCAGCGCATCTTGATCAGGTAGAGGATGCTCGCGACACCCGACACCAGGAGGATGCCCGACGACACCGAGATGATCGACACGTGTACGGCGAGCCAGTACGACTTCAGGGCGGGCACAACGGGTGCCGCCTGGGTGTAGAGCCACCGGCCGGCGATGAACATCAGCAGGATCACGGGCAACAGCACGAACGAGAGCAGCGGACGGTGTTCGCGCTTGCGCAGGATGACCAGTCCGGCGAGCACGCCCGCGGCACACGTCATCGAGATGAACTCGTACATGTTGCCCCAGGGCGCGCGGTCGGTCGCGATACCGCGCAGCACGATCGACCCGATGTGGGCGGCGAGTCCGACGACCACGACCGGGAGCCCCATGTTGCCGAGCTTCTCACCGAGAGTCCGCCGCGACGACTCGTCGACGCGACCCGGCATCCGGGCCTCCGTCCCGCTCGCACCGGCGTTGACCAGCTGCTTCTGCTCGAGACGCCGACCCCGGACCGCGGCGAGCGCACCCAGGAACAAGATGACCGCGACGACATAGACCGTCATGGCGGTGCCGTACAGCAGGTCGGAGTACCGCGCGAGCGTCTCGTCGATCGGCATCGCCGGAGCTTCGGAGTTCATGTGCTTCCTTTCGCGGGCTGCTAGAGCCGCCGGGTCGTCCGCCGCGAGGCGGGTGCGTCGGCGTCGCCGGCCACGAGATCGGCCGCCTGCTCGTCGAAGCCCTCACCCCAGCCGGCCTGATCGGTACGCGCCAGCCCGGCAATCTCTACTACAGTACGTCGTTGCGTATCGGCCCGACCATCGCCGTCGGCGTGCGAGCTCGCGGCCGGAACCGGGACCAGCCGCGCCCAGATGCGCCGGCGACGGATCAGCAGCGACACCAGCAGGCCGCCGAGCATCACGATCGAGCTCACCAGCACCCAGACCTGGGCGGGATCGTGCGAGACCTGCACCGACACCCAGCGCTCGTAACCGTCGAAGGTCACCGTCGTGCCGTCGGCCAGGGTGTGGCTCTGGCCGACGCCGAGGTTCACCTGGGCCTGACGCTGGAGACGGCCCTGCTCGATGAGGTCCTGGTCGAGCGAGTAGACGTTCTGGGGCTTGCCGGTGTCGAGACCGGTGTCGCCCTTGAAGATCCGGATGGCGACGAAGGGGTCGTCGGGTTCCGGCGACGACGAGGTCAGCAGCGAACCGTGGAACGACGCGGTCGGCGCGAACAGGCCCTCGAGGGCGATCTGGTTCTTGCGACGGGTGTCGGCGTCGGGATAGAGGCCCGCCGGGGTGTCGAAGCGGGCAGCCCCCGACGACAGCATCGTCTGGAGTTCGTCGGGGACGAACGGCGTCGTCTGCGTGCGCTTCTCCCCGTTGGGGAAGGTCACCGTGAACGTCGGTGCAAAGCCGTTGCCCAGCACGTAGACGCGATCACCCGCGACGCGCAGCGGTTCGTTGACCCGCACCGAGGTGGTCGCCCAGCCGGCGGGGTCGCCGAGGTTGCCCACGCTGCCGTCGCTGCCCGCGGCGTACCGGATGGTGGCGTCGTACATGTCGGGCTGGCCGCTGGGCAGGAAGGTCGCCGAGAAGTCGTCGACGCGGAAGCAGAAGGGCGACAGGTCCGTGCCGTCGACCAGGTTGCCGGCGCGGAACGAGTCGTAGACGGCGGTCGAGGTGTTGCACAGCCCCTGCTCACCGTCGGCGACGAGACTGCGGGTGCCCTCGTAGCCGTACATCTTGCCCAGCGCGATCGAGACCAGCAACGCCAGCAGGGCGAAGTGGAAGACGAGGTTGCCGAACTCGCGGAGGTAGCCCCTCTCGGCGGACACCTCGACGCATCCGTCCGGGTATGCCTTGCTCGGCTCGCGGACCACGACCTCGCGTCGCCAGCCGCGCAACCGGCCGTCGATCCGGCGCGCGACGGTTTCGGGGTCGCCGTCGACGGTGTGGGTGACGTGCCGCGGCAGACGGGACAGGTTGCGCGGTGCGGCGACGGGCTTCGCGCGCAGGCTGTGGAAGTGCTCGACCATCCGCGGCGTCAGACAGCCGACCAGCGAGATGAACAACAGCACGTAGATGGCGGTGAACCAGGCGCTGGAGAAGACGTCGAACAGCTGCAGACGGTCCATCCAGACACCGAGCTGACCGCGGGCGGCGATGTACTCGAGGGTCTTCTGCTCGTTGAGCTCACGCTGCGGGAGCAGCGCACCGGGGATCGCGGCGAGCGCGAGCAGGAACAGCAGGATCAGCGCGGTCCGCATCGAGGTCAGCGAACGCCACAGGTTGCGCAGCGGCCACAGCAGACGACGACGGGCCCAGTGGGGTTTCGGGGCCGGCTCGGGGGTGTCCACCTGCGGGCGGTCGGTCAGATCGGTCATGGGTCCAGCACTCAGATCGGTAGTTGGGTGTCGGTGACGAAGCGGACCTGGACCCAGACGATGAACTGGTCCCACCAGCCGGTCAGCAGGGCGACGCCGACACCGATCAGCAGGACCCCGCCGACCACCTGGATCGCGCGGGCGTTCCGACGGAGCCAGCCGAGACTGCGCAGGGCCCACGCCGAGGAGAACGCCAGCACCACGAAGGGCAGGCCCAGGCCGAGGCAGTACGCGACGATGAGGGTCACACCCTTGGCCGCCGTCGACCCCTCGGTTCCGCTGACGGTGGCGATCACCGCGGCCAGGGTCGGTCCGAGGCACGGTGTCCAGCCGAGCGCGAAGACCGCACCGAGCAACGGCGCCCCGACGATGTTCGAGACCCGCCGCGGCTCGAAGCGGACCTCGCGCTGCAGCGCCGGGATGAGACCGATGAACACCAGGCCCATCGCGATGGTGACGACACCGCCGATGCGTTGCAGCAGTTCACGATTCAGCACGAAGGTGCTCGTCACGCCGAGGACGGTGGCGGTGGCGGCGACGAAGACGACGGTGAAGCCGAGGACGAACAGGCCCGCCGCGAGCGCGACGCGCGAGCGGCCGCTCTTCGCGCTCTCGCCCACCTTCACCGCGGGCGCCTCCGCCCCGACGAGACCCGCGAGGTACGACAGGTAACCCGGGACGAGCGGGACGACGCACGGAGAGGCGAAGGACACGAGTCCGGCGAGCAGGCAGGCGGCGACGGCGAGCAGAAGCGGTCCGCTGGAGACCGTGTCGGCGAATGTGTCGCCGATCGACGACGCGAGTACCAGGGTGGACGGCTGCAGGGTGGACGCGAGCATCACACCGACCCCGCCGGCTCGGCCGCGACGCGCTTGACGACCTCGTCGAGCTCGTTGTCGGAGATCGCCTTCAGGAACACCGCCGCCGGACGGTGCTCCCGATCGAGCACGATCGTCGTCGGCACCACCGAGGTGGGCGTGGTCAGCGCGGCGAGCGACATGCCCGGGAAGTCGTAGATCGACGGGAATCCGACGTTGCGGTCGATGACGAAGTCCTTCGCGGACTCGCGGTCGTCACGCAGGTTGATGCCGAGGAACTCCACCCCGTCGGCGCGGTTGCGTTCGTAGACGCGCTCGAGGTCGTCGGCCTCACCGCGGCAGGGGCCGCACCATGATCCCCACACGTTGACGACGACGACCTTGCCGGCGAAGCGGTCATCGGACAGCGACAGCGGTTGCCCGGAGACCAGGTCCTCGCCGGTGACATCGGCGATCGGCTTGCGCTCGTCGGGCACGTAGGTGATGACGGTCTGTCCGCCCGGCGAGACGAACTGGAAGGTGTTCCCCTGCGCGACCGCGTCGTCGCCGGTGCTGCAGCCGGCGATCAGCATGACCAGGGCCGACAACATCGCCGGCAGGAGGAACTTGCGCACTACGTCAGACCTTCACTTCTTTTTCTGTCGCCGGGAGCGCAGCGAGCGGGACTTCTGTCACAGCCGGCTCACGCACCGGTGGCGAGCGGGTCCGAGGCCCCGGCCGGTTCGGAGTAGATGATGTCGACGAGCGCGTCGTCGTCGTAGATCAGGCTGGTCAGCGAGGCCAGCGAGCACTGCCGGCGACGCGGGTCGTGCCACAGACGCTGACCTTCGAGGAACCGGCGCAGCGTGTAGACGGGCAGCTGGTGACTGACGCAGACGGCTTCGTGTCCGCGGGCCGCGTCGCGCGCCGTGTTGGCCGCGGCGAGCATGCGGTGCGCGAGCTGGATGTAGGGCTCACCCCAGGACGGTGTGAACGGGTCACGCAGCTTCGGCCAGTGCCGCGGTTTGCTCAGCGCACCGTCGCCGACCGAGACCTTGAGGCCCTCGAAGACGTTCTCGGCCTCGATGAGGTCGTCGTTGGTCAGGATGGGGACGCCGTGTGCGGCGGCGATCGGCGTGGCCGTCTCCTGCGCACGTTGCAGCGGCGAGGCGAACACGGCTTTGACGTCGTGGTCGGCGAGCGCGTCGGCGACCTTGCGTGCCTGTGCCTGGCCGTCGCCGGAGAGGCGGAAACCGGGCAGACGGCCGTAGAGGATGCCGTCCGGGTTGTCGACCTCCCCGTGGCGCATCATGTGGACGATCGTGTGCATCAGGCGTTGTCCCCCGGTGTGGCTGCGGTCGCGGCCGCCTGCGCTGCCGCGGGCAGCGCATCGGCGATCTGCGAGAAAGCATCCTCGTCGAGCGCCGCGGACACAAACCAGGCCTCGTAGGCGCTCGGTGGTGCGTACACGCCGCGCTCGAGCAGAGCGTGGAAGAAGGGCGCAAACCGCCAGGTCTCGGTGGCCGAGACGCCGGCGTAGTCGAATATCGGGATCTCCGGGTCGGTAGTGAAGAACACACTCAACAGGCTGCCCGCCTTCTGCACGCGGTGGGCCACCCCGGCCGCGGTCAGGGCCTCGTGCAGCAGCGCACCGAGCCGGTCGGCGTTGGCGTCGAGCGTGCGGTAGACCTCGACGTCGGCGTGGCGCAGGGTCGCGAGCCCGGCGGCGACCGCGACGGGATTCCCCGACAGCGTGCCGGCCTGGTAGACCGGCCCGGTCGGCGCGAGCCGTTCCATCACGTCGGCCCGGCCGCCGAACGCGGCGGCGGGCAGTCCCCCGCTCATGACCTTGCCGAAGGTGTAGAGGTCGCCGGCGACGCCCTCGAGCCCGTACCAGCCGCTCGGGCTCACCCGGAAACCGGTCATGACCTCGTCCATGATGAGCAACGCGCCGTGGCGTCGGGTCAGGTCGCGCAGTCCGGCGTTGAAACCCTCCACCGGCGCGACCGCGCCCATGTTCCCGGCCGCCGCCTCGGTGATGACGGCGGCGATGTCGTCGCCGAACTCGGCGAAGGCGTCGGCGACGGCGGTGAGGTCGTTGTAGGGCAGGACGAGGGTGTCGTGTGCCGACGCGCCGGTGACACCGGGGCTGGTCGGCAGGCCGAGCGTGGCGACGCCGGAACCCGCGCCGGCCAGCAACGCGTCGACGTGACCGTGGTAGCAGCCGGCGAACTTGATGATCTTGGAGCGACCGGTGTACCCGCGGGCGAGCCGGATCGCCGACATCGTCGCCTCGGTGCCGGAGTTCACCAGCCGGACACGCTCGACGGGATCGACGCGGCCGATGATCTCCTCGGCGAGTTCGATCTCGGCCTCGGTGGGCGCACCGAAGGACAGACCGCCGGTGGCCGCCTCACGGACCGCCTCGACGACGGCCGGGTGTGCGTGTCCCAGGATCATCGGACCCCACGAGCTGACGAGGTCGACGTAGTCGTTGCCGTCGGCGTCGGTGAGCCGGCACCCGGCTGCGGAGGAGATGAAGCGCGGGGTCCCGCCGACCGCGGAGAACGCGCGCACCGGGGAGTTGACGCCACCCGGGATGGCCTGCGTCGCACGGGTGAACAGCGCGGCGGACGCGGCCGTTCCGGGAGCAGGCGTGGCAGCAGCGGAAGGAGTCACGGCCTACAGTGTTCCAAACGGCACCGGGTGACCCAAATCCTCGCTGGTCAGAGGGGTCGGAACGTGGTCGTGCGGTGGCCGGACTATCCCGCGAGCGCCTTGCGCACCTGCTCGGCGATCGCCGCCTGCCCCTGCTCGTTGGGGTGCACCGCGCCGGGGCCCGCCGTGGTCATCGGCTCGATCCACCGTTCGTCGCCGGCACAGGCGTCGTGACCTTCGGACACCTGGGACATGTCGACGAACTCCACCCCCTCGTCCTCCGCCGCCCGCCGCCCGTAGGTGTTCAGCGCCGTCTGCAGTTCGCGGATCATCGGCACGTCACCTTCGGCGAGACGCATCTCGGGGTAGCAGCCGACGGTCGGCGGAAGCAGCCACGGGTAACCGGTCAACAAGATGCGGGCGTTCGGCGCGCGGTCCCGGACGTCGCGCAACGCCTGCCGGACCGCCGGGTAGATGTCGGCGGCGACCGGGTCGATCAGCGAACTCCCGTAGCGATCGGTGCACGGCGCCCCCGAGCGGTCGACGTCGGCGAGTTCGCTGCAGAGCCGGATCGCCCGGCCATAGGTCTGCTTGTCGTTGCCGCCGATCATCAGCGTCACCACGTCGGTGTCGTCGTCGAGGGCGTCGAGCTGCGGCGGTACGCCCTGGTGCTGCGCCTCCCGGAAGTCGTCGGTGTCGGCGCCCGCGCAGCTGACGTCCGTGAGGTCGAAGTCCTCGTCCTCGGCGACGATGTGCGCGTAGTTCTTCGACGACCGCTGGCAGTAGATCGGTGAGTCCGCCTCGAGCGGGCTCACGCCGGTCCCGGCGCTGAAACTGTCGCCGAGGTTGACGTGCTTCGTCGACCGTGCGTCGTTTTCCGTCGACTGTGCAGACGTTTCCGTCGACCGTGCGGGCGTTTGCGTCGACCGTGCAGGTGTTTGCGTCGACTGTGCAGGTGTTTGCGTCGACTGTGCGCATCCGGCGAGGACGGTGCCCGCCACGAGCAGCACGAGTCCGGACCGGATCAGTCGCCGTGGACGTCGATCGCCGAACCTGCGTGCGTTCATCCCGCCATCCTGCGTGCGGCGGAGCCCGTCGGCAACCATCGACCAGTCCCCGGCCCACGCGAGTAGCGTGGTGCGCCGAGGGGACCTCCGCTCCGGGCGGAGTCCCGCAGCCGAGTGACGAGGATGTGAATCCGCATGAGCGACAAAGAGATTCTCGACCCGCAGGCCGTGCTCGACGGCGTGCCCACCGGACTCTGGATCGACGGTCGGTCCACCCCGGCCGCCGACGGCGCGACCTTCGAGGTCCACGACGCCGCGACCGAGGAGTCGCTTGTCGCGGTCGCCGACGCAGGGGTCGCCGACGCCCGCCGCGCTCTCGATTCCGCCGTCGCCGCGTCGGCGGACTGGGCGGCCACCGCGCCACGTGAGCGCGGGGAGATCCTCCGCCGGACCTTCGAACTGCTCACCGACCGCGCCGACGACATCGCCATGCTGATGACCCTCGAACTCGGCCGCGCCCTGCCCGACAGTCGCGCCGAGACCACCTACGGCCTCGAGTTCTTGCGCTGGTTCGCCGAAGAAGCCGTGCGCGTGGGGGGTCGATTCAGTCCGGCACCGGCCGGCAACGGGCGCATCCTGGTGGCCCACCAACCGGTCGGGCCGTGCCTGGCGATCACCCCGTGGAACTTCCCGCTCGCGATGGGGACCCGAAAGATCGGCCCCGCGCTCGCGGCAGGCAACGTCATCCTCGTCAAACCGGCCCGCGAGACACCGCTGACGATGCTCGCGCTGGCCGAGGCCTTCGCCGAGGCCGGCCTCCCACCCGGCGTGCTGTCGGTCCTGCCCACCACGTCGAGCGGCGACGTGTCGTCGACGCTCATCACCGACGACCGCATCCGCAAGATCAGCTTCACCGGTTCGACGCCGGTGGGCCGCAGCCTGCTCGGCCAGGCCGCCGATCGCGTTCTGCGCACGTCGATGGAACTCGGGGGCAACGCCCCGTTCCTCGTCTTCGACGACGCCGACATCGATGCTGCCGTCGAGGGCGCATTCGCCGCCAAGATGCGCAACGGCGGTGAGGCCTGCACCGCGGCCAACCGATTCCTGGTGCAGTCCGGCGTCGCCGAGGAGTTCACCGAGAAGCTCGTGGCGAAGATGTCGGAGGTCCGCATGGGCCCGGGGTACTCCGACGGGGTGACCCTGGGACCGTTGGTGAACGCCGATCAGCGGGACAAGGTCGCCGAGGCGGTCGAGCAGGCCGTCGCCGACGGCGCCCGGGTGCGGTTGGGTGGTGAACGTCCGGAAGGTCGAGGCTTCTTCTATCCGGCAACGGTTCTCGACAACGTCGACCCGTACGCGCCGGTGACACGCGAGGAGATCTTCGGCCCCGTCGCGGTGATCAGCACCTTCGACGACGAATCCGCCGGCATCGAAGCGGCGAACTCGACCGAGTACGGCCTGGCGTCGTACTTCTACAGTCGCGATCTCGAGCGCTGCATGCGGGTCGCGGAGCGTCTGGACTCGGGCATGGTGGGGGTGAATCGAGGCGTGATCTCCGACGCCGCAGCGCCGTTCGGCGGGATCAAGCAGTCCGGGATCGGGCGCGAGGGCGGTAGCGAGGGCATCGACGAGTACCTCTCGGTGAAGTACATCGCCCTGACGTGACGGTGTTACGTATGTGACTAGTGATGCAGGTGTTATCGATCTGATACCTGCACGGCCGTACTGATCCCTACACTCGGTCACCATGCGTCGTAGAACCCTCACGACCGCGGCTGCCGCGGCCGCGATCGCCACCGCCGCTTCGGTGGCGATCGCCGTCGCACCATCGGAACCGGTCGCGAATGTCCAGAATGCCGCGGTCAGCACCGATTTCGGCAGTGTCGATCTCGGCAGCTCCGAACTGGGGACACCCAACAGCAACTTCCTGTGGCAGAGCCCGGGAACTCGGTACATCGTCGTACTCGGTGCCAAGTTCGGCGTTCTCGGCCAGACCCCGGACGTGCTCAAGCGCCGCCTGAACGTGGCAGCCAACCTGGGCAAGAAGCACCCGTTCAACCGCATCATCGTCTCCGGCGGCGACACCCACTGGCTGCCAGTCACCGAGGCGCAGTTCATGAATCTCGGACTCATCCGTCGCGGAATCCCCATGTGGCAGATGGTGAACGAGGGACGGTCGACCTCGACCGTGCAGAACGCCCACTACACCGTCGGCATGCTCAAGGCCATGGGCGCCAACGGCGCCATCATCGTGACCAACGGCTTCCACATGGAGCGTGCGATGAAGAACTTCCGCGACGCGGCCCGAAACCAGCACGCCCGCATCGAGTTCCGGTCGGCGTACGCCTAGCACCTCACGGACCCTTTCCGCGTCGCCAATTCCGTGCCGCTGATTCGATCCCATCAGCGGGACGGAAACGGCACCGCGGGAACGCAGCTCGCCCCGCCGGCCGAAGCCGACGGGGCGAATCCGTGAGTAGGGGCGATCAGCGCAGCAGCGCGCGGCTCATGACAACACGCTGGATCTGGTTGGTGCCCTCGTAGATCTGGGTGATCTTGGCGTCGCGCATCATGCGCTCGACCGGGAAGTCGCGGGTGTATCCGGCGCCGCCGAAGAGCTGCACGGCGTCGGTGGTGACCTCCATCGCGACGTCAGACGCGAAGCACTTCGACGCCGAGGAGATGAAGCCCAGGTTCTTCTCGCCACGCTCGGCGCGAGCGGCCGAGGTGTAGACCATGAGGCGCGCGGCCTCGACCTTCATCGCCATGTCGGCGATCATGAACTCGACGCCCTGGAACGAGCTGATCGGCTTGCCGAACTGCTTGCGGTCCTTGACATATGCGATCGCCTGATCGAGCGCACCCTGCGCGATGCCGACGGCCTGCGCGCCGATGGTCGGGCGGGTGTGGTCGAGGGTCTGCAGGGCGGTCTTGAAGCCGGTGCCCTCGTCGCCGATGATGCGGTCGAGCGGGATCGTGCAGTCCTCGAAGTACAGTTCTGCGGTCGGCGAACCCTTGATACCGAGCTTCTTCTCCAGCGGTCCGACGGTGAAGCCGGGATCGTCCTTGTGGACCATGAACGCGGAGATGCCGTTGGCCTTCTTGTCGGCGTCCGTCACCGCCATCACCGTGTACCAGGACGACTTGCCGCCGTTGGTGATCCAGCACTTGGTGCCGTTGAGGACCCAGTTGTTGCCGTCTTTGCGTGCGCGGGTCTTCATACCCGCGGCGTCGGAACCGGCCTCGCGCTCGGACAGTGCGTACGACGCCATCGCCTCGCCGGAGGCGATGGACGGCAGCACCTGCTGCTTGAGTTCGTCGGAGCCGTTCAGGATCAGGCCCATGGTGCCCAGCTTGTTGACGGCGGGGATCAGCGACGACGACGCGTCGACACGGGCGACCTCTTCGATGACGATGCATGCCGCGATCGAGTCGCCGCCCTGGCCGCCGTACTCCTCGGGCACGTGGATGGCGTTGAAGCCCGAGGCGACGAGGGCGTCGAGGGCCTCCTGCGGAAACCGCGAGTTCTCGTCGACGTCGGCGGCGTGGGGCTCGATCTCCTTCTCCGAGAGAGCACGGATCGCCTCGCGCAGCGCGATGTGCTCTTCCGGGAGCTCGAAGACGTTGAAGTCGGGATTTCCGTAACCCATGACAACTCCTCACGGCACCTGCGGTGCCTGTTCGTTCCCGGCACGCGTGTACCGGCAGATGTTGACGACCAGTGCAGCACGGCACTCAGTGCCATGTCAATCCGCACGAACCCTTACCCGGCCGATTGTCCTCGAATCCGCGGCCATTGTCCCGCGGCCGTTCGTCGGGCTCAGGCCTCCCCCAGCTCTTCGGCTACGCGACGTGCGACTTCGGCAGGCGGAGTGCCCGCCGGGTAGGTGACGACGGTGACCTGTCTGCCCGATTCCACCACCGGCGTCGATGCAGTCCCACCACGTGCGGCACCGAGTGCCACGGCCACCCGTTCCAGCTCCACGCGCAGACGTTCCGGCGTGGCCCCGGCGTCGCCGCGGATCATCTGCCGGAGCAGGAAATTGTGGGTGCCGGTGACCGCCGCCACGTAGGCCACGACGTGCACCGGCGACTCCTCGGGCAGGCGTGCACGCAAGAACTCCTCGAAAGCGCCCTGGTAGCGATAGGTCGTGACCAGTTCCCGGTCCCGCAACGCCGGCACCTCCTGGACCACCTGCGCCCGACGCACCGCGAGTTCCCGGTCCCGGACGAAGTGGCCGAACACCAGCTCCGCGGCGGCACAGACGGCCAGCCACGGGTCGTCGTCGCCGGTGGCGAGCCGGTCGCCGACCTGCGTCAGCAACGACTCGTGGTCGGCGAAGATCACATCCTCTTTGGATCCGAACTGACGGAAGAACGTGCGACGTGACATGCCGGCGGCCGCGGCGAGCTGTTCGACGGTCGTCGACTCGTAGCCGTGCTCGCTGAACAACCGGATGGACTCGGCGACGACGCGCATGCGGAACGTGGCCGGATCGGTGTCCACGACTGACATGGATCAAGTATCACCACACCGCGGCGGAGTGGTCGGCAGACCGGCCCCGAGAAGGCGGTTCGGCGCCGACCCGTACTCCGGATGGCGATCATTACTCGTCAGTAGCAGGCGCCACAAAAGCTAGGTCCGACGCCGGGTCACTACGTACGGTGGAGCCATGGCAACCCCCACCGCTCCCTCCGAGAAGACTCCGGCCGAGAAGAGCTCGGACGAGACGACCCCGTCGACGACGAGTCCGACGCCCATCGCCACCGAGCCGACCGTCGACGACCCGGTGACACCGTCCTCGGTGTCCGCCGACGACGAATTGTCCGCGGACGAGCGTGCCCTGCTCGTCGACAATCTGCGGTTCGTCCTCGACGGTCGCTGGCGCGCGACGAGGGAGACGGTGCGGGAGAACTCCAATCGCGCCGACCTCCTGCCCGACCCGGCCCGGACCCTCGACGAGGCGCGCGCCCACACCCTCGAGGTGATGCGCGAACTGGCCTCCCAGGGCTTCGCCGCCGCCGGTTTCGCCGAAGACCACGGCGGCAGCGGGGACATCGGCGCGTCGATCACCGCCATCGAGATGCTCGGTTACGCGGACCTGTCGCTGATGGTCAAGGCCGGTGTGCAGTGGGGCCTCTTCGGCGGTGCCGTCGAAAACCTCGGCACCGCACGGCATCACGAGAAGTATGTGCCCGGGATCATCGATCTCAGCGTCCTCGGGTGCTTCGCGATGACCGAGACCGGACACGGCTCGAATGTCCAGGCCATCGAGACCACCGCGACCTATGACCGTGACGCCCGCGAGTTCGTGATCGACTCCCCGACCTCGTCGTCGCGCAAGGACTACATCGGTGGCGCCGCCGCACACGCCCGCTACGCCGCGGTGTTCGCGCAGCTCGTCACCGGCGGGCCCGACGAGGAACCCGAGGGCCGCGGCGTGCACTGCTTCGTGGTGCCGATCCGCGACGAGGACGGCAACGACCTGCCCGGCGTCACGACCAGCGACTGCGGATACAAGGGCGGACTGGCCGGCGTCGACAACGGCCGGATCATGTTCGACGACGTCCGCATCCCCGCGGAGAATCTGCTGAACCGGTACGCCGACGTCGCCGACGACGGCAGCTACAGCTCCCCGATCGAGAACACCAACCGCCGCTTCTTCACGATGCTCGGCACGCTCATCCGCGGTCGCGTGAGCGTGGCCGCGACGGCGGGTGCGGCCGGCCGCAAGGCCCTGGTGCTCTCGACCCGCTACGGACTGATCCGCAAGCAGTTCGAGGCACCCGAGGGCACTGACGAGATCACCGTGATGGACTACCTCGGTCACCAGCGAAAGCTGTTGCCGCTCATAGCCAAGTCGTACGCGATCGGCTTCGCGCAGAACGAGATCGTCGACGAGCTGCACGAGGTCCAGTCGGTCGCGCCCGACGATTCCGACGCCGGTCGTCAGCGCCAGCTGGAGGGGCAGGCCGCCGGATTGAAGGCCTACGCGACCTGGCACGCCTCCCACGCCATCAATGTCAGCCGCGAAGCATGCGGCGGCGCAGGCTATCTCGATGAGAACCAGCTGTCGATCATGCGCGGCGACATCGACGTGTTCACCACCTTCGAGGGCGACAACACGATCATGACGCAGCTGATCGCGAAAGAACTGCTGTCGGCGTACTCCGAAGACGTGCAAGGACTCTCGGCCGGTGGCTGGGTACGGTTCATCGCCGGGATGGCACGTGATGTGGTGGCCGAGAAGACCGCGGTCCGGCAGGTCGTGCAGACCCTGCTCGACGGCTCCGACGAGGACACCGAGAAGTCCGCGCTCACCGACCGCAGCACGCAGATCCGACTGTTCCGCAATCGTGAGGACCACCTCGTCCGCACATGCGCGCAACGTCTGCGCCGCGCCCTCGACGACGACAACGACGCCTTCGAGGTGTTCAACAATGCCCAGGACCACCTGTTGAAGGTGGGGCACGCGCACATCGAGCGCGTGGTGCTCGAAGCTTTCGTCGAAGCGATCGAGAACTGCGATTCGCGTTCCGCGGCAGAGCTTCTGGGTAAGGTGTGCGATCTTTTCGTGTACTCCGCACTCGAAGACGACCTCTCGTGGTTCATGATGCACCGGCACATCTCGGTGGAGCGCGCCAAGGCGATTCGCCGCGGCGTGAACGAGCTGTGCCAGGAGCTGCGCCCGCACGCGCGGTCGCTCGTCGACGCGTTCGGCGTCCCCGAAGAACTGCTGCGCGCACCCATGTTGCAGAACGGCTGAACGCCCGCCTCACAGCCCCACCTGCGGCCACCGTCGAGGAGACGGTGGCCGCAGTGCGTTTTCCGGGCCGGTGTTTGGTCGTCGGCACAGCGGGCATACTGCCGCCGACGCCGTTGTGGAGACCACGCTGCGCGGTCCGCGACCGGGCGCGTGCGACCACCCGACAACCGGAGTTCTCATGACCGCAGTACCCGACCTCATCACGACCCCGTTCCGCTGGCTCGGCGCCCTCAGGCATGCCCGGGTGTTTCATCCCGACGGTCTGCTGTGCGGAGGCCGAGCGGCGCTGTCCGCGGATCACCCACTGCCCTTCCGCAGCGGCCCGGTGTCGGTGCGGGTGTCAAAGGGGATCGGCACGCCCGGCGGCCTACCGGACATCGTGGGGCTCGCCATCCGGTTTCCGTCGACCGACCCTGGCGCGGTGGGTGGCGGCGGCGTCTCGTCCTCGACCAACGCCACCGGCGCCTGGGACCTCCTGCTCGCCGGCCCGGCCCCGTTCGCCGGCCGCGTGCCCATGCCGCTCCCGACGACGCACTGGGCCACCGCGGTGTCGAGCCTGACTCCGTACCGCTACGACGGCGAGCTGTACTGGATTCGGGCCCGCATCCTCGAGCCGTCGGAGTCCTCGGGACTCTCGATCGAGGCTCTGGCCGCCCGCCTGCGCCGCAACCAGCCGATCGTGATCGTCCTCGAGGCCGGCGTCGGACGCTTCGTGCCGGTGGTCCGGATCGAGCTCGACCACGTCCTCACCGGACTCGACGTCGACTTCGACCCGATCCTGCACCGGCCCGAAGGCGTCGAGTTCGCGCCGTCCTGGCTCGGCGACCTACGACGCCGCGCCTACCGCGACAGCCGGGCGGGCCGTCACTCGGTCGATTCCTGATCCGCCGGGTCGGTTCCCGTCGTCGAGGCGCCGCGGGGCGGCAGACCCAACCGGACGGCCTCGTGTGCCTGCGTGAGTTCGCTGCGCAACCGTTCGACGTCCCGGGCCCACGCCTGCGCGAGGGTCCCCGAGGTCAGCTCCACACCGATCCCCTTACGCCGCCGGGGTACGCCGTGCAGCTCACCGAGCGCCGACGCACTCTCCCAGTCCTGCGGGGCGTGACCGTGGTTGGGCGGGAAGATCTTCCGGATGTCCGCGAGCGGGGTCGTGACCGCGCCCTGCCGGAGCGTGGTCTCGGTGAGCTCGACGCTGACGTGGCGGCGGGCAGCGGACACCTGCACCAGGGAGAACCCGAGAAGCAGCACGAAGAAGATCATGAGCACCGGCCAGTGCACCTGACCCGGTCCGGTGATCTCCACGGCCAGGACCGCGCCGACCAGGATCGGGCCGATCAGGACCACCCACCAACTACCGCCGGACTCGGCGAACAGAACCTCCCCCGCGGGTTCGACCGGGTCGGGCGCCGGGACGTCGGATTCGGTGCCGTCGGACTCCGGGGCGTCGGACTCCGGGGCGTCGGAATCGGTGCCGTCGGACTCCGGGGCGTCGGTTTCGGGGTCGGGCTCGGAGCCGGCCGGGTCGGCCGTCATGTGTTCTTCTTGCGGGACCGGCGAGCCGGGGCCTCCGGCTCCTTGCCGGTGTACCAGGTCTCGGCGGGTGGCCGGTAGGCGAGCAACGACCCGAACAGGCCGATGATGCCCGCCAGCAACGGGAACGCGAAGAAGTTCATCCCCAGGCTCAGGAACAGCAGCATCGCCACGACGACCAGGGTCAGCGCCGCCAGCGACGAGCGCCATCTCGCGTCGCCGGTGAACGCCTTGCTGCCCAGCAGGATGTAGGCGACACCCACGACGACGACCATGGCGCCCAGCACTCCGGACGTGACGGTCCCGGAGTCGCCGACCGCGGACACGACGATGACGAGTGCGCCGAGCGCGATCAGGAGCGCACCCGAGGTCAACCAGCACCGGTAGGCCCAGACGACGAGTTTCGGACGCAGCGCCGGATCGGGACTTGTCACTGGTTCTTCGGTCCTTCGTTCTGGTTCTCGGGGGCCGGTTTCCCGGGCTGGGGGTTCTCCGGGTGAGGGTTCTCCGGGTGCGGGCCGATGCGCTCACCTCGGTACTCGCTGTCACCATACGGCGTGTTCTGGCTGTACGGGTTCTGGCCGTACCGATTCTGGCTGTACGGGTTCTGGCTGTACGGGTTCTGGCTGTACGGGTTCTGGCCGTACGGATAGGGCGGCATCGGCGGGTGCACCGGCTGCGGCTTGCGCGCCTGCGCCATGGCCCGGCAGTACTTCTCGGAGTCGCCCCGCATCAGCAGCACCGTCGCACCCAGCGCCGCGACACCGCTGATCACCTGCGGGATCATCGCCCACGCCGGCGACGTGTCACCGAACAGCGAGAACAGCAGGCTGACCACGACATAGACACCCATCGCCGACAGCACGACGCGGGCCCAGTTGTAGCCCTTCCGGGTGAACCAGACGATCAACGCGGTGATCGCGGTCAGGAACAGCGAGGTCACCACCAGCACACCCACCACGAATCCCGACGACGTAATGAAGTCGACCTGCTCGGGTGGGATGCCCTCCTGGGGAGCCGCACGCACCTGCTCGCCGATCATGTCCACGAAGGTGCCGGTCTGCGCGAACAGCGCCACGATCTGGCCGACGATCACCACCACCCACAGCTCGACGGCGATGGAGACGGAGTCGGGGATCTTCGGTTGCGACGACGCGCCGGGGTCGGACTCGGGCGCGGGGCCGTACGGTGCGGACATGGGACCAGCCTAGTGAACCCGGATCGCCGCGAGCGCTGCGCGCGGGATCACGACAGGCGCTGTGCCACCTCGGCCGCCCAGTAGGTCAGGACGATCGACGCGCCGGCCCGCCGGATGCCGGTCAGTGACTCCAGGATCGCGGCATCCCGGTCGATCCAGCCCCGTTCGGCGGCGGCGGAGATCATCGAGTACTCGCCGCTGATCTGATACGCCGCGACCGGGACGTCGCTCATCTCGGCGACGTCGCGCACGATGTCGAGGTAGCTCATCGCCGGCTTCACCATCACGATGTCGGCGCCCTCCTCGAGGTCGAGACGGACCTCGCGCAGCGCCTCCAGCCGGTTGGCCGCATCCTGCTGGTAGGTGCGCCGGTCGCCCTGCAACGACGAGCCGACCGCTTCCCGGAACGGGCCGTAGAACGCCGAGGCGTACTTCGCGGCGTAGGCCAGGATCCCCGTGTCGGTGAAGCCCTCCGCGTCGAGGGCGGCACGGATCGTGGCGACCTGACCGTCCATCATCCCGCTCGGCCCGAGGAGATGTGCACCCGCTCGCGCCTGCGCCAGGGACATCGACACGTACCGCTCGAGGGTCTCGTCGTTATCGACGCGACCCCGGCCGTCGACGACGCCGCAGTGCCCGTGGTCGGTGAACTCGTCGAGGCAGGTGTCGGCCATGAGGACCGTCGAGTCCCCGAGGTCGTCGGCGAGGGTGCGCAGGGCCCGGTTGAGGATCCCGTCCTCGGCGTCGGCGCCCGACCCGGTGGCGTCCTTGTCCTCCGCGCGCGGCACACCGAACAGCATCAGCCCGCCGACGCCGGCCGCGACCGCCTCGGCCGCGGCACCGCGCAGCGAGTCCATCGTGTGCTGCACGACGCCCGGCATCGACGAGATCGGCACCGGCTCGTCGATGCCGTCGGCGACGAACATCGGCAAGACCAGGTGTCGCGGCTCGAGCGAGGTCTCGGCGACCAGCCGACGCATCGCCGGGGTGGTACGCAGCCGCCGGGGCCGGATCACGGGTGACATTGGGGTCCCTTCGAACTCACGAACGCGAGCGGCGAGACTTCTTGCGCGGGGGCGGAAGTGCACCCTCGGCCCGGAGCCGGGCGGCGTGCTCGGCGAGCGCGTCGACCAGTTCGAGCACCGACGCGTTCTCCGGCTGCACATCCACCCGGAGTCCGAATTCGGTTGCGGTCTCGGCGGTCTTGGGTCCGATGCACGCGACGATGGTGCGCGCGTGCGGCTTTCCGGCGATACCGACGAGGTTGCGGACCGTCGAGCTCGAGGTGAAGCAGACCGCATCGAAGCCGCCGGTCTTGATCATCTCGCGGGTCTCGGCGGGCGGCGGTGCCGCGCGCACGGTGCGGTAGGCCGTCACGTCGTCGATCTCCCAACCGCGGTCACGCAGACCCTCGGACAGCGTCTCGGTGGCGATGTCGGCGCGCGGCAACAGGACTCGGTTCACCGGGTCGAAGACGTCGTCGTAGGGCGGGAAGTCCTCGAGGAGTCCCAGTGAGCTCTGCTCACCCGACGGCACGAGTTCGGGGTTGATACCGAACGACCGGACCTTCTCGGCGGTGGCCTCACCGACACAGGCGATCTTGACGCCGGAGAACGCGCGGGCATCGAGTCCGAACTCGGCGAACTTCTCCCACACCGCGCGGACCGCGTTGGTGGAGGTGAACACGACCCACTGGTAACGCCCGTCGACCAGTCCCTTGACGGCGCGTTCCATCTGCGCGGGACTCCGCGGCGGTTCGACCGCGATGGTCGGCACCTCTTTGGGCATGGCGCCGTGGCTGACGAGCCGCTCGCTCATGTCGCCGGCCTGGTCCTTGGTGCGCGGAACCAGGACGGTCCAGCCGTACAGGGCGCGCGATTCCCACCAGGAGAGCTTGCCGCGCGCACCGACGACCTTGCCGACCGTGACGATCAGCGGGCCGGTGAGCGCGTTGCCCTGCTCGTTGAGCGTCGCGAGCGTGGCCTCGATGGTGCGCTGGGCGCAGGTCGTGCCGTTGATGGTGATCGCGGCCGGGGTCTGGGGCGCCATGCCGTGTTCGGTCAGCGCACTCGCGGTCTCGGCGAGGTGACCCGACGTCGCGTGCAGCACCAGCGGGCCCGGGGCGGCGGCCAGTGCGGCCCAGTCGACCTCGCCGCGGACGTCGGCCTCGGTGTGGGTCGAGCCGAGCGGCATGCCTGCGTAGCTCGGCACGACGGAGGCGGCGGGCAGGCCCGGCAGGACCTCGAAGGTGACCGACGTGCGGGCGACGGCGTTCACCTCGGCGAGGACCGAGTCGGTGGTCAGCGGATCTCCGGAGACCACGCGCACGACGTCGTCGCCGTTGCGGGCCGCGGCAACGAGGGTTTTCGCGACCTCGGCCGGGTCGCCGAGTGCCGGTCGGACCACCGACTCCTCGTCGGCCTGTCCGGCATCAGCCTTGCCGGTCTCGTCACCGACGGCCTGCGGCTCGTCGGCCGGGGCGGCAGGCGCCGACGCCGCGTCGTCGGCGGGTTTCTCGGCCTTCTTGGTGGATCGGCGAGTGTCGGCGGCGGGTTCGTCGCGATGCGCACTACCGATCAGCGACACCACCGGCGCGGGCACATCGGGGTCGATGTAGGCCGTGGTCGCGTTGGTGATCACGGTGCGCGCCCGCACGGTGAGCAGGTCTGGGTCCCCTGGACCCGACCCCACGAACAGGATCCGTCCGGGATTTGCCTTCTTCGTACGGCTCATGGGTTCGCACTCTCCTGCCCTCTCGGCGAGGGCTGCAGTTCGTTCTCTGCTAGGGAGAGTTGACGAGGTCGCCCGCTCCCAGCTCCAGCAGTTCGGCGGCGAGATCCTTGCCCAGCTGAACGGCATGATCGACCGGACCCACCGCCGAAGCGCGGATCACGTCCGATCCGTCCTCGGCCGCCACTGCCGCTCGGAGCGACAGCTCGGCGAAGATGCGCCCGTCCTCGTCGATCGACTCGACCACCTCCGCGATCGCTCCGACCGGTGCGGTACAGCCGGCTTCGAGAGCCGCGAGTACCGCCCGTTCGGCATCGATGGCCGCGCGGGTGGACTTGTCGTCCAACTCGGCGAGAATTCTCACCAGTTCGGCATCGTCTGAGCGGCACTCCACAGCGAGTGCACCCTGCGCCGGAGCCGGCAGCATGACCACCGGTTCGAGCGCTTCGGAGACCACTTCGGTCCGTCCGATCCGCACGAGCCCGGCGCGGGCGACCACGACTGCGTCGAGTTCGCCGCTGGCGACTTTGCCCAACCGAGAATCTAGGTTGCCTCGTAGGGGGCGGATTTCCAAACCGAGACCCAATGCCTTAAGCTGCGCGGCCCGTCGCGGGGCCGAGGTGCCGATGACCGAGCCGGGTGGGAGCTCGCCGAGCACCAGTCCGTCGCGTGCGACCAGTGCATCGCGGGGATCGACGCGCGTCGGGACGGCCGCGATGGTGAGGTCGTCCTCGGGCGCCGTCGGGAGGTCCTTGTACGAGTGCACGGCGACGTCGACCTCGTCGTTCCGGAGCGCCACGCGGATCGCGGTGGTGAACACCCCGACGCCGATCTCGGCCACCGGCGCGGCCGAGGCGTCACCGGCGGTCTTGATGATGACCAGTTCGGCGGGATGCCCGGCGGCGGTCAACGCATCGGCGATGGTCTGCGACTGGGTGGTCGCCAGCAGTGAACCCCGCGTGCCGATCCGGATCGGCGCGGGAGAGGTTGCGCTCATCGGTCGCCCAGCTCGCCCGCCGCGTCACCCGCGGGCAAGCCACCGATGTGGTCGGGAGCCGAAACAGCTTCGGCCGCACCGGGCTTGAGTTCGAACAGTTCGCGCAGCGCCTCGGCGTAGTGGTCCCCGTTGGGGGTCGACGCCAGTTGCTTGACCCGAACGGTCGGCGCATGCAGGAGCTTGTCGACGACGCGACGGACGGTCTTGGCGACCTCGTCGCGCTGGGCGCCCTCGAGGTCGGGAAGCCGGGTCTCGAGACGCAGGATCTCCGCCTCGACGACGTCGGCGGCGCGCTGGCGCAGTGCTGCGACGGTCGGGGTGACCTCGGCCTGACGCTGGTGGGTGAGGTAGTCGGCGAGTTCGGACGCGACGATCGACCGCGCCGCGAGGGTGTCGTTCTCGGCGGCCTGGGTCTCGGAGTCACCCCGCAGACCCTCGATGTCGACGATGTGCACGCCCGGAAGTCGCGCGGCGGCCGGGTCGACGTTGCGCGGGAGACCGAGGTCGCAGATGACGAGCGGCGCGGCCGCGTTCCCGGCGCCGGCGCGAGACGCGAGAGCCTCGTGCACCGATCCCACGCCGACGACCGCGCCGATCGCACCCGTACACGTCACGACGACGTCGGCGGTGGCCATCGCGGCCGGCAGGTCGTCGAGTCCGACGCCCCGGACGTCGATGCCGTGATTGGCGGCGATGTTGCCCGCGAGATGGTCGGCCTTGTCGACGGTCCGGTTCACCACGACCATCTCGGTGACGCCCTCACGGGCCAGCTGCGCGGTGGCCAGACCACCCATCGCACCGGCACCGACGACGACCGCGCGGCGCAGGCGGTGTGCGCCGGTCGCGGGATCGGTGAGCAGCGCCTTGGCGCGGTGAAGTGCGACGGAGACCACCGAGGCACCCGCCCGGTCGATACCGGTCTCGGTGTGCACCCGCTTGCCGACGCGCAGTGCCTGCTGGGCCAGTTCGTGCAGGACGCGCCCGGCGGAGTCGTTGGCGTCGGCGCTGAGGTAGGCGTTGCGGATCTGGCCGAGGATCTGCTGCTCGCCGACGACCAGCGAATCGAGGCCCGCCGCGACGGTGAAGAGATGCTCGACGGCGGCCTCGGAGTACCGGACGTAGGCGTGGCGGGTCATCTCGTTGACGGTCATGCCGGAGTGGTCGCCGAGGACGGCGCCGACGGCCTCGAGCGCCGGGTGGAAGGCGTCGACGACGGCGTAGATCTCCACCCGATTGCAGGTGGAGACGAGCATGGCCTCGGAGATCGCTCGCGAGGAGAGCAGCTCGTCGATCAATTTGGGACGGTCGTGGTCGGAGACCGCCAACCGCTCGAGCACCTCGACCGGAGCACTGCGGTGCGACACCCCGAACAACAGAACACTCACGCTGTCACCGTTTCTTCACCCATTGCGTTTCCCTGGTGCCCGCGAGCCCGCTTCGTTCCGCGCGGCTCCTTGACGTCGTCGCGCGGCCCGCGAGAGGCCTGGAAAGCCAACACCTGTAGCTCCAAGGCTAGATCAACCTGTCTGACGACGACATCCGACTCCGCCGGAAGCGACACCGGCGTGACGTTGAGCACCTGCCGTACACCCGCGGCGACGAAGGCGTCGAAGGCGAGCCGGGCGTCGTCGTCGGCCGTGGCGATCACCGCGATCTCGACCGTCGGGACCGCCCGTGCACAGACGGTCGCGATGTCGGTCAGGGGCGCCACCTGCGGACCCCCCGACTCGAGGACCGCGCCGGCCAGGGCGGGATCGGCGTCGAACATCGCCACGACCCGGAACCCACGTCCGAAGCCTGCGTGTGACAGCAGCGCGCGGCCGAGCGAACCGGCACCGGCGAGCGCGACGGTGTGGATGCTGTCGGTGTGCAGGGTCATCGAGATCCGCGCGGTCAGGCGACCGACGTCGTATCCGACGCCGCGAACGCCGTTGGCGCCCACGTAGGAGAGGTCCTTGCGCAGGATGGCGGGATTGACCCCGGCGGCCGTCGCCAGCTCGCCGCTGGACGCCAGCAGGATGCCGCGGCGACTGAACGAGCGCAGCACGTGCAGGTAGGTGGCCAGCCGGGTCACCGTCGGCCCGGGGATGTCGGCGGTGGGGATGTCGGCGGTGGGAACGGCAGACGCGGGAGGGTCGGCGTCAGCCGACTTCGCACGTTCCGCGCCCACGCTCACTCCCGCACACTCGTCGGCGTCGACCGGACGCCGAGACCCGACTCTTCCCAATGGGAACGAGGATATAACTTGCCTGTGAATCTGTTCACACGGCCCCTCGCGACCGGTCGTGCTGTGTTAGACGCCGCGTCGACGTGGGAATAGATTCACCGACGGCCGGTGAGATCGGCCCGCAGGCGCGGTTCGTCGACCTCCCAGTAGCTGTGTTCGTCGCCGTCGAGCAGGACCACGGGCAGCCGGTCGCCGAACTCGGCGCGGAGGTCGGCACGCCCGTCGTCCGCCGCCCGGTCGACGTCGACCTCGGTGAACCCGACGCCCAGGTCGGTGCAGATCCGGGTCAGGTCGGCTCGGGCCGCCGCGCAGGCCTGACAGCCGGCACGGGTCAACAGTTCCACCGTCATGGCGACCATCTTCCCAGCGTCACGCGCGCACGATCACCCGGGTGACGCGGCCCGGGGCGGATGTGCGATCCGCCACCGCGCGGGGGTCGGACTTCGGGCCCCGGCACCACTAGGCTGTACCGGGCAAGCAGTGCTGGCGCTACGCGTGGGAGGTGGGCAGTGGGCGAGATCCCGGGCCCGGAAGACCGTCAGGACGACGAGACGCCCGACGACGCGACAGATCTCCCGCCCAATCCGATGCAGGGCGACGGCCCGACCGGCGACGACTGGGAGTCGCACGCCGCCCGAGTGGAGTTCACCGACGACTTCGACGAGGACGCCGAACTCCACGAACTCGGCGACGACGAGAACAACCGGGTCACGACCTGGATCTCGCAGCGGGCGACCGCGGCCACCGGCCGCTTCCGCCAGACCGCCCACGAACTCCGCCAGACCCTCGCCGGCGAGGCCAGCGCCAAGGCCGCCGTCGACTCGCTGCGGTCGCGCGAGACGGCCGACATCCCGGGCGAACCCCGGCGAGACCTCACCGCTGCAGCGTTCTTCGACGTCGACAACACCCTGGTCCAGGGCGCCTCGATCGTGCATTTCGCCCGCGGCCTGGCGGCCCGGAAGTACTTCACCTACGGCGACATCATGGACTTCGCATGGACGCAGGCGAAGTTCCGGATCACCGGCAAGGAGAACGCGCGCGACGTCGCCGAGGGGCGGGAGAAGGCGTTGTCCTTCATCGCCGGCAAACCGACCTCCGAACTCGTCGAACTCGGCGAGGAGATCTTCGACGACTACATCGCCGACAAGATCTGGCCGGGCACCAGGGCCCTCGCCCAGCGTCACCTCGACGCCGGACAGCAGGTCTGGCTGGTGACCGCGACGCCGGTCGAGCTCGCGCAGACGATCGCGGACCGCCTGGGCCTCACCGGGGCGCTGGGCACCGTCGCCGAGAGCGTCGACGGGGTCTTCACCGGTCGGCTCGTCGGCGACATCCTGCACGGCCCCGGCAAGGCCCACGCCGTCCGCGCCCTCGCGATCCGGGAGGGGCTCAACCTCAAGCGCTGCACGGCGTACTCGGACTCGCACAACGACGTGCCGATGCTGTCGCTGGTCGGTCGCGCGGTGGCCATCAACCCCGACACCGACCTGCGCGACGTCGCCAAGGTCCGCGGGTGGGAGATGTACGACTTCCGCACGGCGCGCAAGGCCGCCAAGTACGGGGCCGGGACCGCGATCGTGCTCGGCGCCGCGGGCGGGGGCGCCGCGGCCGCCGCCCGGTTCTTACGCCAGCGCTGACCTCCGCCGATCACTCCACCGGGAGAGCACCATGACGATCGCGAGCCCAACCGGCGACGCTCGGACGACAACCGACGCGCTGCGGAAGGTCGAGGACCGCGTGCTGTGGTTGTCGACCTCGATGATCCACCACGCCAACCTCGTTCGTCGCAATGCGACCGGAATGAAGGTCGGCGGCCATCAGGCGTCATGTGCCTCGATGGTGTCGATCATGACGTCGTTGTGGTTCGAACAACTCCGACCCGGCGACCGCGTGTCGGTGAAACCCCATGCCGCACCGGTACTCCACGGCATCAACTACCTGCTGGGACTGCTCGATGAGTCGTACCTGACGACGCTGCGCGAGTTCGGCGGCCTGCAGTCCTACCCCAGTCGCACCAAAGATCCAGACCCCGTTGACTATTCGACGGGATCGGTGGGCATCGGCGCCACCGCGCCGATCTGGGGCGCGATGGCCCGCCGCTACATCGACACCAGGCTGGCCGCCGACGCCGCGGGCATCGAGGCAGTCCGGGCCGACCGCCGGTCGGAAACAGTGCTCGGCCGTCAATACTCGCTCGTCGGCGATGCCGAGCTCGACGAGGGGGCGGTGTGGGAGGCGATCCTCGATCCGTCGGTCGCCGAACTCGGCGAGCTGGTGTGGATCGTCGACCTCAACCGGCAGTCCCTGGATCGGGTCGTCCCCAACATCGCCGCCGGCCGGCTGGAGGCGATGTTCGCCGCGGCGGGGTGGCAGGTCATCGCCGTCAAGTTCGGTCGCCTGCTCGAGACCCTCTTCGCCCGTGAGGGCGGCTCGGCACTGCGAGGCCGCATCCTCGACATGCCCAACCCCGAATATCAGCGGCTCCTGCGTTGCGACGCAGATGAGGTGCGAAAGCGGCTGCCGGGCAAGGGCTCCGACGCCGAATCGGTCACCCGGGTCATCGATGACGTCGACGACGCAACCCTCCTCGCCGCGATCCGCAACCTCGGTGGTCACGACCTCGACGCCCTGCGCACGGCCTACGACCAGATCGACGACACCCGTCCCACGGTCATCCTCGCCTACACCATCAAGGGGCACGGCCTTCCGACCGAAGGCCACCCGCAGAACCACTCGTCGCTGCTGACGGTCGAGCAGTACGGGGAACTGGCCACCGCCCTCGGGACGTCTGTCGACGATCCGTGGTCCGGATTCGCCGATGGCACCGAGGCCGCCGCATTGTGCGAATCGGTGGCGCGGAGGTTGCGTCGCGACCCCGTCGAACCCACCCCTCCCCCGGCGGTGCCGACCGACATCAGCAAGACCCCGACGGGGACATCGACGACGCAGGCGGCCCTGGGCCGAGCGTTGCTCGCGCTGTCGCGGGCTGCGCCCGAGGCGTCGGCGCGCGTGGTCACGGTCAGTCCCGACGTCAGTTCCACGACGAATCTCGCGGGCTGGCTGAACAAGGTCGGCGTGTGGTCGCCGGACGAGCGGCGCAACTGGTTCGACGACGACTCCGAGACGATCATGCACTGGCGGGAACGTCCATCCGGCCAGCACATGGAACTCGGGATCGCCGAGACCAACCTGGCCGGCCTGATCGGCGAACTCGGTGCGACGTGGAGCAGGTGGGGTCAACCACTCTTCCCGATCGGCGTGCTCTACGACCCGTTCGTCGAACGGACCCTGGAACCATGGTCGTACGGCATCTACGCGGGCGGGCAGTCGATCCTGGTCGGCACCCCGTCGGGGGTCACGCTCGCAGCCGAAGGTGGTGCGCACCAGTCGATCACGACACCGTCGATCGGCCTCGAACAACCCGGATGTGTGACCTACGAACCGGCCTTCGCGCTCGACGTGGAGTGGATCCTGTTGTCCTGCATCGGCCGGCTCGGACGGCCGGACGGCACGTCGTCGTACCTGCGCCTGTCGACGCGGCCGGTCGACCAGCGGCTCGCCGACGTCCCCACGGAACCCGCCGCCCGGGAACGACGCCGCCGACATGCGGTCGCGGGCGCATATCTGTTGCGGCGCACGAGTTCCCCGCAGGTCACCCTGGTCGGGATGGGTGCGGTGGTCACCGAGACCCTCGCCGCGGCGGACCGGCTCGCCGACCAGGGGGTGGACGCCGACGTCGTGTGCGTCACCAGCCCCGGGCTGCTCTTCGAGGCGATGCAGGCACGCCGCGGCCTGTCCGACTCCCCGTCGTGGATCCTCGACCAGGTCTTCCCCGCCGACCGCGCGGCACCGATGGTCACCGTCCTCGACGGCCACCCGCACACCCTCGCGTTCCTGACCGGCGTCAACGCGGTTCGGGGGGCCGCCCTGGGTGTCAGCAGGTTCGGCCAGGTGGGTTCGCTCGACGATGTCTATCGCCTCCACGGCATCGACACCGAATCGATCATCCGGGCGGCACTGGATCTTCGGCGCTGACGGTCCCCGCCCGTCCCACTGTCAGAAGGGTGGTGGATCGAGGCGGTCGAGTTCTGCGCGGGCTCGTCTGTTGCGGGCGCGTTCGTTTCGCCGGCGGGCGAGTTTGGCGTCCAGTCGGCTGTGGGTGCGCTCTGGGTTGTCGGCGGGCGCGATCACGCGGGGTGTGGGTGGTGCTTGGGCGGCTTGTTCGAACCGGATTCGCCGCAGGTTGGGAAAGGTGTCTTCCAGTGTTTCGGCATCCCCGTACAGAGTGACGCCTTCGGGGGTGGTGTATTCGGTGACCAGGCGTCCGTCTTCGTCGCGGTACTGCTCATCGATCCAGTCGCCGTAGGTTTTGAGTAGGTGACCGGGCCGGCATTTGGCGTTGATGTTCTCACTCGACGTCGCCCCGCCCCGGGCGGGATCGGTGTGGTCGTATTCGGTGACGTGGTCGAGATCGGAGTCGAAGGCCGAACGAGTAGAACCGGGTTCGGTGCAATAGCCATCCCGCACCCGCACGAACTCGGCACACGCGGTGGTGGGCCGATACCCGTTACCGGGATGGGTTGCTGGATAGACCACGGCTACCGACGCTGTGGTGTCACCGGCCTGTTCGTCAGAGTGCGTTGCGGCGGGTTCGTTTCCGTCGTCGGCACAATCCTTCTGGGCTGGCGCCGGGCGCTGGGCGGTCCACCGTTGAGCATCGTCGGCGGTTTCGGCTACGTAGATAGGCGCGGTACGCGCCGGGGTGACCGGGGTGAGAGTGGCGTCCGGGCGAGCGGCGAGGTCACGCACATGCTCATCGCAGATGATGCCGTGGCCGTCGAGGAACCCGACCCCCGGCGCCCCGGCGAGCGTCGCGGCGTCGGTGACCACATGGATCACTATCTCGGCGCGGACCGCGTCGAGAAGGTTCTGCGGGTCCGGGATCTGCGCGGTGCATTCCTGTTCGCCGTCGCACTGACACTCGAACGTAGAGCGGGTCAACAGCGCGAACATCGCATCCGACTGACGTATGTCCTTGGTCCGGCCGTCCCGCGCGCAGACAACATCGGCCAGGATGCCGATGGCTTTCGCGGAGATCCGCACATTCTCCGCCGACATCACCGCGGTCAACTCTGCGGTGCCGTCAGATAGTTCGTGGGTCCACACCCCACGCTGGTCCATCGCGTCTTTGCGCCGCTGGCGTACCGCATCCGGATCGTGCCGGAACACCAGCCGGTCGACCATGTCCCGTAGCCGGGCCCGGTCCCACACACCCTTGCGACGACGGAGGGTGGCGGCGATCTCGGCATCCAGGGCGGGGGTGATCGGGTCATCGGCGGGGATCAACAAGGTGCGGGAGATGATCAGCCGGATCTGCCACTGCGACAGAATCCCGTCGCGCAATGTCTCAGCGGTCTCGGGGAGCCGGTCACGCAGCGCGATTGCCTCGTCGATCAGGTTCTCGGCTTGCCGGCGCGACACCGCGGCCTGGCGGGCGATGCGGGCGGCGCAGTCGGCGTGACCGTCCATCACAAACCCGTCCGCGGTGGTCGTGACCAGACGGTCGGCCATCACGGCGATCGTCTGATATCGATGCCACGCCAGGTAGGACTCTCCGCGTCGTGTGGCATCGAACCCGGCCATCAACATCACCATGTCGGTCTCACCGACGTGGTCAGGATCGACCCCGGCGACGAACTCGCCCGGCAGATCGGTCCACACCCTCACCATGCCCCCCGATACATTGCCCCCGACCCACCCCGGCCGGGGTGCGATCTGATGCCAACCAATCTAAACCCGACCACCGACAATTCCGGAGACTGATCCACAGTGGATCCGTGAAGGGTAGGCGTTGTGACGCAATCGTATTCGTCACCACGCGCGATGGTGCCGTGGCTGCGCCGAGATGGTCTGGTCGCCAGGTGGTTTCGACTCGGCGCCTCGACCTCGACGCGCTCCTTCGTCGCTTGCTCGGCCCGGCGGCTACGCTCGGTGCCCGGCTCAACCAGCAGTGGGCGGTGCCTCGACCTCGACGCGCTCCTTCGTCGCTTGCTCGGCCCGGCGGCTACGCTCGGTGCCGGCTCAACCAGCGGGGAACGAAATAGTGCGCTCGGTCGACCAAACGCCTAGAGCGAGGCCACCTCGCTCATCGGATCGATCAGCACCTTGGCGTGGTGCTCGGCACCGCCGAGGGCGTCGAATGCCGCACCGACGCCCTCGAGACCGACCGTCGCGGTGATCAGCGGTGCGACGTCGACGTCTCCGTCAGCCATCATGTGCAGGGTGTCGTAGAACTCGGCCGGGTCATAGGCGAACACGAACCGCAACTCGTGTTCTTTGTTCAGCGCCATGGCCGGACGGAAGGTGTCGGGTTCCATGCACACCCCGACCACGACGATGCGTGACCGGAACGGCGCCTCGGTCACCACGTGCTCGATCATCCCGGGCGTACCCACGCATTCGAAGACGACCGGGCCCTTCGGTGTCGCACCGAGGCGATCGGCCGTCCGGAACAGCGACGACCACGGCACGAGCGGGATCCGGCGAAGGGTCCGCATCGCGTCGAACGCCGCGCCGAGCAGGTCCTGGGCCCGGGTGATGTACTTGCCCGCCTCGGCGCACCGCTCGAAGGGCGAGGTCGTGGCCGGGTCGACCACGATGTCGGCACCCACCCGATGTGCGAGCACCCGCCGCCCGGGTGACGGGTCGCTCGCGATGACGGTCCGGACCCCGTCCGCCTTCAACATGGTGATGACCGCGAGGCCGATCGGCCCGCAGCCGATCACGACCGCGACATCGCGGCGCCCGACCTCGCCGCGCCGGACCGCGTGGTGGGCGACGGCCATCGGTTCGGTCAGGGCGGCATGCTCGGCCGGCAGACCCTCCGGGATCTCGAAGGTCATGTCCTCCGACACCAGCACGAACTGGGCGTAGCCACCGGCCGCGGACTCCGACAGTCCGGTCAGGTGCGCTTCCGAACCGTGCCGGATCATCGGCACCGACACCACAGGCGTGCCGGGCGCCCACCGCTTACGGCACCCGGGCCCGTAGGAGACCACCTCGCCGGCGAACTCGTGTCCCATGACCACCGACTGTCCGGACCGCATGAAGGCGTCGTAACCCACCGCCGCGGACACCTCGGCCGTGGCATCGCAGTGGACGCGGGCGTGCAGATCCGACCCGCAGATCCCGGCCCGCAGCACCCGCAGCAACACCTGCCCCGCACCGGGCTCCGGGGTGGGGATCTCCTCGACCGTCAGTTCGCCGTTCCGGCACACGACTGCACGCATGCTTCATGGTTATCAGCTGACGGAGCGGTGCGGGCACCGTCAGCCGAAGTAGACGCTCCCGCGTCGGCTGAGCATCCGGAAGAGGGTCTGCTGGATCTCTTCGCGCACGTGGTCGGTGAGGTCGAAGACCACCATCGGGTCGTCGGCCGACGCCTCGTCGTAGGACCCGGTCTCGATGGGGCGCCCGAAATGGATGTGCCACTTCGACGGCAACGGCACCATGCCCAGCGGACCGAGCCACGGGAACAGCGGGGTCACCGGGAAGTACGGCAGGCCGAGGATCTTGGCGAGGGGCTTGAGATCGGCGAGCATCGGGTAGATCTCCTCGGAACCGACGATCGACACCGGGATGATCGGCGCGGCATTGCGCAGCGCCGTGGTCACGAATCCGCCGCGACCGAATCGCTGGAGCTTGTAGCGGTCCTTGTACAGCTTGCCGATGCCCTTGTACCCCTCGGGCCAGACCGCGGTCAGCTCGCCGGCGCGAAGGAGCCGGTCGGCGTCGGAGTTGCATGCCAGCGTCGCCCCGATCCGCCGGGCCACCTCGCTGATCCCCGGGGTGTCGAAGGCCATGTCGGCGGCCAGCACGCGCAGGAAGCGGCCTTCGGGGTGATTGTCGCGCACGGCCAGCGAGGTGATGACCGCGTCGATCGGGATGGTGCCCGCGTGGTTGGCGACCAGGAGCGCCCCGCCCTCGCGCGGCAGGTTCTCGATGCCGGTGACCTCGACCCGGAACCACTTCTCATAGACCTGGCGGACGGCCGGGAACCACACCGAATCGGTGAAGTGGGGGTCGAAACCGAACTCGTCGACCTCGTACTCCCCCGCCATCCGTTCCCGGATGAACCCTGCGGTCGAGGTGAGGGTGTCGGCGACCGCACCGCGGAGTGCGCCGAGGCTGAACAGCGGACTCGATTTCGACGGGCCGCGGTGCTCGACACCCAGCGCCTCGTCGGGCAGTGTGATCTCGTCGCTGATCGGGGTCACCCGCGCCGGCGCCCGACCGAAGCCGTCGGTGTTGGGATGACCGAGCGTCGAAGCACGTTGCGCTGCTGCGGTTTTCGATCGATCGTGCCCGACCTGCTGGCTCGGATGTCGACGGCGGCCGGACTCCCGGACGCCACGCGCATCAGGACCCGAGGGCGACGTGTAGAGCTGAATGACTTTCGCGGTACGTGCATCTGTCGCTCCGCCACCTGCCAAAGTGCTCACCCCTACTTGTTTCCTGGGTACGCGATCCGGACCGGGCCGGGCCCGGATCTGCGTTGATGTTCCGCGCTCGAGCCGTCGCGGAGAACGATTCGCGGCGTAGGCGCGATGTGGGTCTGACGTCCAAGTCTAGAGGTTGCACTCACGTTGCGCATGCCCACGTCGACTTCGTCACCATCATGACCCGAAATTTCACTGCAGCTGATGGGCAGCCGAGACGACCCGCTGTTCGAGCGATCTCCACGAATCGGACCCGATCACTGGCGTCACCCCGCTGCGCTGGATGAAATCGTCCAGCGTCTCGAGCGTCGTGTACCGCGGCACGAAGCCGAGTTCGGTACGCATCCGAGTCGTGTCGAGCACCCGGCCGTAGGTGAGGAATTCCGTCTGCGACGACCTCAACTTCGCCGACCGCAGGTCCTGGAACACACCCGCGATCGGGGCCAGGAGACTGCTCGGAACAGGCAGTTCGACGTGTCCCACACGACGGATCGCCTGGGTGAGGGTCACCACGCCCTCACCGGAGATGTTGAACGTGCCGACCTTGCCCGCGAGGGTCACGTGCTCCATCGCGGCCAGCGCATCCTCCTCGTGCAGGAACTGCAGACGCGGCTGGAAACCGATCACCGTCGGCACGACCGGCAGCGAGAGGTACGAACTCATCCGTGTGGTGATCCGCGGACCCAACATCGCCTGGGGGCGGACGATGGTGATGTCGATGTCCTGCCGCCGACGGCCGAGTCCGCGTACATAACCCTCGACGTCGAGTAGATCTCGACCGTATCCACGCTTCGGCTCGCGGGGCGCCCGGGTCTCCTCGGCGAAGTGCGACGGGTCACGACTGCTCGCCCCATAGACCATCGCCGTCGAGCGCAGCACGAGGCGCTTGACCGACGGCGTGCGCTGGCAAGCGGCGCACACCTGCATCGCCCCGACGAGGTTGAACTCCTTGATCGCCGCCGAGTGCGGGGCGGTGTCGGCGATCGAGGTCGCCGCATGCACGACGGTGTCCACGTCGTAGGCGGCGAGTGCCTTCGCGATGGTGGGTCGCCGGATGTCGACCCGCAGGAACTCCGCCCGCCCCATCCGGCGCAGGAGGTCCTTGCGCGGCACCCGCGAATCGACGGCGAGCACCTTCTCGATGTCGGGGTTGGCGGCAAGGCGCGCCACGAGGTAGCCACCGAGAAACGTCGACGCCCCGGTGACCAGGACCACCCGGGGCGGGGCGGAGGTGGGTTCGGCCATACCCCGAGGCTATCGGCAGTCCGGCGATTCGGCCCGACGAGGCCGCCCGGAACGACAAAAGGACCCGCCGAAGCGGGTCCCCATGCCGAAGAAAGGCCTATTTGCCGAGTTTGCGACGCTGCACCCGGGTCCTACGCAGCAGCTTGCGGTGCTTCTTCTTCGACATGCGCTTGCGGCGCTTCTTGATCACTGAACCCATCGGGGCGCTTCCTCACGATTGACACTGATGTACTTGTTCGGCCCTGGTCTGCACTTCAGCCGGGAACGGCGCCGGGAGCGAAGCGACGAGCGGCGGTGTGTCACGTAGGGCTCACCGGCGCATCCAGGTACGCGACCACCGAGCCTACCGGGCGGCACGCCGGATCAGGAAATCGCGGTCGCCGAACAGCACCGAACCGGGCCTTCGAAGCGACTCACACCCTCCGCCGCCGGCACCGTCGAAGCAGAAGACCCCCGTGGCCGGCACAGGGCCGGCCACGGAGGTCTGTCGAGAAAACTGCTGTTCAGGCGTCCAACGCGCCGGATCAGCCGGCGTCGAAGTAGGACGTCTCCAGATAGTCGTGGACCGCTTTCGCGTGCACACGGAACGAGCGTCCGACCCGAACCGCGGGCAGTTCGCCGTTGTGGACGAGACGGTAGACGGTCATCTTCGAAACGCGCATCAACGATGCAACCTCGGCGACAGTGAGGAACTGCGACGCCGAAGCCGCATTGCTCACTGCGCCTGTCCTGTCACCAGGAGTGTCTGCAGGTGCCATGAATCACTCATACCTCCGGTGCACGCGTCGCGGCCGCAGGCTTCCCCTCCTGCGGACATCAGACACGCACGTGCTTAAAGAAGCTTAGCGTGGCAGATGTGAAAAAAGCGACGTGAGAGACCGGTATTTCTGAGATTCCTGTGACTCGACCCCAACATGCTGGGGTTTGTCGGCCCTTGGACCACAATTCATGGGGTGTCGGTGACGGCGTGTCCCTGCGCCAAACCCTCGACTTCCACTCGACGTCCACCCCGCGCGCTGGCGGCCGCGCAGGCGCGAGTCGCCTGGTAGACGGCGTGCCGTAGGCCGTTGGCCTCGAATTCACGGATGGCCTCGGCGGTGGTGCCGCCGGGCGACGTCACGGCCGCGCGCAGATCGACCGCGGACAGACCGGAGTCGCTCAGCAGGATGCCCGCGCCGCGGATGGTCTGGACCGCCATCTCGGAGGCCTGGGCGCGGGTCAGGCCGAGGCCCACGCCGGCGTCGATCATCGCCTCGGCGAGCAGGAAGACATAGGCCGGTCCCGAACCGGACACCGCGGTGACCGCGTCCATCTGCTTCTCCGGCACGACCGTGACGCGGCCGACCGTCTGCAGGATCTTGACCACGGCCTGGAGCTGCTCGTCACCGACGTAGCGTCCGGCCGAGACCGCCGACATCGCCTCGTTCACGAGCATCGGGGTGTTGGGCATGACCCGGATGACCGGCGACCCGGCCTGCAGCGCGCTCTCGTATCGCGACAGCGGCAGACCGGCGACGAGCGTCACGGTCACCCGCTCGGAATCCGCGTTGTCCTCCGCAGAGGCCAGGATGCGCAGGATCGAGTCGACGTCGTCCGGTTTGATCGCCAAGAAGACGTACTGCGCCGATTCCGCGGCGCTCTTGACGTCGGTGACCAGCACGCCGTACTCATCGGCGATCTCGGTGGCGCGGCTCTCCAGTCGCTCGGCGACGACGAGGTCCTTGGTCGGGGTGCCTGCACCGATCAAACCGGCGAGCAGTGCCTCGCCGATCTTGCCTCCGCCGATGATGGCGATGCGTTCGGACACGGATGTCTACCTTCCTGAGGGGATGAGGGCGAGCTGGCGGGACTGTGCGACGACCGTCCCGGTCGAGTCCACCACGAGATGGTCCTCCTCGAACATCCCGGGGCCGACCTCGGAACTCGTGGCGGCGAATCGCAGCCAGCCGGGCGCGGGATGCCGCCGGACATAGGTGGTCAACTGGACGGTGGGTGCCCACCCGAACAGGGCCAGGTTCATCACGACGGGCGGCGAGATGTCGCCCACCAGGACCGTGAAGTATTCGTCGGGTTCGACACCCTTCGGCCGGATCCATCCCCGCACGAGCGGCTCGCCGGTCTCACCGCGGACAACGGGGAACGTCGCCGAGTCGAGGACCAGATCGATGGCGGCCCCCAGGTGATTGACCTCGGCGATGGGCGAACCGTCGAGCGGGATACCCGTCGGCGACGGCTCCACGGGCAGCGCGTCGAGGACCGTGGGGGCGGAGTGGTGCGGCCGGCCGCTGTCGGGCCGGGCCATGGTGACCGACGACGACACGACGGTACGGCCGAGCTGGACCGCGTCGACGGTGAGCACGGTGACGGTGCGTCCGCGTTTGCGCACGGAGATCTCCAGATCGATGTCCGCGGCATCGGGGGCGGTGAGGTAGTCGCTCGAGATCGCCACCGGGATCATCGCGGCGGCCGACTCCGCGAGCCGGTCACCGTCCGGCGTCAGTGCGGTGAGCGCCGTACGCGCCGCCTTGGCGACCACCATCTGCAGCGTGCCGCCGTGCACCTTGGGACCGATGGTGAACGTCGCGTCGATGTGCGCCCGCAGGGTGATCGAGTCCGGACCGCCCCGGCCCACCTCGGTCAGCTCCTGCACCTCGGTGATCTTGCTGGTCATCGTCCCGCCTTCGTCGAGGAGACTCGTCCCCCGAGAAGTCAGCGGCTGAACTGGCCGAGCGGCTCGGGGTGCAGCTCCCGTTTGAGATGCCGCCGCGCAAAATCTAGCGAACGGGCCAGTAGCGCGCTGCGTTCGGGTTTCGTGCGCGCACTGCCGGTGGTGACCTCGAGCACAACGGCCCCGGCGAAGTCGCTCGCGGCGATGCGCCGGCACACCTCCGCGCAGGGCTGGCCGCCGTCACCCGGGATGAGGTGCTCGTCGGTGGCCGCCCCGTGGCCGTCGGCCAGGTGCAGGTGGTTGAGCCGCGAACCCATCCGGTCGAGAAGGGCGAGGGCGTCGACGCCTGCGGTGGCGGTGTGCGAGAGGTCGAGGGTGTAGTGCGCGTAACCGTCGTCGGTCGGGTCGATGGACTTGCCGAACGCCGACGCCGCCAGGCCGGGACCGCCGCCCCGCTTGGCCAGGCGGCGAACCGAGGGTTCACCCGCGCCGAACAATCGGTCGGCGCGCATCGGGAACATGTTCTCCACCGCGACGGCGATGCCGCTGTCCGCCTCGAGCTCGTCGACGAGATCGTCGAAGGCCGCGACGTAGCCACGCTGCCACCGGAACGGCGGATGCACGACGACGGTGGACGCGCCGAGGTCCTCGGCCGCCTCCACCGCGCGCGCCAGCTTCACGACCGGGTCGCGCCCCCAGACCCGCTGGGTGATGAGCAGACACGGCGCGTGGATGGACAGCACCGGCACCTGATAGTGGTCCGACAGGTATTCGACGCGCCGGATGTCCTGGCTCAGCGAGTCACCCCACACCATCAGTTCCACACCGTCGAACCCCAGTTCGGCGGCATAGGCAAAGGCCGCCTCGGTGTTCTGGGGATACACCGACGCCGTCGAGAGCCCGATCGGGATCTCGGCCGCCGGACGCGGGTTCATCGGCTCGGGCCGGCTCACGCGGCCAACAACACCAGCGGCCCGATGGTGACCAGCAGACCCACACCGAGCGCGAGCAGCGTCGTCGGCAGGTCCTTGGTGCGCCGGACCACGTGCGAGAGCGTCACGATGCCGAAGATCACCAGCACGGCGAGCACCAGCGCGAAGTACGGATTCCAGCGCCACAGTTCGGTGAAGCCCCAGAACAGACCGACGCCGACGGCCAGACCGGCCACGGCCTGCCCGAACAACAGCAGCCACGCTTTCACCGGCGACTGCTCGGCATCGTCTACTGCCCCGTCGGGGGCGTCGTCGGCCTCGGCACGCTCAACCGGGACCGTGCCGGCGTCGTGCCCGGCCGGATCGTCCGCGGGGGTCGGGTGCCCGGATTCGGCACCGGGCGTCTCGTCGATGTCCGTCGTGTCGTGCAGGGCGTCGAACTCATCCGGCTCCCCCGACTCGACGGGCCCCTCGGGAGTGTCGTCCTTCACGAGGTCGACCCGGCCGGCAACCTCCTGCTCGGACGCGACCGGCGCGATGGCCTCGGTCGGGTGGTCGTCGGTGGCGCGGTCCGTCGCTCGGGTGTCACCGGCGTGGACATCGGTCGGGTCGCTGTGGGCGAGGTCGTCGTCGGCCGGGTGCGCGTCGGGCCGCGCCGCGGCGATCGCCGCCGTCGTCCCGCCCGCGGTTGCGGCGGCTGCCGCGGTCGCCGCCCAGTCGGACGTCGAGTCGTCACCGGCACGGTCGTGCTGGTCGTCCTCTTCGGATCGGCGCTCGTCGACAGTCCGCTCGTTCTGGGTCTGGTCGCGCTTCTTGGTGCCGAAGAGCTTCCGTGCCAGTCCGCCGACACCGGACGTCTTGGACTTCTTCGCCGCTGCGCTCTTCCGCGCCCCCGCGTCGGCACGGTCTCGACCGCCGGTCCTGTCGCCGTCCCCCTCCACGTCGGCGAAGTTGCGGTAGGCGTCGAAGTCCATGACCTCGGAGAACCCGCCGTCACCCCGCTCGCGGGGGCCGCCGGGGCCCGCGTCGACCTCGCTGAGGTCGTAGGTGACCACATCGTCGGAGTCCACGACGGACAGATCCTGACCGTTCTCACCGACCACCGGGATGATCCCGGTGACGGCGTTCGCCGACTCCTGGTCGACGGGAGCGGAGTCGCGCGGCGGGGTCTGGCCGAGACGGCGTGCCACCGCCTCCGAACTGAAGTCGCGGGTCGACATCGGCGGGACGGAACCCTGGCCGTAACCGGGCATCCCGCTGGCGGTGCGTCCGCCGGGCCGCCCCTGCTGCTGATCGGCACGCGGGCGGTCGACGACCGGCTGATCGTCGGCCGGGCGACGTGCGATCGGGTTCCCGGAACGCGGGAACGGTGCTGCGGTCGCGTCCGGCCGGGCCCGGGGGGTCGTGTCCCGCTCGGGCGGGGTGACCCGCGCCGGACGTTCGGCGCGCGCGGCCGGTGCGGCCGGTTCGGGCCGGGCAGCCGGCTCGGGCCTGGTCGGGGTCTCGGGCCGGGCCGGGGTCTTCGGCTCGGCAGCTGAGTCCGGCGTGGCGGTCGATCCGGGTTGGGCGGCCGGCTCGGGCCGGGCCGGGGTCTCGGGTGCCGGGTCGGCGTCGGTGACCCTGGGGATCTCACCGGTCAGGGCGGACACCGAGAACGAGCCGTCACGTCCGGCGCGCCTGCGTCCCCGTCCCTCGCGCGAGGGTGCCGGCGAGTCCTTCTCCGCCCCCTGCGAGCGGGCGAGAAGTTCCGACACCGAGATGGGTCGAGATTCGGGCTCCGAATCCTTCGGCATGAAGTGGCTCTCCGTCCTCGTTCTCGAACGTCCTTGCTCCGGGGCTCTGGCTCAGCCGACGCCCTCGTGTACGCCGCGCGCCGGTGTCGGCTCCAGCGAGTCGGCCTGCTCGGCGTCGAGCCTGCGCAGGATCACACCCTCGCGAAGTGCCCACGGACAGATTTCCAGTGTATCGACTTGCAACGCGCGCATCGCCGCCTCGGCGACCAGCGCACCGGCGACGAGCTGCCCGGCGCGGTCGGAACTGACACCCTCGAGTTCCGCACGATCGGCCTTGGTCATGCGGGAGATGAACGAGATGAGTTGACGCAGCCCGCTCGTCGTCAGCTCGCGGCGCACCCGTGGTCCGGCACTCGACGGCGCCGCCCCGGTCAGGCGGGCGAGACTCCGGAAGGTCTTCGACGTCCCGACGCACAGATCGGGCGCACCGGGTGCCAGCAGCTGTGCCGCCGGCGCACGCAGTTCGGCGTCGAGCCAGTCGCGCAGTACACCGACCCGGCGACGGTCCGGCGGATCGTCGGGCAACCACTCGCGGGTGAGGCGTCCGGCACCCAGCGGCAACGACAACGCCACGTCGGGTTCCTCGTCGACACCGTTGGACATCTCCAGCGAGCCACCGCCGATGTCGAGCGCGAGGATGCGCCCGGCGCTCCACCCTCGCCAACGGCGCACCGCCAGCGAGGTGAGGCGGGCCTCGTCGCGACCCGACAGCACCAGCACCCGTACCCCGGTCCGCTGCTCGATCTCGTCGAGCAGATCGTCGGAGTTCGTCGCGTCCCGCACCGCCGACGTCGCGAACGCCATCATCTGCTCGCAACCGGACGTCCGCGCGATATGGGTGAACTCGTCGATCGAGTCGATGAGCTTGGCGACGGCCCGGTCACTCATCCGGCCGTCGACGTCTATCTGCTCGGCCAGACGCAGCACCGCCTTGGTCGAACTCATCGGGGTGGGATGGCCGCCACGGTGGGCATCGACCACCAGGAGGTGGACTGTGTTGCTGCCCACGTCTAGGACTCCTAAGCGCACGGGTCAACGGTAGTGCAGCAGCCTCCCCCGCCCGATCCCGGCTACCGTATGAGAGGTGACCGCCATCTCGCCGTCCGCGCCCCGCATCGATCCCGCGCCGGAGGTCGAACTCGACTTTCCGCGCGAATGGTACGAATTCGCCGATCCCGCCGATCCGGAGCACGTAATCAGGGCCGACCTCACCTGGCTGCTCTCGCACTGGACGTGCGTGTTCGGCACGCCGGCGTGTCAGGGCATCCTGCCCGGCCGGGAGACCGACGGTTGCTGCAGTCACGGCGCGTACCTGTCCGACGACGACGATCGCGAGACCCTCGCCCGCGGGGTGGCGATGCTGACGCCCGCGGACTGGCAGTTCCACAGGAAGGGCTCGGGCAAGGATCCGGTCGGCCCCAAGGGCTACCTCGAGGAGAGCGACCTCGACGACGAACCCGCCCTCAAGACCCGACTTCACAAGGGGGCGTGCATCTTCCTCAACCGCCCCGGGTTCGCCGGCGGCGTCGGCTGCGCGCTGCACTCGATGGCGCTGCGCAAGGGACTCGAACCCCTGACGGTCAAGCCGGACGTGTGCTGGCAACTCCCGGTACGGCGCGAGCAGGACTGGGTGGAACGGCCGGACGGCACACAGGTGCTCCAGACGACGATCACCGAATTCGACCGGCGCGGGTGGGGCGAGGGCGGCCACGATCTGAAGTGGTACTGCTCGGGCTCCCCCGACGCCCACGTCGGCGCCAAGCAGGTCTGGGAATCGTATGCACCCGAGCTCACCGCCCTGCTCGGCGAAGCCGCCTACGCCGCCCTCGCGGCTGCCTGCCGGCGCCGAAACGGACTGGGCCTCATCGCTGTCCACCCGGCGACGCAGGCCGCGACACGACGTCGCGAGACCGACGTCAAATACGAGCTGCAACCTCCGGAGTAGTCGAGCGGGGGTCGTCCGGCCCGCCGCTCAGGCCTCGAGTTTGTACCCGAGACCGCGAACGGTGATGAGGTGCTTGGGATTCGCCGGATCCGGCTCGATCTTGGAGCGCAGCCGCTTGACGTGCACGTCGAGCGTCTTGGTGTCGCCGACGTAGTCGACGCCCCACACCCGGTCGATGAGCTGGCCCCGGGTCAGGACCCGGCCGGCGTTGCGCAGTAGGTATTCGAGGAGATCGAACTCCTTGAGTGGCAACGTGATCGGGGTTCCGTTGACCGCCACGGTATGCCGTTCGACGTCCATCCGGACCGGGCCGGCCTCCAGGATCCCGATATCCAGACCATCGTCGGGGACGTCCCCGCCGCGACGCAGCACCGCGCGGATCCGGGCGATCAGCTCGCGGGCCGAATACGGCTTGGTCACATAGTCATCCGCGCCGAGTTCGAGGCCGACGACCTTGTCGATCTCGCTGTCCCGCGCGGTCACCATGATCACCGGGACATTCGACCTGGTGCGCAGGGCCTTGCAGATCTCGGTACCGGACATCCCGGGCAGCATGAGATCGAGGAGCACGATGTCGGGACTCACCCGATCGAAGGTCGACAGGGCTTGTGCGCCATCGGTGATGACGCTGGCCTCGAAGCCCTCCTTGCGCAACAGGAATGCCAGCGGGTCCGCCAGCGATTCCTCGTCCTCGACGATCAGAACGTGGGTCAACTCGTGTGTCCTTCGGTGGGTCGGGCAGATGGGTCGTCACCCTCCGCGGAGGGCAGTGCGCGGGGCGGGGAATCGGGATCGGACAGGGCCTGCTCGGCCGCCACCGGCCAGCCGGTGTCCGAGAGATCCTCCGGGATGCAGAGCGTGAACGTCGAGCCCGTACCGGGCTTGCTCCACAGGTTGATGGTGCCGCCGTGGTTGGCGGCCACGTGCTTGACGATGGCCAGGCCGAGGCCGGTGCCGCCGGTCATCCGTGAGCGGGCCTTGTCGACCCGGAAGAACCGTTCGAAGACGCGTTGCTGATCGTCCGGCTCGATGCCGATCCCGCGGTCGGTGACCGCGATGGCCACCATCGGCCGGCCGTCGATCTTGATGACCCGGCGACTGATGGAGACCACGGTGTCCGACGGTGAGTACGAGACGGCGTTGGAGATGAGGTTGTTCAACGCGGTGAGCAGCAGCGGCCGGTCACCGCGGATGATCACCCCGATCGGGTCGTCCGCGCGCAACTCGATCGCCGCCGCCTCGGCGGCGAGGGTCGCCGACGCCAGCGCGTCGTCGATGAGCGAATCGACATCGATGCAGGTGAACTCCGGCGTGACGCCGTCCTGCAGCCGGGACAGCGCCAGCAGTTCGCTCACCATGTTGCCCATGCGCTTGGTCTCGCCGACCACGCGACGGCTGAAGTGCTGTACCGAGTCGGTGTCGTCGGCCGACTCCAGCAGCGCCTCGGCGAGCAGGCCGATGGCCCCCACCGGTGTCTTGAGTTCGTGTGAGACGTTGGCGACGAAGTCCCGCCGGGTGGCCTCCACGCGTTTGTGTTCGGTGTCGTCGAGCCCGTATGCGACGACGTAGCGTTCGTCGCCCTGCGCGACGATCTTGGCGTGGCAGCGCACGTGTTCGACGCTGGGCCGTGGGGTCCGGCCCGTCGAGACGAAGCCGAGACTCGACATCGGCGGACTGAACTCGAAGCGGCGGGCGACCCCAGTGTCGAGGACTTCCTTCACCGCATCCCACACGGGGTCGGCCAGCAGCATCTCGCGCACGAGTCCGAGTTCGACGGCCCGCTGGTTGTACAGCACGACGTCGCGGAACTCGTCGACGACGGCGATGGCGGTCTCGGTGTTGCGCACCACCATGCTCAGCAGTCCGGCCTTGGTCATCCGACCGTCATCGGTGGTCGCCTGGACATCGGAGTCGCGAACCTCCGCCCAGGTCGGCACAGCACGGGGGCCGAGGGTGCCGTGGAGGACGGTCGCGGTGGCGTCTGCGGACGCGGAACCACGTGAGAGGCGATCGATGAACGCGAATCCGCGAGACCGTTTGGGGTCCCGGGTGCGTCGTCCGATCAGGACACCGAGGCAGAGCGCGAGTACGAACGCGATCGTCGCGGCGGAGATTGCGGCGGTCACAGGGGCAGCTTACGGCTCGACCAACTCCGAACGCACATCTGACGAAGGTGTTCGGCAGTTGTTCACGCGGAGTTGGCCGGAGACCCCGCGAGCGTGGGAATCAGCCCGACCGGGACGGTCATTGGGGAACCGGTACCGCCATGGCGGCGAACTCCGGATGGCGCTCGATGAAACGTTGCACATAGGAACAGACCGGCACCACCTGCTTGCCGCTGCCACGGATGTCCTCGAGGACGGCCCGGACCAGTTGTCCCGCATAGCCGTGACCACTGAACTGTTCCCGGATCACGGTGTGCGTGACGACCACCTGGTACGGCTCGGAGACATAGTCGACGTATCCGACGACCTCGTCCTCGCCCGAGGATTCGGCGACGAGGATCGCCTCGTACCGCTCCCGCGCAGGTGAATGCTCGATTCGCAGGTTTCCCACGTCCGCCATGCCGTCTAATGTAGCGCGCGCCACACCATCGACGCCATGGCGAAACGTGTCACGTCTGGATGTCCGAACGGACTCCGACGCCTACTTCTGCCCCTGCGCGGCGACCGCGGCGGCGCCGGCGGCGGCGGCCTCGGGGTCGAGGTAGGTACCACCCGGGTTCAGCGGCTTCAGGTCGTCGTCGAGGTCGTAGCGCAACGGGTTGCCGGTGGGGATGTTCAGTCCGGCGATGTCGTCGTCGGAGATCCCGTCGAGATGCTTGACGAGCGCGCGCAGCGAGTTGCCGTGGGCGGCCAGCAGGACGTTCTTGCCCGCCTTCACGTCGGCCACGATGGTCTCGAGGTAGTACGGGATGAAGCGGTCGACCACGTCCTTGAGGCACTCGGTGAGGGGGACCTCGGCGAGGTCGGCGTAACGCGCATCGCCGACCTGGCTGTACTCCGCGTCGGGCTCGATCGCCGGCGGCGGGGTGTCGTAGCTACGACGCCACAGCATGAACTGCTCGTCGCCGAACTTCTCCTTGGTCTCCGCCTTGTTGAGGCCCTGCAGTGCGCCGTAATGCCGCTCGTTGAGCCGCCAGTCGCGGATCACCGGAATCCACAGGCGGTCCGCTCGGTCGAGCGCGATGTGCGCGGTCGTGATGGCCCGGCGCAACAGCGATGTGTAGACGACGTCGGGCAGCAGGTCGTGCTCGACGAGGAGCTCGCCGCCGCGCTCGGCCTCGGCCTTGCCCTTCTCGGTGAGCGCCACATCGACCCAGCCGGTGAACTGGTTGGACGCATTCCATTCGCTCTCGCCGTGACGCATCAGGATCAAGGTGCCGTTGCTCATGGCCGATAGTTTTCCACAGTCGATGCGCGACCTCTCCGCACCGGCGGCCCCGCCCCTGGCCGACCCCCGGTGAACGCCGCGGATCGGCGAAATGGTAAAGAACCCGTCGATTCGCCGCGCGAACGGACCAGGGCAGGTCTAGCGTGAGCGCATGACAGCCAGTACAGACGCCGGCGCGACCGGCCAGAATGCGGAGAAGCAGCCCGAGCTCAAACGCGTGTTGGGCTGGAAGCTGTTGTTGCTGTTCATCATCGGCGACATCCTGGGCACCGGCGTCTACGCGCTCACCGGTCAGGTCGCCGGCGAGGTCGGCGGCGCGGCCTGGTTGCCGTTCCTGATCGCCTTCGCGGTGGCGACGCTGACGGCGTTCTCCTACCTGGAGCTGGTGACGAAGTATCCCCAGGCCGCCGGCGCCGCGCTGTACGTGCACAAGGCATTCGGCGTCCACTTCATCACGTTCATCGTGCTGTTCACCGTCATGTGTTCGGGCATCACGTCGGCGACCACCGCGTCCCGCGCGTTCGCGGTGAACATGCTGGCCGCCTTCAGCGGCGACAAACCCGATGCCACGAGTCCGGCACTGTTCGCCATCGCCATCGGATTCCTGCTGTTGGTCATGTTCATCAACTTCCGCGGCGTCGCCGAAGGTGTGGGCACCAACGTGGTCCTGACCCTCGTCGAGCTGACCGGCCTGCTCCTGGTGCTGTTCATCGGCTACTGGTTCATCGTGGGCGGCAACGCCGATCACTGGGATGCGGTGGTGGCCTTCGAGAGTCCCGACGACAAGAACGTCTTCATCGCGGTCACCGCGGCGACGTCCCTGGCGTTCTTCGCCCTGGTCGGGTTCGAGGACTCGGTGAACATGGCCGAGGAGTGCAAGGAACCCACCCGGATCTTCCCGAAGGTCATGCTGAGCGGCCTCGGCATCACCGCGGTCGTCTACGTGCTCATCGCGATCTGCGCCGTGGCGATCGTCCCGGTCGGCGTCCTCGCCGAGAGCGAGACCCCGCTGGTCGACGTCGTGCAGACCGCGGCCCCGGACTTCCCGATGTCGGACCTGCTCCCCTGGATCTCGATGTTCGCCGTCGCCAACACCGCGCTCATCAACATGATGATGGCCAGCCGGTTGCTGTACGGCATGGCCAAGCAGGGCGTGCTCCCGAAGTTCCTCGCCTATGTGCACCCGGGGCGCCGGACGCCCTTCGCCGCCATCGTCTTCACCACCGTCATCGCGCTGTGCCTGCTCACCTACGTCAGCGCCGATCCCGAGGGTTCGATCGTCGGCCTGCTCGGCGGCACCACCGCACTGTTGCTGCTCGCGGTGTTCACCGTCGTCAACGTGTCGGTTCTGGTGCTGCGCAAGGACAAGGTGGGGCACAAGCACTTCCGCACCTACACACCCATCGCGGTCCTCGGCGCGGTCACCTGCGGCTACCTGACGTTGCCGATCACCGGACGTGACCCCGAGCAGTACGTCGTCGCCGGCTGGCTGCTGCTCCTCGGCATCGTCCTGTGGGCCCTCACCTACTGGTGGAACAAGCGCTCGGGGACCGCAGCCACCTCGGCGTATGACGACATCCCGCCGCACGAGATCCCCTGAGCACAGACAAGTATGACGGTGTGCCCGGATTCCGGGCACACCGTCATACGGATTTCGGCTGATCGAACCCGTCCGTCACACGGGCGGCTTCTCGTGTGAGGTGATCGCGCTCGGCCGCACTCGTGGCGGCCCGCGACGCCCGCGCGTACAGGTCGGCAGCGAGGACGGGGTCACCGGCACGCTCGTGCAAGTGAGCCGACACCGCATCTCGGCGTGGTATCCCGTCCGGCACATCGGCCAGGGCTGCGAGACCTGCCGCGGGTCCGTCGGCGTGTCCCACTGCGACCGCCCGGTTGAGACGCACCACCGGGCTGTCAGTGAGGCGCAACAGTTCGTCGTACCACTCGACGATCTGAAGCCAGTCGGTCTCGTCGAATGTCCGTGCGTCGGCGTGTAAAGCGGCAATCGCGGCCTGAGCCTGGTATTCGCCCAATCGATCACGGCCCAGCGCATCCTGCAAGATCTCGACGCCCGCCGCGATCAGCGTGGTGTCCCACCGCGACCGGTCCTGCCCGGCGAGCGGGACCAGCTGCCCGCCGGGCCCGGTCCGCGACGGACGCCGGGCGTGGTGGATCAGCATCAACGCGAGCAGACCGCCCACCTCGGGTTCATCGGTGAGCGAGGCCAACTGGCGGGTGAGGCGGATTGCCTCGGCGGCGAGATCGACGTCGCCGCCGTACCCCTCGTTGAAGACGAGATAGAGAACGCGTAGCACGGTGCCGAGGTCGCCGGGCCGGTCGAGTGGGATCCCCGCGACGGTCCGTTTGGCACGGCTGATCCGCTGCGCCATCGTCGCTTCGGGCACGAGGTGCGCTTCGGCGATCTGCCGGGTGGTCAAGCCGCCGACCGCGCGCAGTGTCAGTGCCACAGCAGCGTTCGACGACAACCGGGGATTCGCGCAGAGGAAGAAGAGGGCGAGCGTATCGTCCGACGAGGACACCTCGCCCCGGGGCTCATCTGACGTTTGCGACTCCCGGTCCCGGCGGGACGACGCGGCCCGCGCGCTGTCCAGGAATTTGCGCCAGGCCACCGCGACGAGCCACGCCTTCTGGTCCCGGGGCGGGTCGTCGGGCCAGGTTTGCAGCGCCGTGACCAGCGCATCCTGGACGGCGTCCTCGGCCGACGCGAAGTCCGCTCCGCGTCGGACGAGGACTCCGATGACCTCGGGAACCAGGGTTCGCAACCGGGAATCATCCACCGCCGGGGACCCGGTCACTCGGTGACGGTCGGCGGCGCGGTGAGGAACGGACGCACCTCGAGCCATTCGTGAATCGGCTCACCGTCCTTACCCGGGGCGGCCGACAGTTCCCCCGCGAGCTCGACGGCTCGGTCCCAGGACTCGACGTCGATGATCATCCAGCCCGCGATCAGGTCCTTGGTCTCGGCGAACGGACCGTCGGTGACGGGCGGCCGGCCCACACCGTCGGAACGGACGAATGCTCCAGTGGGTGCGAGCGCCTGGGCGTCGACGAACTCACCTGTTCCCTCGAGCTTCGAGGCGAAGTCGGACATGTAGCGCATGTGCGCGTCGACCTCGTCGGGGGTCCACTGATCCATCGGAACGTCGACCTCCGGTGCCGGGGCGCCGCGATAGTGCTTGAGCAGCAGGTACTTCATGGTGTCTCCTCACGATGTGTGCGGCCGTTCTCGGCCGCTCGTACCCCTGGGACGGAGCAGGCACCGCATTCTCGACACCCCGGCGGAGATTACTTCCGGAGGTCCTTGCGCAGGATCTTGCCCGAGGCCGACTTCGGGATCGTCTCGATGAACTCCACCGCACGAACCTTCTTGTGCGGGGCGACCTTCGACGCCACGAACTCGATGACCTCCTCGGCGGAGATGTCGGCATCGGGCTGACGCACCACGAACGCCTTCGGGATCTCCTCACCGGACTCCGGCTCGATGACGCCGATGACCGCGGCGTCGGCGATCTTGTCGTTGGTCAGCAGCAGCGCCTCGAGCTCGGCCGGCGGCACCTGGTAGCCCTTGTACTTGATCAGCTCCTTGAGCCGATCGACGATGTACACACATCCCGTCGGATCGACCTGCGCCATGTCACCGGTGTGCAGGTAGCCGTCGGCGTCGATGGTGTCGGCGGTCGCCTGCTCGTTGTTGAGGTAACCCAGCATCACGTTGGGGCCCTTCACCCACAGCTCGCCGGGTTCGGACAGCCCTTCGCTCGGCAGCTCGATCTCCGCGCCCGAGGCCGGGTCGACGATCTTGTTCTCCGAGTTCGGCACCGCCCAGCCCGTGGAGGACAGCGGCGGATCCTGCTGCCCCAGCAGACCCGGGGTGTCGGCCGGGATGATGTGGCTGACCGGTGACAACTCGCTCATGCCGTAGCCCTGCAGCATGTGCAGGTCCAGACGCTTGGCCACCGCCTGACCCAGCTCGTCATCCAGCGGTGCGGCACCCGACATCATCGTGTGCAGCGAGGACAGGTCGTAGTTGTCGATGATCGGGTGCTTTGCCAGCGCCACCGCCACCGGCGGGGCGATGTAGGCCATCGTCACCTTGTGGTTCTGGATGTTCTCCAGGAACTCGACCAGATCGAAGCGCGGCATGATCACCAGCGACGCCCGGTTGTAGAGGGCGGCGTTGAGCAGCACCGTCATGCCATAGATGTGGAAGAACGGCAGCACCGCGATCACCACGTCGTCGGCGCCCATGCCCTGCAGCGGACGGATCTGGGCGACGTTGGCGACGAGGTTGCGGTGCGAGAGCGCCACACCCTTCGGGTTGCCGGTCGTCCCCGACGAATACGGCAGCACCGCCACATGCGTCGACGGATCGAACGACACCTCCGGCGCGGACAGTCCCGCCCCCAACAGATCGGCGGCGTTCGGATGCCCCGAGGCGTCCTGACCCTCGCCGTCGAGGACGATCAGATCCGCATCCGCCAGCCCGACCTCGGCGGCGGCGGCCTTGGCCTGCTCCAGCATCGGCGAGATCGTCACCAGCATCTTCGCGCCCGAATCCCGCAGCTGCTTGGCGATCTCGGGCCCGGTGAACAGCGCGTTGATCGTCGTCGCGGTGCCGCCGGCCCGCAAGATGCCGTGGAAGACCGTCGCGAACGCCGGGATGTTGGGCGACAGGATGCCCACCACATCACCCACACCGATCCCCCGCGACGCCAACGCACCCGCCGCCGCATCGATCTGCGAGATCAACTGCGCATACGTCGTCGTCGCCCCCGACTTCGGATCGACCAGAGCGGTGCGTCCCAGATCCTCCTCGGCCACCGCACCGAACAGGAACTCGAACACGCTCACATCGGGGATCTCGACGTCAGGGAACGGACTCGTGAAGCTCATGACACCTCCATTGGGGAATTTCTCGCCCGCATCGTATCAACGACTATTGACACGATGTGACGTGGACCTCTCGCGACGAGTCTACGATTCGTCCGATTTCGACCCGACGTCAGTCGCCTGGTCTGCACCCTCGACGACCGACTCGCCGGGCACGTAGCGGCCTTCCAGCGGCGCCCCGGCCTCCGGCAGGGATTCCTTGTCGATCAGGTGCTCGAACGCGAGCAGGTTGCGCAGGGACTCACCGCGCGACACCCGCCACGCCCACTCGCGCCTGATCGAGGTGAGGAAGCCGAGTTCGAGCAGGGTGTTGAAGTCGCCGTCGGCGGCCTCGAGGACCTGACCCAGAATGCGATCGACCTCGCCGGAACTCAACGCATCGGCGGAGATCCGACCCACCAGGTAGATGTCACCGGTGTTGTCGATGGTGTAGGCGACGCCGTACAGCCGGCGATTGCGCTTCAGCAGGTGTTTGTAGACCCCGGCGTGGTTCTCGTCGGGCCGACGACAGACGAAGGCCTCCACTCGGACACCGTGCTCGCTCGCCGTCAGCAGCACGGTGGTCTTGAGTTTGCGTTCGCCGGGCAACTCGACGACCACATGGTCGACGTCGGCGCCGCCGCCGCTCTTGCGTGTGAAGGCGATCTCGTTCTCGCCCAGCGTCTTCTCGAGCAGGTCGACGACCTCGGTGCGGCTCACGGCATCCTCTCTTCGGTGAATTCAGACGGTCACCCGGTTGCGCCGGCGCCGCCAGCGGCGTCGGACGCGAGCCGCAGCCGTCGCCGACGGGTCGGGCGACTCCGGACTCCGGTGGGCGGCGAAGGACCGCATGGCGCGGCCATAACTCTCCAGCAGCTGATCCACCGTGTGTTCCCACGAGAACTGCTCGGCGTGGGAACGGGCGTTGTGGCCGAGCTCGACGAGACGTTCGGGTTGCGCGAGGAGTTTCTCGAGCGCGTTCGTCCAGTCGCCGACCCCGTGCCCGTTGACGAGGACGCCGGTCCGGCCGTCGTCGACGGCCACGCCGAGACCACCGACATTCGCGGCGATGACGGGCGTCCCGCATGCCTGCGCCTCGATCGCGACCAGCCCGAAGCTCTCCGAATGACTCGGCACCGCAACGACATCCGACGCCCGGTAGACCTGCACCAGACGATCCGCCGGCTGCGGTGGCAGGAAGGTCACCGCATCGGCGATGCCGAGTTCGGCGACCTGGTCCATCAGTGCGGTGGGTCGTTGCAGGCCCGACCCCGAGGGGCCGCCGACGATGAGCAGTCGCAGCTTTCGGCCGGACTCGGCGGACTCGCGGATGAGCGGCGCGGCAGCGGCCACGAGGAGATCCGGGGCCTTGAGCGGCTGGATGCGCCCGACGAACGTCACGATCATCTCGTCGGGATCGAGGCCGAGTGCCGCGCGCGCCGCCGAGGCGGATCCCGGTGTGTAGCAGTCCAGATCGGCGCCCGGAGTCACGACATCGATGCGGTCGGCGGCGGCGCCGTACATCGAGAGCAGTTCGGCCGCCTCGGTCTGCGTGTTCGCGACCAGCCGATCGGCCTCGCCGACGACCTGCTGCTCCCCGATCACGCGGAGCTGGGGCTCGGCCGTGTCGCCCTCGGCCAATGACGCGTTCTTGACCGCGGCGAGGGTGTGCGCGGTGTGTACCAGTGGAACCCCCCACCGGTCGCGGGCGAGCCAGCCCACCTGGCCGGAGAGCCAGTAGTGCGAGTGGATCACGTCGTAGTGGCCGGGCGCCTGGGCCGCCTCGGCGCGGAGCACCCCGGCTGTGAACGCGCACAGCTGGGCGGGCAGGTCGCGCTTGTCGAGGCCCTCGAACGGTCCGGCGACCACATTGCGCACCGTGACCCCCGGCGCGGCGGCGACCGACGGTGCGTCGGCCGAGGACGTCGCGCGCGTGAAGATCTCGACCTCGACCCCTCGACGGGCCAGCCGGGTCGCCGTCTGCCACACGTAGACGTTCATTCCCCCCGCGTCCCCGGTACCCGGTTGCGCCAGCGGCGAGGTGTGCACGGAAATCAGCGCGACACGCCGCGGGAACGGGCTGGAGGTCATGGTCTCCACCATAGAGAAACGCCGCATCGGGTGACGCGTCCCCCGGCGCGCGGACACCCTGCACGCCCGCCGGCGCGATCACCTAGACTGTTTTCGGTAACGATTGTCATTTGCGTAAAGGTTGTCGATGAAGAAATCCCTGCTGGCCGCGGCCGGCGTGCTGTCTGCCGCCGCCCTGGTGCTGTCCGCCTGCTCAAGCGATTCCGGCGGGTCCGACGGCCCGCCGACCGTCGTCGCCTCCACGAACGTGTGGGGCTCGGTGGCGACGGCCGTCGCCGGGGACAAGGCCCAGGTCACGGCGCTGTACAACAACGCAGACGGCGACCCCCATGAGTTCGAGCCGTCCGCCGCCGACACCGCGACCATCGCCGACGCCGACATCCTCGTGTTCAACGGCGGCCACTACGACTCCTACATGGAAGAGGCCGCGGCCAACTCCGACGCGACCGCGGTCGACGCGTTCGCCCTGCTCGGGGGCGACGAGCACGCCGAGGCCGACCACGCCGAAGGTGACCACTCCGAAGGTGACCACTCCGACGGTGCCCACTCCGACGGCGCCCACGACCACTCGCACGACGACCAGAACGAGCACGTCTTCTACGACCTGCCGGTCGTCGCCCAGGTGGCCGACAAGGTGGCCGACGCCCTGGCCGAGCAGGACCCGGCCAACGCGGAGACCTATCGCGCCAACGCCGAGACCTTCACCACGGGCATCGACGGCCTGCGGGCGAAGCTCACCACGATCCGCGAGCAGCATGCGGGCACCGAGGTCGCGCAGACCGAGCCGCTCGCGGGTTACATGCTGACCGAGGCCGGACTCGTCGACATCGCGCCGGCCGGTTTCACCCAGGCCGTGGAAGAGGGCCAGTCGCCCGCGGCCGCGGACCGCGCGGCCCTCCAGGACATCCTCGCCGACCGCCGCGCGAAGGTGCTCATCTACAACACCCAGGCCGTGGATCCGGTGACGCAGGCGATGCTCGACGTCGCGGGTTCGGTGGGCGTCCCGGTCGTGAAGTTCACCGAGACCCTTCCCGACGGCGTCTCGGACTACCTCGTCTGGCAGGGCGCCCAGATCGACGCGCTCACCGCGGCACTGGGTTCCGGTTCCAATTGATCGGGGCAGACCACGATGACGCCGACCGGGGTGGATCGCAGACGGGCAGCCGGCCCGTTGTCGCGTTCACCGGCGCCCGACTCGCGTTCGGCGACCGGATCCTCTGGGACGACCTGAACCTGACCATCGAGCCCGGCGAATTCATCGCGGTCCTGGGGCCGAACGGTTCGGGAAAGACCTCGTTCCTGCGGGTCCTGCTGCGCCAGTACGCGCTCGACCGCGGCAATGTCACCACCACCGACGCGGTCGGCTACATCCCGCAGCAGCACGCCGAGGACGACGCCGACCCGATGGCCATCCGCGGGCGCGACCTCGTCGGGTTCGGAGTCGACGGTGGTCGCTGGGGTGTGGGTCTGCGCGGACGGTCGCGTCGACGCGAACTCGTCGACCGCGCTCTGCGCGCGGTGGATGCGCTGCCGTACGCCGATGCGCCGCTCGGCGTCCTCTCCGGCGGTGAGCAGCAGCGGCTGCGGGTCGCGCAGGCGGTGGTGAGCGATCCCGGACTGCTTCTCTGCGACGAACCGCTCGCCAGCCTCGACCCCACCAACCAGCAGGTGGTCGTCGAACTCATCGACCGCCGGCGCCGGGAGGCGGGGACGGCCGTGGTCTTCGTGACCCACGAGATCAACCCGATCCTCCCCTACGTCGACCGCGTCCTGTACCTGGTCGACGGCCGGTTCCGCATCGGCGAGCCGCACGAGGTGATGACGACGGAGACACTGAGCGAGCTCTACGGCAGCGATGTCGAGGTGCTCCGTGTCAACGGCCGCCTCGTCGTGATCGGCGGCGAGGACGCCCATCACTGTGCCGCGGAGACGGGTTCGGGTATCGCGCGCTCGGGCGGTCCGGCGTGAGCATCACCTACACCGCCGCGGATCGCTCGTTGAGCGACCTCTGGGACTTCTCCACCACCGTCGACCTGCTGGGTTACGACTTCATGCAGCAGGCGCTGCTCGCGATGGTGCTGCTCGGCCTCCTCGGTGGCCTGCTGGGTCCCCTGATCGTCGCGCGGCAGATGTCGTTCGCGGTGCACGGCGCCAGCGAGCTGTCGGTGACCGGCGCCGCGGCGGCCCTGCTGATCGGGTTCAGCGTGAACCTCGGCGGTGTCATCGGTGCGGTCATCGCCGCGGCGGTGTTCGGCTTCCTCGGCAACAAGGCGCGGGAGCGCGACTCGGTGATCGGCGTCGTCATGGCGTTCGGCCTCGGCATCGGGGTGCTGTTCCTGGCCCTGTACGGCCGGATCGGCACCGGCTTCGCATTGCTGACCGGGCAGGTCGTCAGCGTGGGCATCAACGGCCTCGTCGCGATCGCCATCACGACCGGCATCGTCGTCGTCGTGCTGGCCGTGATCTACCGGCCGCTGCTGTTCGCCTCGACCGACCCCCGTGTCGCACAGGCGCAGGGCGTACCCATCCGGACGCTGTCCGTGGTGTTCGCGATCATCATGGGCCTCGCGGCCGCACAGGGCGTGCAGATCATCGGCGCGCTGCTGGTGATGTCGCTGATGATCACCCCCGGCGCCGCGGCCGCGCGCGTCACGTCGAATCCGACGCGCACGCTGGTGCTGTCGGTCGTGTTCGCCGAAGTCGCGGCGGTGGGCGGGTTGCTGATGTCGCTGGCCCCCAAACTGCCGGTGTCGGTGTTCGTCACGATCATCTCGTTCGCGATCTACGTCGTGTGCCGGATCATCGGCAACCGCCGCGTGCATCGCACGCGCTGAGTCACGGCGTGCATCGCACGCGCTGAGTCACTCCTCGGCGAAGCCGGGATTGCAACCGGCGCCGACCATGTCCTCCTCGGCGACGACGGGGCGGCCGGGTTCCAGGTTCCAGCTGGGCTTTTCCGGTTCGACGAGGCGCGCGAACCGCCAGTGGCAGTCGAATTGGGCCTGCATGCCGGGGGTGTCGGCGGTGGGATCGAGCGCGACGACCTCCGCCCACGCCGCGGTCATCGCGCCGGGCTCGGTGGTGTAACGCCCCGAGTTCGTGGGGAACACCGAGAGGCTCGGGCCGACTGCGGTGTCGGTCCATTCGGTTCGCTCGATGTAAGGCGGGCGGTAGACGATCGCCGGCGCGCTCTCGGTGGGCGAGTACGGGCCCGAGGAATACGGGGTGGGCGACGGACTCGTCGTGCTCGCGCCGGCCGTGCTCGTCCCCTGCGGTCCGGACTCGGCGGCGTCGGTGCCGCAGGCCGACAGGACCGCGACGACGGCCAGCGCGCCGGCGGCGGCCCGCCACGACCTGGGCGCTGCGCCCGCCACTCCCGTACCCGCCCTGTGAAACCCGGTCGACATACCGACACCTTAGGTGACGGGTAGCCTGCTCCTTGTGGTCCACCGACGCACGACGAAGCGGGCGCTCGCGGTGCTGCTGACCGCGATCGTCGTCGCCCTGCTGTGCCTTGCCGGGTGTGCGCGCACACCCGATCCGGGACCTCCCCGGTCGACCCAGTCGCACCGGGCCTCGGCCACCCCGGACGGTCTGATGCTCGACGGGAAGCCGTGGTGGCCCGCCGGTTTCAACGCCTACCAGCTCAGCACCGACTGGTCGGTCAACCGCGGTTGCGGCGCCCAGGTCGACGCGGACGGATACTTCGCCAAACTCCCGCCCCGAGCACTCACCCGCTTCAACCTGTACTCGGTGTTCGCCGTCGACAAGCGCAGCGGACTGCTCGACTTCGGTCCGATCGACCGCGTCTTCGCGGCCGCGGCCCGGCACCGGCAGATGGTGCTGCCGGTGCTCACCGGCGGGTCGGGCGACTGTGAGGACGAGCGGTTCAAGGAGCGCGACTTCTACGTCGACGGCTGGCGCACCGACGAGCGGGTCGGCGGATTGTCCTACGCGGAGTGGATCGAGATCGCGGTGACGCGGTGGCACGACGAGCCGTCGATCGCCGGCTGGGAACTGGTCGGGGAACCCGAGGCCAGCGAATGCGGCGCCACCTCCTGCGACTGGCGCTACCGCACCTGCCCTGCCGACGCCACGGCCGTGCTGAGATCGTTCTTCGACCAGGCCGGTGCCCACCTCCGCGACTTCGACGCGGACCGCCCGATCTTCTCGGGTCTGGTGGGCGGCGACCAGTGCGGTCTCGCGGGCCCCGGGTTCACCGCGGTCGGGCGCTCGGCCGGTCTGGACGTGCTCGACTTCCACGACTACCGTTCCGACGTCGATCCCGAATCGGGGCCCGCGGGCAGCAATCTGCGCGCACGACTGGAACAGGCTCGCGAACTCGGTAAACCACTCGTGGTCAACGAGATCGGGATCCACGCCGGCTCATGTGGCTCCGTCGCGAGCCGGGCCCAGCAGTTCGAGACCATCATCGCGCGACACCGCGCCGCCGGGGTCGCCGGCGCACTGCTGTGGTCCTTCGTGCCGGATCCGCGCGGGACGGAATGCACCTACGACATCGGACCGAACGACCCGGCATGGAACGTGGTGCGCGAGAACGCCTCCTGACCGGGACTGGCGTCACACGAGCCGGTACAGGCGCCAGTCCGGCAGGTCCGCACCCTGATTGCGGGCCTCGAGTTCGAGCACGGCGATCTGGGCACCGTTCTCGTAGACGGTCGGATAGCGCTCGTTGATGGCGTCGGCGAGACCTCGCCCCTCCCGGGGAACGGTCAGGAGGTAGCGCACTCCGCCGCCGACCGGGTCGTTGAGCAACTGGGTGAAGTCACTGTCCGACGGGATGACGAACTGGCGCGGCCGGGTGGACTGGACCACCACCGCGAAGCCGTACACGGTGTCGCACAGGACGGCGCCGTCCGGCAGATCCAGATCGTCGAGATACTGCGCCAGCGCACGCTCGGTGGAGAAGGACCGCACGATCCGCTGTTCGTCGAGGTACTTCTGGTCCACCGACTCCGGCTGCGGGTCGACCACCGAGCCGAGAGCGAACTCCTGCGGCGCGTACTTCGGCGAGGTCATCCCGATGGCGGTGACCGGGATCGCGGTGGCCACCACCACGATCACCACCGTGGCGGCGATCTTGTATCCCCACCGCGAGGCGTACGGTCGCGCCGGCAGGAGTTCGGCGTGCGCCCCTTCGCGACGCATCGGGACCTGACGCCGTAGTGGCACGGACAAGAGCGCGACCACCGCCGCGAGCAGGATGACCGTCATGTAGAAGCGCAGGAAGCCGAAGGTCGAGCCACGCGAGTAACCGAAGACCTGGAACGCGAGAACCGCCAGGATCAGCAGGGTCGGCAACAACGGGGCGAGGCGGTGGCGTCGCGCGCGCACCCCGATCAGCCCGAGGATCAGGACGGGCAGCAGGGGCGCGAGGAGGAACATCTCCATCAGCGAGAACCTGACCGCATCGCCGGTCGTCGACGACCCGCTGCCGCCGGATTGCGCGATGATCGCGGCGTTGCCGTACTCGGAGGTGAACTGGGCGAAGGCGTCTCCGGTGATGAGCCATCCCGCCGCAGCCCATGCCAGGAAGGCGAGCGCGCTCGGCGCCACGACCAACGTGATGTCGAGCAGCGTGCGCGGCACCCGTTTTCGGTGGTCGTGCCGCCGATAGGTCACCCAGCCGACGACGAAGGCCGCGGCCAGTGCGGCGGCACCGCCGTCGTAGCGGGTGAGGTAGGACAGCCCGAGTGCGATACCGGCGACCACGAGTTCGTGGACGTCGTCGGAGGACACCCAGCGGATCAGGCGACGCGACGCCCAGGCCAGGAAGAACAGGTAGGGCGCCTCGCTCATCCCGTTGGCGGCGTAGAGGACGATCATCGGGTTGATGGCGTAGAACACCGTGAACGTGCCTGCGACAAGGGGTCTCAGGCCAGCATCACGCGCGATCCCCGACACCTGGACCACCGAACCCGCCATGAAGGCCGAGGACATGATCACCGCCGAGAGCGCCTGCGTCGTCATCTCGGGGATCCACGGAGTCAGCGCGGTCAGCGGCAGCTGGACGATCGCGGTGAGCGGGGTGAAGATGAAACCGATCGCGGCGAGATGCGGTGTCCGGCTGAACAACACGCTCTGTGCCGACTGGACGCGCGACAGCGCGTCGCCGAAGAACAGCTGCACCTCGCTGGCGAGGTAGACCCCGATCACGAGGTACGGAATCCACGTCGCGAGGAAGATGAGCACCCCGGGCGGGACGCGGCGGGTCACGTGGCCTCTCCGGTCTTCTGGGGGTCATCGTCCGCCGGCTCCGCCGCGCTGCTGGTCGACAGACCGTGAAAGGTCTTCTCCCAGTAAGACGGATTCACCAGGATCTGCCACATACCCTTGATGGCGGCGACGCTCATCATCACCCAGTACGCCGGGATGAGCAGCGCCGAGAGCAGGAGTTCGCTCCGGTCGTCCTCCCGGATCGCGATGAGGTTCATGTAGATCGCCGCCCCGTTGCCCAGGAGCATCGAGATGAGCGCCAGATAGTAGATCGGCCCGGGGAACAGCTCGGCGACGACCGGCGGTTGGCCGCCGATCCACAGCGCCAGGATGAGCCAGAACACCATGTTGAGACAGGCGATGACGGGTGTGCCGGCGATCAGCAGGGTGAACCGCACGAAGGCGACGGGTCCGAGGATGTGCCACAGCTTGACCGGATGACGCATGTGGACGAGCCACGTCTGCATGTAGCCCTTGTACCAACGGGAGCGCTGACGAATCCAGTTGATGGCGTCGACATTCGCCTCCTCCATCGTGACCGAGTCGAGCACGAGGGTGCGGTAGCCGTGGTCGGCGATGCGGACACCGAGATCGGCGTCCTCGGTCACGTTGTACGGATCCCAGGCGCCGATCGTGTCGAGGACATCCCGCCGGAAGTGATTGGACGTGCCGCCCAGGGGGATCGGCGCCCGGCTGACCATCATGCCCGGCAACAGGAAGCCGAACCAGATCCCGTAGTCGGCGGTGAACCACTCGGTCAGCATGTTGTCGCGAACGTTGTGGAAGCTCAGCTTTCCCTGGACGCAGACCACCGAGTCGTCACCGGAGTTGTTGAGTACGTAGACCGCCCGACGCAACTGCAGTGGGTCCGGTTTGTCCTCGGCGTCGAAGATGGTGACGATGTCGCCGGTTGCGAAGTGCATGCCGTAGTTGCAGGCCTTCGGCTTCGTCCGGGGTTGGGCCGGTGGTGTCAGGACGACGGTGACTATCCCGTTGTCCTCCACCCCGCGTGCCGCTTCGATCGTCGGCTCGTCGTCCTCCTCGAGGAGCAACAGGACCTGCAACTTGTCCCGCGGATACTCGATCGTCTCCATCGCGGCCACCAGCTGGCCGACCACCTCGGGTTCGCCGTAGGCCGGGACGAAGACGGTGTAGGCGGGCAGCTCGTCGTCGGGGATGGAACGGGCTTCGTCGTCGGAGACCCGGATGGCGCCGTTGACCAGTCCGCGCCGGAAGATCACCAGGCGGTCGGCGAGGGTGACCACGTATCCGACGGTCGCGATCGACACGAGGGTCGCGCACGTCCCGACCGGCTCGAGCACCATCGCAACCGCGATGATGCCGAGCAGTGTGAATCCGATGATCTTCTGAATCCGGCTGAAGGCCACCGACGCCGACATGTCCTCGTCGGCGTTGCGCAACCGGTTGACGGCGTCTTCGAGGGCCTGAGCGCGATAGACCGGGTCGGCGAGCAACTCGGGCACCGGCCGCGTCGGTCGCGTACTGCGTGCGACTCCCGGTGCGTCGGCGTCGGCATCGCGTGAACCCGCCTCCTCGATGGTCACGAGGCGCCCCCCTGGCCGGCGCCGAGTTGGGCCCGGATGAGCGCGCCGCCGAGTCCGACGAGCAGCGCCCGGTCCTTCAGCTGAGGGTCGGTGTCCAGCAGCACCGAGTCGCCGCGCAGCAAGATGGTCATCAGCGAGTTCATGTTTGCCAGGATCGTGATGCGCGGCTCCGGGAAATAGGCTTCCGGTTCGTGGTTGTCGACCGCCCACAACATGATCTGCTGCGTTCGGTTGCCGTTGTTCCACCGCCACGACACCACCGTGTACGTGAGATAGCGCTTGTCGTCGACGATGCTCCACAGCCTTCCGCGCACCCCGTTGGACAGCTCCACCTCGATCGGGATGCTGGTCCGATCCTCGGAGAGGTCGTATCGGAAGATGTCCTGGTAGACGTCGAGAACCAGTGGTCGACGACTGTCGACGCTGTCGACCACGACACGTCGGGGGCGGGCGAACTTGTCGTACGCCCGGTCGCCACGGGTCTGCACCAGGACCTGCCGGATCAGCACGGAGCCCGGGCCGTACAGTCGCGACACCCAGCCGTAGACGCCGAAGGACTCCTGGCGCCACCCCGCCGGGACCACGAGCGGAGATCCGATGCCCAGCTGCGCATACCGGTTGCTCTGGTAGTTGCTCCCGACCGGCGGAACCGGGTTGAGGGCCAACAGGATCGCCGCGAGCAGCACCACCAGGCCGGGACGACCCACGAACGCGACCTTGGGTGGGGTGATCTGCCCGGCCACCGGTGGAGACCACTTCTGCCCGCCGCGGCGCCGATAGTCGACGAGCATGAACACCGACGTCGCGAACGCCGCGATCAGCGCGGGCAACGGCACCACGACGCTGCGGGGTGCGCCGAGCGCGTCGAACAGGAACAGCGCGACCAGGCCGACGGCGCCGGCCAGCAGCGCAGCCAGTACTTTGCGCTGCCATGTCCGGCCCACGGCGATGGCGGTGGCGGCAACCGCCATCAGGACCACGACGAAACCGGCGGCGAGCGACGTGCCGCCCAGCAGCAGCACCACCGCGCGGACCGGGGGCGGAAAGATGAGCAGGAGCAGCAGCCACGCCCACCGGTAGCGTCCCACCGGCCGCAGTCCGAACAGCAAGATCGCGGCGCCGAGGACGAACAGCCACAGGGCCAGCAGGTCCATGTGGGTCGTGAGGTACGCGCGCGCATAGCGTGGATTGACCAGGTACTTCATCGCCAGCGCCAGGATCAGCACCACGATGCCCACGATGACGTCGGTCTGCCGGTCGTAGATCGGCAGTTCGTCGACGTCGCGCCACGACACGCCGATGACGGCCACGAGGGACAGGACGATCAGCACCGGGACGTAGAGGATCAGCGTCTGCGCCATCAGTTCGTCGACGACCGCGATGATGGTGTTCCAGAATCCGAGTACCGTGCACCCGATCAGGAACAGCCATCTGGCAGCGACCAGATACTCCGGGTGGTCGACGAACACCTGATTCGGCGTCTCCGGTTTGCGTCGGGTGAGGACTCCGACGATCGCGTCGACCGCCCTCGCCGACGCACCCGGTCCCGCGGCCGGGACCGCGTCCGGGGGCTGGGCCGTGGTCGTCGCAGACGCCTCGGGCACGCCGATCAGCCCTCGGCGGTCCGGTGCCGGCGGCGGCGCAGGACCAACGTCGCGGCGACGGCGGCCACCACCACGATGCCCACCCCGACCACGGCGAACGCCACCCACGACGTGCCGCCTGCCGATGATTCCGAGTCCTGCGCGTTGTCGTCGACCACCAGGACCGGTTCCTGACCGGACACCTGCAGGAGGGCGTCCCCGTTCAGTGACGGCCAGCGATCGGGGTCGGCGGCCAGCCAGTCGAGCAGGGCATCGAGGTCGGCGGCGTCCCGGGTCGAGGTCGCGACGAGGACGGTACGTCCGGCGTCGCGCGCCACCTGTAGTGAGCCGAAACGCACGGTCGGCGAGAGCAGGACCTCGGCGCGCTGACCGTCGGGATTGAGCACCGAGACCGTGCCGCCGTCGGCGGTCACCGGGAGCGAGAGGTCGGGCAGTCCCTCGCCGTCGGCCGCGATGACGACGGCCGGCGCGGACGAGGACATCGCGTCGTCGAGCGGCACCACGTCGACGCCGAGGCGCACCGCCGACAGTCGCTGCAGGCCGGACATGAGCGCCACGGCGCGGGCCACGTCATCGACGTCACCGGTCGTCCAGGCCAGCGAGTTGCGCGGCATCAGGGCCTGCGGCAGCGACGCGAAACCGGACGGCGTCGGCGGGTCGGCGACCTCGGATCGCACCTCGCCGGAGGAATCCAGGCTCAGCGAGCTACGCACTCCCGTTCCGCATTGTTCGCCGACGTCGCCGTGGTTGTAGGTGACGGTGACCTCGGTGTACCGCGTCAGCAGGTCGGCGGGTACGTCGACCCATGCGTCATAGCTGCCGGAGGCATCCGCGGGCCAGGACGCGATCACCCGGTCACCGATCGACACCGCGATCTGACCACCCATCGGTGTGTAGGTGCCCTTCAACTGCATCCGGATGTTCTTGGACGGCCGTCCCAGGCGGGTCTGGTCGATCCCGAACGAGATGGTCGGCCAGCCCGTCGCGGAGACGCGCTGGTCTCCGACGCCCAGTTCGGCCAGTGTGGTCACCTCGGGCGCGAGTTGCGGTGCGGCAAAGGGCGGTCCGGCGACCGCCGCGGAGCTGACGGCGATCGACGACAGATCGGAGGTGAGGAAGTCGACCTGGGTGGCGAGTTCGTCCTCGTTGCCGCCGATACGCAACACCGGCCAGCCGGCACCCGGGCCCAGGCTCAGGCCGTCGGGGAGATCCGAGTTGATGACCACCTGTCGTTCGAGCGGCTCGATCTCCTCGGTGGGTGCGGCGACACCGCGGGGCAGCGAGCCGGTCTCGATCTCCACCGTCGCCGCACCGTAATTCGCGACCACCGCGGTGGCGAGCGAGACCGCGGCCGCGCCCTCGGCGGGCCGGACGTCGGCGGGCACGAAGATGGTCAGCTTGCGCAGGACCGGCGGCAGGAACTCGGCGACGCTGTTCGGCTCGGCCTCCCGGCCGCCGTAGGTGACCGTGGCGTTCTGGATGCGCAGGCCCGAGTCGGGATCGAACAGGCATGAGCCCGCGGTGCGCAGATAGGTCCGTAGCACGATGTCAGCGGCGTTGCGCTCCACGCGCACTCCGCGCAACGACAGCGAGATCGGCGAGTTCACAGTCGGATTGATCGGTGTTCGGGAGATCAACCGGTCGTCCTGCAGCACGTCGATGTTCCCACCGGTGACGAACGCGGGATACTGCGTGACACCACGCAACTCGGTCGGCGTCAGATTCGGCGGGACGGCCAGCGACAGGCTCACCTCGCCCTGCTGACCGGGGAACGCGATGGTCGACGACGAGCCGAGATCCCGAAGGCTCAGCGGCGCAGGCGGATCACCGGGCGCCGCATCGGCCTGCGGCGCCGTCCACGCCCCCACCGATGCGACACCGGCCAGCAACAGGCCGGCCAGCAGTACCGCCGGCCCGCGACGTCGCGCCGAGTGCCCGCGCGCGCGGAATCTCCAGGACACGTGCATATGTCACCCTCCGAGTGACCCCCGTTGCCCGACCCAGTTCCACCCCGTAAGAACCTATCGCACCGAACGTGGTGGCACATATTTTCGCGCGACCGCGCTCCCGATCCCCACGTCGCGCGCTCGGACCGGTGGGTGCATCCGGTGGATCGATGCCATGTCGATTCGGGAACGACGCCACGAACCGCCACCCGACTCTGGGACCATGTCCTGCAGGTCGAGGTGTCCGGCGAACTCGAGGGAGCGCGATGCGACAGGTTCACGCCGGCGAACACGTCGACGGCGGCGTCTACGTCGACATCGCCGACGCGACCATCTGGCACTTCACGGCGGGCGAGGCGTATGGCCCGCCGACGGTGCTGCTCCACGGCCTGTTCGCCTCGGCGTCCTCGTGGGGAACCCAGATCCCCGCGTTCCTCGACGCCGGCCGGCAGTTGTTCGTGCCCGAACGGCCCGGTCACGGTCACAGCCCCGACCTCCCGGGCGACTTCAGCATCGAGCGGATCGTCGAACGCACGATCGTCTATCTCGAGAGTGTCGTGGGCCGACCGGCTCATCTGGTGGGATGGGCCGACGGCGCCGCGGTCGCGTTGCTCGTCGCCCGCGAGCGGCCGGACCTGGTCGCGCGGCTGGTCGTCGTCGGTGGCTACCTCAACGCCGCAGGCCGGACCGCCGACGCCTTCATCGACCAGGTCACGCGGCGAGATCCGGTCACGATGGACTACCTGCGGATCTACTACGACACCACCTCACCCGACGGTCCCGAGCACTTCGACACGGTCTTCGACAAGGCGGCCCGGATGCTGACGACAGAACCGGAATGTGACGTCGCCGGGTTTGCGGGGGTCGAGGTGCCCACGCTCGTGGTGGTCGCCGACCGCGGTCTCGTCCGCCTCGAACACGCGCTGGAACTCGCCCGGACGTTGCCGCGCGGACGGCTGGCGGTCATCCCGGGCACCCACATCCTGCCGGTGGAGTCACCGGAGCTGTTCAACCCGCTCGTCCTGTCGTTCCTCGCCGCCGACCCGCCGTCGGTGTGGGAGTTCGGGTGACCCTCAGGCCGGCGAGTGCACGCGGTACCACGCCTGGCGGCGCAGGGTGTCCGGGTCGGCCTCGACGTGGTCGGGGTCGTCGAGGACGAGGACCTTGCGGTCGGTCGTGGTGTAGGCGGGCCAGCCGAACCCCGGATCGCCGGTGCGGGCGAATCCGCCCCACCGCGTCTGGACGTTCTTCGTGACCCGCCCGGTGGCGGGCCAGTCCGCGAGGGCCAGACCCGCCCCCATCGGCGCCCGGTATGCGCCGAAGACGCTGAACAGCTCGGTGGCGTGCGTGGCGCCGAAGCCCGTGGCCTCCAGCACCTTCGTCTGATAGTCGTAGCGGTACACGTAGGTCGGGGCCACCGTGCTGTGTCCGTCGGCGAAGGCGCTCATCGGCGCCCAGAAGATCGAGTCGCCGGCCAGCCGGATGCGGTCGCGGTCGCCGTCCTCGTAGTGCGAGGCGATCTCGCGCCGAACCTCGTCGTCTTCGACCCGCATCAGCGTGCGTTCGGCGTCGGGCAGGACGTTCCACAGTTTGGCGAACAGCTTGCCCTCGTCGCGGTTGCTGCCGATCACGAGCGGTACCGGCTGGGTCAGCCCGGACGCGGCGGCGGCCAGCGGCGACCGTGGCAGCAGATCACCGTCGACCACGGGCGCGAACGGGATCGCACCGCCGGCGGTCTTGGCGGCGAATCGCATCAGCCGGTTTCCCGCCGCCAGCAGCAGGGCCGGATTGGGCGAGGTGAGCAGGCGTTGCGCGTGGACGGTGTCGACCGGCGGTTCATCGCGCTCGAGCGAGGTCGCACGTCGTTCCGGGTCCCGCAACAGGCGGACGAATTCGTCCGCGTAGATCGTCGCGGCGTCCTGTTCGACGATCAGCTCCGGAGCGGGGCTCTGCGCGATCGCGTGGTGGTACAGCCCGGTCGTCGACGGTGCCGACAGCAGGGACAGCACCGACGTTCCCCCGGCGCTCTCGCCGAAGATGGTGACGTTTCCGGCGTCGCCGCCGAAGGCCTCGATGTTGTCCTGGACCCACTGCAGTGCCGCGATCTGGTCGCGGAGGCCGACGTTGGAGTCGAACGGTCGGTCGTCGGTGGCGAACTGGGCGAGATCGAGGAAGCCGAACGGACCGAATCGGTACTGGATCGTCACCACGACGACGTCCTGGGAACGGGCGAGGAAGGCGCCGTCGTAGAGCGGGGTGGCCGCCGTGCCGAGGATGAATGCGCCGCCGTGGATGAACACCATCACGGGCCGCGGCGTCGACGACGCGGTCTCGGGCGAGTAGATGTTCAGCGTCAGGCAGTCCTCGGCCATCGGCGCGAACCTGCCCGGCGCGATGGCGGTGAACCGCTTCTCCTGGATGGCCGCCTTGGCCACCTTGGTGCAGTCGCGGACACCGGGCCAGTCGTGTGCGGGCTCCGGTGCACGGAACCGGCGGTGAGCCACCGGCGGTGCTGCGAACGGGATGCCTCGCCAGCTGATGGTCCCCTTGCGCAGCCGTTTCCCCCGGGCGCCCTCGACCACGCCGTTGCGGGTGGTCACCTTACTGTCGAGTAATGCCATACCCCCCACCGTAGACGAAACGGGGACTCCGTCCACCGGGTCGCGTGGACAACCGTCGGCGGGCCGGCCCGGGCCGCCGACGCACCCCCTAAAATGCCCTCATGGGTTCCGCCGCGGCGCGCATCGACCTGAATGCCGACCTCGGCGAGGGCGTCGGCGACGACGCGGCGATGCTCGGCATCGTCACCAGCGCCAACGTGGCGTGCGGCTTCCACGCCGGCACCCCGGCCGACCTGCTCGCCACCTGCCGGGCCGCGGTCGCCGCGGGGGTCCGGATCGGCGCCCAGGTGTCCTACCCCGACCGCAGCGGCTTCGGGCGGCGGTTCATGGAGATGACGACCTCCGATCTCATCGCCGATCTCGTCTACCAGATCGGTGCGCTCGACGCGCTCGCCCGCTCGGTGGGAGGCGCCGTGACCTACGTGAAACCGCACGGCGCGCTGTACAACACGGTCGTCCACCACGCGCAGCAGGCCGACGCCGTGGTCACGGCGGTCGCCGGCGTCGACGCCCGGCTGGCCGTCATGGGACTACCCGGATCGGAGGTGCTCGCACGGGCCCGACGTGCCGGCCTCGACACGATCACCGAGGCGTTCGCCGACCGCGCCTACACCCCGGAGGGCACTCTCGTACCACGCGGAACCCGGGGTGCCGTGCTCTCCGACAGCGACGAGATCGCCCGCCGGGTGGTCGAACTCGTCACGACCGGCCGGATCGGCGCGATCGACGGCACGCTGATCGACGTGGACGCCGCGTCGGTCTGTCTGCACGGCGACACCCCGGGCGCTGTCGAACACGCACAGGCGGTGCGCGCCGCCCTCACTGCGGCCGGGATCGAGATCGGCACCACGCCGGCCTGACCGGCCGGGGGCGCTGCTACCGGCGTCGCTGGCGCGCGAACTCGGCGAGAACCACACCCGCGGCGACCGAGGCGTTCAGACTCTCGACGTCACCGGCCATCGGGATGGACAGGATCGAGTCGCAGCTCTCGCGGACGAGGCGGGACAACCCCTTGCCCTCCGACCCCACCACGATCACGGTGGGGCCACTGCCGTCGTAGTCGTCGAGCGTGACGTCGCCGTCCGCGTCGAGGCCGACGAGCTGCGCACCGGCGTCGGCCCAGTCCTTCAGCGTCCGTGTCAGGTTGGTGGCGCGGGCGACGGGTAGACGTGCCGCGGCACCGGCGCTGGTCCGCCACGCGACCGCCGTCACGCTCGCGCTGCGACGCGCCGGGATCACCACGCCGTGTCCGCCGAAGGCCGCGACCGACCGGATGACCGCGCCCAGGTTGCGCGGGTCGGTGATGTTGTCGAGGGCGACCAGCAGCGGCGGCGTGCCGCTCGCCTTGGCCTCGGCCATCAGGTCGTCGGGATGGGTGTACTGGTACTCCGGCACCTGCAGGGCGATCCCCTGGTGCATCCCGTTGATGGACAGGCGGTCCAGTTCGGGCTTGCCGACCTCGAGGATGGAGATCGCCGAGTCGCCGGCGATCTTGACCGCCTCGGCGACCCGCTCGTCGGGTTCGGCGTTGGTGGCGATGTACAGCGCGGTGGCCGGCACACCCGCCCGGAGGCACTCCACGACCGGATTGCGACCCAGGACGTACTCCGGGCCCTCGTCCCGCGCCCGTGCCCCACTGCGGCCGGCCGCCGACTTCGACGCCGCCTTCGCCCGCTTGTGGGCCGGATGATACGGCCGGTCAACGGCTTTCGGCGTCGCACCGCGAGCCTCGAGTCCGCGGCGGCGCTGGCCGCCCGAACCGACGGTCTGCCCCTTCTTGGTGCCGTCCTTGCGGATCGCGCCCTTACGCTTGGAATTGCCTGCCATCACGCCTCACCCTTCAGAGCCCATTGCGCACCGTCGGGGGTGTCGGTGACCTCGATGCCGGCCTCGGCCAGTCGATCCCGCACCGCATCCGCGGTCGCCCAGTCCTTGGCGGCGCGCGCGTCTGCCCGCCGCTGTAATTCCGCACGCACCAGGACGTCGAGCGCCGAGGTGGCCGCCGACTCGTCGGCCGCCCCCGCCCACCGATCGTCGAGGGGGTCGACGCCCAGGATGCCCATCATCGCGCGCACCGCGGAGGCCGCCGCGAGCGCGCCGGCGCCGTCGCCGGACTCGAGCGCGGTGTTGCCCTGCCGAACCACGTTGTGCACGACCGCGAGTGCTGCCGGGACGCCCAGATCGTCGTCGAGTGCGGCGGCGAACTCGGGATCGACGTCCCCGACGACCACCTCGCCCGCACGCGCGCCCACCCGTTCCACGAACGACTCGACGCGTCGGTAACCGGCGGCCGCCTCGGTGAGCGCACCCGGCGAGTACTCCAGCATGGAGCGGTAGTGCGCGCTGCCGAGGTAGTACCGCAGTTCGACGGCCCGGACACGCTGCAGCATCGCGGGGATCGACACCACGTTGCCCAGCGACTTGCTCATCTTCTCGCCGCCCATGGTCACCCAGCCGTTGTGTAACCAGTAGCGCGCGAACGGATCTCCCGCACCATGCGCCTGCGCGATCTCGTTCTCGTGATGCGGGAAGATGAGATCCATACCCCCGCAGTGGATGTCGAACTCCGCACCGAGAAGCGAGGTGGCCATCGCCGAACACTCGAGGTGCCAGCCGGGCCGGCCGGGCCCCCACGGTGTCGGCCAGGACGGCTCGTCGGGCTTGGCCGCCTTCCACAGGGTGAAGTCGCGAGGGTCACGCTTGCCGGTTCCCGCGCTCTCGCCCTGGTGCACGTCGTCGAGCCGGTGCCCGGACAGCGAGCCGTAGTCCGGCAGGCTCTGGACGTCGAAATACACGTTGCCGTCGGCGACGTAGGCGTGCCCACGCTCGATGAGCCGTTCCATGTACTCGACCATCTGGGTGACGAAGCCGGTCGCGCGGGGTTCCGCCGACGGGGCCAGCACACCCAGCGCACGGTAGGCGTCGTCGAAGGCGCGCTCGTGCGTCGCGGCCCACTCCCACCAGGGCCGGCCGGCGTCCGCGGCCTTGCGGAGGATCTTGTCGTCGATGTCGGTGACGTTGCGGACGAACAGGACGTCGAGCCCCTTGTGGGTCAGCCAGCGTCGGAGGATGTCGAAGGCGATGCCGCTGCGCACGTGACCGATGTGCGGCACACCCTGCACCGTCGCCCCGCACAGGTACACCGACGCCTGGCCTGGGTGCAGCGGCACGAAGTCGCGCACCTCTCGGGAATCGGTGTCATACAGGCGCAGGGTCACGACCGGCAATCCTACCGGACCCTGACCTGGCCACCGACGGCCCGAGCCGCAGGTGCGTACACCTCACGCACGTTCGCCGGAGGCGGCGACCGGCTCGGCCGTCCGCGCGACGACCGCGGCGACCAGCGAGCGCATCTCGTCGAGGATCGTGCCCAGAACGGCCACCGCACGCTCGGTGTGCGGATACCGCACCCGGACGTGGATACCGTCGGAATCCCGCCAGAACCACCACTGCGCGGTGTCGGTCGGCTTGGAACTGGAGACCTGCTCGGCCCGGACCCCGGGATGCGGACCGGGAAGCCGCGTGTAGTCGACGTAGGACATCATGAACACGTCGCTGCGACGCTGGCGAAGCCGATGCCCGAAGGCGGCGTAGACCGGCGTCAGGCCGATCTCGGCCAGCGGCAGGGCCGCGGCAAGCCGTGCGGTGTTGACGGGCAGGGCCTCGAGCAGATCGTCGCCGGCGGTGATCAGCAGCGGGGCGTTGCCGACCGACCAACCGACACACCCGGGCCCGGCGCCGGTGCCGGTGGGCACCACGGTTGCCACCTCGGCGGGTCCGCCGATCGACTTCACCGCCTTGGCCGCGCACGTGAGGATCGCGGGGTACGTCCGCCCGCCGTGCCGATGGACCTCGGAACTGAACGCCCGGGCCGAGTCACCGGGCAGCAGGGTCGTCACCATCGTGCGCATCTCGGCGGCGGCACCCGCCGGTACACCGAGGTCGACGGGGAACTCCGGGACCTGCCAGTCGGTCGCGGCGAGGAACTGTTCCCACTCCCCCAGTCGGGCGTCGTCGGGGGTCACCGCCGCCTCGTGCCCGGCCACCCGACGCAGCGCGTCCAGGCCGGACTCCGCGGGCGCCGGCGCCGCTCCGGCGAGCAGTTCGCAGATCTCCGAGGACAGCAGCGCCATCGACCGCGCGTCGACATAGCAATGGTCGAAGCCGCACACGAGTGTCGTGCTCGACGACCTCCGGACGGCGGCCAGAAAGTGCGGCATCGGCTCGAACGGGTTGCAGGTCGCCGTGATCCGCTCGGCCAGCGCGGCCGCGAACGTCGCGGGTCCGAGTCCGGCATCCGCCTCGTGCGAGCCCTCCGTCATGTCGACGCCGCCATGGCTCAGTCGCTGATAACCGGCGTCGGTCGCGGTGTAGTGGCAGCGCAGGACGTCATGGCGGGCGATGACCGTCGACACGACCGCGCCCAGACGGCCCAGGTCGATCCGCTCGGCGAAGTCGAGCGTGAGCGCGATCCAGCCGGGCTGCCCCTGCGCGATCGAGTCCAGATGGAACCGTTCGTTCTCCGACACGGGCACATTCGCCGGCGCCGCGGATCCCGCCGGTACCGGAAGCCAGCGAACCAGTTCCCCCGGTTCGACCTCCCATGTCTCCGAACTCGAGAGCTTCACCGCACGGTCTCCTCGCTCGCGTAGTCGTTCAAGATGGCGCCGACACGCGCGAGGTGTTCGACGACCGATGCGCGCGCGACGTCGTTGTCGGGGAGATGGCACCGGACGACGAGACCCGCCGGAGTCCGTGTGAACCAGAGGTTGGCATTTCGGGTGGGGCCGACGCCGCTCGAGGTCTGCATCGTCGCCAGTGCCGGGTCGTCGCCGATCGGCAGCCGGGCCAGATCGGTGTAGGACACCATGTACGGGCTGCCGTCGAGGCCCCGGAAGACGCCTTCGGCGGCGAGGATCGCCAGGACCCCGTGCGCGGGTGCCGAACTCGCGTTCCGAGCGGCGCGAACGCTGTTCCCGGCCGTGCGCACGACATCGTCGAACGTCGCTCGCGCGCCGGTGGGGAGGTCGACCACGATCGGCGCGAAATTGCACAACCAGCCCTGGGTCCATGCGGTCCCGGCGTCGCGGGTGGCCAGCACCGTGGAGACGAAGAAGCGCGACTCCCCGGTGATCTCGCGATGCCGCACGGCCAGCGCGGCGTAGAGAAGGCCGGCGAACCCGCCACCGGTGGCCGCCAGCCGGGCGTCGCAGCGCGCCAGCGCATCGGGGTCGAGCAGCCACTGTTCCACCGCGACCGCGGGAACCGGGGCGGCGTCATCGGCGAGACCGAGGTCGAGAGGGCACAGCGGTGCGCGACCGTCGTTGTCCGCCAGGGCCTCCCGCCACACGGCCACTCGGTCGTCGTCGGCGGCGAGGGCGGCCGCAGCCGACCGTTCGGCGAGGATCGCAGGTCCGAATGCGCCCGGTGCAGGCAGATCGGCCCCCGCGCCGTCCCGGTGCGCCCGGTACAGGGCGGTGATCTCGGTGAGCGCCAGCACCGACGAGTATCCGTCGCCGTGCGCGTGATCCGTGGCGGCGAAGAAGGTGAACCCGGCGTCGTCGACCGTCGCCGCCCACCATGAACCCGGAACGAGTTCCGCGCGAGCGCATTCCGATGCTCGACGGCCCACCCACGACCCGACGTCGGCGTCGTCGACCAGGAGGGGCTCGGTGCCGGCGACCTCGATCACGAACTCCCGCGGTGGGCTCACCCAGCGCTCGGGGCCATCGGGTCCCGGCCGGTAGTGGGCGCGGAGCTCCTCGTGCCGACGGACGAACTCGGTGAGCGCCGCGGCCATCGCACCCTCGTCGAGCGGGGTGTCGAATCGCAGTGCGGCGAGCAGGAATCCGGTGTGCATCTCACCGCGTCGCCGCTTGTCGCCCATCGTCGCCAGGTGATCGGACTGCAGGAACGACACCCCGGTACCCCACCGCTGCGCGGCCCGGCCCACGCGCGCGGCATCGCGCAGTGCCCATTCGACGGTCCGACCGCCGGTCAGATGCCCGCGAAGTGGCACGACCACCGAGCCCGGGGTACCGAACCGGGGCGTGGCGAATCGGGGGGTGGCGAACCCGGACCGCAGCGCGCCGGTCATCAGCTGCCGAGAGCGGCCGTCGACCCTCCGGTGTGCACGCCGGCGGGCACGGACTCGACCGCTCGATAGGTGTACTCGCAGTCACCGTCGGCGACGATCGTCCTGAGGATGGCCTGGAACGTGGAGAGGAACACCTCGACGGCCCCGGCGTTCTCGTCGGCCGGGAATCGTGCGGACACGTTCACGCCGGTCGGGATCCGGTTGATCCAGAAGTAGACCTCGTCGGCGTCGCGCGTCGCGCTGCGCAGCACCCGCGCCTGGCGCGGGGTCCACTCCGCCGCACCCTCGGCGTGCCGGAGATCGATGTACGACACGACGAAACCGGGCGGCGTCACGTCGCCGCCGATCAGTTCGGCCACCGGCGCGAACGGGGCGGCCCCCACGGCCTTGTACTGCGCGGAGGTGGCCGCCACCGTCGTCAGGGCGTCGGTGAACCTCGCCGGGCGGCCGGGCCGGACCGCGACCGGGATGATGCCGACGAACCAGCCGACGGCTTCGCCCCACTCGATGGCGTTGCGGGTGTGCACCGGCCCGATGAAGCGAAGATCGGCGCTACCCGACAGGGCGGCGGAGGTCATCGACAGCGCGGTGTAGATCCCGGCCGTCATCGACGACCCGGCCCCCTTGCAGACGGCGTCGAATCGCTTGGTGTCCGCGGCATCGAGCAACCAGTGCGACAGAGTCGCCTGGAACCCGTTCTCCGGCAGTCGCTCCGAGACGATGGTGCGCGGCGAGTCGGACGGGACCTCGAACCGCGGGAAACGCGGGATCGGCTCGGGTTGCACCGCGGTCGGGGTGTCGTCGAAGAAGTCGCGCCACTGGCTGACCGCGGCGTTGTTCGCGTCGATCTGCTCGCCGAGCCTCCGTTCGGCGTCGCTGAAGTCGAGGTAGCTGCCGAAGTCGTTGAGCGCGTGCGGTTCACCCGTCACCTCGGCGGCGTAGAGCGCGGTGAGCTCGCGGATGGCGAACACCTGCGTGTACGCGTCCATCACGGTGTGGTCGGCTGCGAACACCAGCAGGAACCCGCTGTCGTCGCCGGTCGGCTCCACCGTCACGGCGATGCAGTGCGGCCAGCTGAGCGGGGTGACCGTGCGGTTGAAGTAGTCGATGACCAGGTCGGAGACCTCGCCGGCGGGCAGGTCGGCCCCGAAATCCCGCTCGCGCACGGTGATCGCGTCGGCGGCAACGGTGATGCGGGTCAGGTCGCCCTGCGGATGATCCGGCTCGTGGACGCGCACCGAGGTCCGGAATGCCTCATGGCGGCGATACCAGGCGATGATCGTGCGGGACAGTGCTTCCCGGTCCAACCGATGTTCGATCCGGAACGCCGTGCCGATCCACTGGCTGTACCATTCCGAACCCTCGCGGACGGCCCGCCGGGCGTGCTCGAGATGCATGTAGGACAGCTGGCGTGAGTCTGTCTGCCATTCCTCGGCGTCGACCTGCGGCTCCCAGGCGGTGACGGTGCCGCCGGGCATCGAATAGTCGGTCAGCTCGGTGTATTCCATTGCAGTCCACCTACCTTCTGTCGTCTACGTGCGCCATCGGCGCGGGTGTTCGGATGTGTTCAGGAGTGTGTGCGGTACGGGGATTTCACAGACCCAGTCCGCGTCGGAGGGTCGGCCAGCTCTCGCGTTGCTGATCGACCCAGTAGGGCCACGAATGCGTGCCGGGGTCGACGTAGCGGATGGTCGCCGGAACGTTCAGCTGATCGAGTCGGGCGTCCAACTGCTGCGTGCACCAGAGGGAGCCGACTTCGATGGCGCCGCCGATGACCTGGCGGTCGGTCGGATTCTCGTTGCCCGGATAACCCGGCGCGTCGTACCGGCCGGCGCGGCCCGTTCCGGTGGAGACGTAGACCGTCGACCCGCGCAGGTTGGCCGCCTTGGCGACGACGTCGTGCTCGGCCCAGGCCGGATCGCCCGGCGGGCCCCACATGTTGTCGGCGTTGCCGCCGAAGGCTGCCACGATCCCCCGGGGGTAGGCCTGACCGGCCGGACCCGTGGTGGTGAAGCAGCCGCTGTAGGCCGCCACCGCGTCGTAGAAGCCCGGGTTGCGGACCGCGAGTACAAGCGCGGCACCGGCACCCATGGACAGACCGGCGATCCCGCGGACACCGTTGCCGTCGAAGCGCTCGTCGATCAGGGACGGCAGTTCCCGCGTGAGAAATGTCTCCCACTTGTAGCGCCCGAGCGTCGGGTCGTCGCGTTGCCAGTCGGTGTAGAAGCTGCCGTCACCCGCGATGGGCATGACGACGTTGACGTTCTTGTCGGCGTAGAACCCGGCCACGTCGGTCTTGAGTGTCCAGATGCTGTTGTTCGGGTCCTCTTCGTTGAGACCGCCGAGCAGATAGAGCGACGGGCGCGGCCCGGTTCCGGTGCGTGGTGTCACGACCTGCACCTTGATCGTCTTGTCCATCGCGGCGGAGTACACGTCGAGAAGATGCGTGTGGGGACCGTCGGGGACGGACCGCTCGATCACGGGGCGTTGCGGCGCTGCTGTCGCCGGGGCGGCGGCGAGCGAACCGGCGAGACCGAGCACCGCCGTCATGGCTGCGACAGTGAAGAAGGTGCGCTGTGTTCCGCGGCGATGAGGTGTTCGGCGGGAAATACCCGTCATGTCGTCGCGTCCTCCGAGTTCTGCGGGAAAGTCATCTTCTGACAAGGCTTTCGGGGCTGACAGACGTCGTGGCAGCACCCCGGCGGGTCTCACGATGGTCACGACAGTAACCGGATCGAACCCGAATTGATAGTTCGGCAAGCTAATCGTGTACTAGCAAACCGCTCCTCAACGATCGCGAGTCAAGTGACGCAGTGCGACCTGTGGTAAGAAGCCTGCGGCGTCCGGGGCGCTGTCGACACCCGTCGCCTGGCCTAGGGTTGGCTTACCTTAGCATGGCCCGGACGCCGGGACCGACCTCGACCGACGCCGACGTGCATCACCAACGGCGTGCATCCATCAACAGCAGGGCAGACATGAACTTCGCATCGCTGGTCCGCCACGACGAACAGTCGTCGCCGGGACCCGTCGTCGACCGGTTGACGGCCGATGACGACCTCTTCGTCCGGATGGATGTCGTCCTCGGTCTTCCCGTCGTGAATCAGACACTGTGGCGGTTTCCGGGCTCCGTCGATGTCGACACCATCACCGCGCTGGGCCAGAAGCTGCGATACGGACGCCTGAGCCGGCTGGTCACACGACATCGGGGGCCCGGCCGCGCGTATTGGCGCTACACCCCGGAAGCCGGCGCGGTCGAGGTGCAGGACGACCCGGTACCCGCAGGCGACGAAGAGGCATGGGGCCGGACCCAGGCCGACGCGCCGCTCGACTTCGAGAAGGGGCCGGCCTGGCGGCTCGTCGTCGCACGGGCCGCCGCCGACGACTCCGTGCTGGTCTCGCTGATCATCTCCCATGTCATCGCCGACGGCGGGACCGGCGCGGTGGCGGTCATCGAGGCCATCCACGGCCTCGACTATGTCCCCGGTGCCGAACCCGGCCTGGTCTCCGACGTCCGAGATGCCGCCGATCTGCTGTGGACCGCCGGCCGGACCACGGTGCGGATCTGGCGCGCGAGTCGCTCCACCCCGCCGGCGTCGCCGGTGCGCGTGACCGGTCGGCCGGCACCCGGGACCGACGTCTCCGACGCCGAGACCGCACCGAACGTCACGGTCCTGATCCCGCAGGCGGACTACACCGCGGCGGCCAAGACGCGGGGCGGCACCGACAACAGCCTGTTCGCCGCCCTCATGGTCGGCGTCCTGGAACGCAGCGGCCGCGTGTCGCCCGGTGACGTCGTCCCGGTGTCGCTGCCCGTCTCGTCCCGGACGCTCGATGACCGGCGCGCGAATGCCAGCTCGGGCGCAACGGCTTTCGTCGAGGTGGACCCGCAACGCTACGACGACCTCACGGCGGTGCGCACCGCCTGCAAGGACGCCTACGGACGACTGGCCGCGAACTCGGGCGCCGTTGCGCAACGGGCCGTCGTGCTGCAGGCGCTGAGCAAGCCGATCACCCGACGCCTCGCATCGAACGTGACCACGCCGCTGTGTCTGGCGTCGAACGTCGGCCAGGCACCCGACGAGTTCGCGACCCTCGGCACCGGAACGCCCGGGGCACTGTCGATCCGGGCGATCACCGCCACCGGTGACCCGGCACGGCTGCGGGATCGCAAGGGCGGCATCAGCGGGTGGCTCGCGGTCAACGACGACCATGTGATGTTCAGCGTCAGCTCTCTGGACCCGGTCCGCATTCCCAACACCGCATCCTTGCGGACCCTCGTCACCGACGAGCTCGATGCCTGGGGAATCTCCGGAAAGTCCTGGGGCGCATGAGGTTCGCTTTTGCGGTGCACGGCAGCCGCGGGGACATCCAGCCGGCCATCGCCCTCGGTGCCGAACTCACCCGACGCGGACACGAGGTACGGCTCGCTGTGCCGGAGGACCTGGTCACCATGACCGCTGCCTCGGGTCTGCCGACGCAGGTCCTCGCCCCCTCCACCGCTGAACTCCTGGCCAGTCCCCTGGTGAAAGAGCGTCTGAAGTCGAAGAATCCGCGCGTGCGCCTGCGGGCACTCGGCGAAGTCGCCGAACACGGACGCGCGACATCCGAGCGGGTGATGGCCGAACTCGCCGACGCCTCGGATCTGCTGGTCACCGCTCCACTCGCCCAGGACCGCGGCGAGGCCATCGCCCAGAGTCGGGGCATCCCGTTCGTGCCGTTGCACTACTGTCCGTTGCGCCCCAGCGGAAGTCTCGACGTCCGCTATCGCCACCATCCCCGGCCCGTCTCCCGGGCCATGTGGTCTCTCGCCGATCGCACGTACTGGCTGACGGTGCGCGGCGCCGACCGGCGACTCCGCGGCCAGCTCGGCCTGCCGGCGGTGAAAGGCCCTCTCGGGCGCCGACTTCGAGCGCGCGGTGTGCCGGAGATCCAGGCCTACGACACCGCGTTCTTCCCGGGTCTCGCCGAGGAGTGGGGTGCACAGCGCCCGCTGGTCGGATTCCTGTTGCCCGACACCGCGACCCGTCACGCGATGTCGGCCGGCACCGACGCCACGGGGTCCGCACTGGACTGGATCGCCGACGGCGAGCCGCCTGTCTACGTCGGTTTCGGCAGCATGAAGATCACCGACGAGCAGATCGCCGGCATCGTGACGAGCCTCCTCGGTCGCGGCCTCCGCGTGATCGGGCACACCGAACACGCACTGCCACAGGACGATCGACTTCTGCACGTCGCCGGACCCGTCGACCACGAAGTCCTGCTGCCGCGATGCCGCGGCGCGGTCCATCACGGTGGTGCGGGCACCACCGCGGCTGCGACCCGGGCGGGAATCCCATCGGTCATCGCCTGGCTGAGTGCCGACCAGCCGATCTGGGCGGCCGCCCTGCGCAGAGCGAACGCCGGAGCGGGCAATCGTCTCGCCCGATTCGGTCCGGACGATCTCGACCCGCTCACCGATCCCGCGATCGCGGCAGGCGCCGCGCGGCTGGCCCAACGCCTGACCCCGCCGGCCGCGGCGGTCGACCGGGCCTGCGACATCCTGCTGGCCGCAGCAGGTTAGCCCGCGGCGTCCAGCAGGGCGGTCGCCACCGCGGCGATCCCCTCGCCGCGGCCGGTCATGCCCAGCCCGTCGGTGGTCGTCGCCGACACCGAGACCGGTCCGCCGAGCGCGTCGGAGAGCACCTGTTGCGCCTCGGCGCGGCGCGGCCCGATCTTGGGTCGGTTGCCCACGACCTGGACGGCCGCGTTCACGACGCGCAGTCCCTCCGCCTCGACGAGCGTTCGCACATGGGTGAGCATCTGCACGCCCGAGACACCCTCCCACTCCGGACGACCGGTCCCGAACACCGAACCCACGTCGCCGAGACCCGCGGCCGAGAGCACCGCGTCGCACAGCGCGTGCGCACCGACATCACCGTCGGAGTGCCCTTCGCACCCGGGTTCGTCGGGAAAATTCAGGCCGACCATCCAGCACTGGGCGGACGGGTCGACGCGGTGGGCGTCGGTTCCGATGCCGACCCGCATCATCGACCCACCACATCTCGCACGATGCGCAGGTCCCAGGGTGTGGTGATCTTCATGGCAAGTGGGTCTCCGGGGACGAGGTGGACGTCGATTCCGATTCTCTCGGCGAGACCGGCGTCGTCGGTGGCGAGACCGAAGGCATCGGCATGAGCTCGCAGGAGAGTGTCGCGGGTGAATCCTTGCGGCGTCTGGACGGCGCGCAACTCGTCGCGGTCGACGGTTCGGGTCACGCGCTCGAGGCCGCCCGGGACCGACACGACCTGTTTGAGGGTGTCGACGACGGGAATCGCGGGGACGACAGCCGGATGCCCGGAGCGAACCGCGTCCACCACGTCGACGAAGACACGTGCGGGAGTGAGCGGCCGGGCGGCGTCGTGCACGAGCAGGATGCCGGCGTCACCGGCTGCGGCGATCCCGGCACGCACCGACTCGGACCGATGAGCGCCACCGGCGACGACGCGGACACCGGGAAGCAGCATGCGAGCCCGCTCGATGAGGTCGGCGGGCACCACGACCACGACCGATGCCCCCAACGCCGCGGGGATGTTCTCGACGCACCGTTCGATGATCGTGCGGCCACATAGATCGACGAAGGCCTTGGGTACCGGCTCGCCGAGCCGGGTCCCCGACCCGGCGGCCGGGATGATCACGCACACGTCAGCGCCGGATCGGTCCGGCGTGGGGGTCACTGAGAGTTCCAGTACCAGATGCGACCGGCGATCAGGAAGCGGCGGCGAGGACCTCGTCCAGCATGCTGGTGGCCTTCTCGTCGTCGGTGTTCTGGGCGAGCGACAGCTCGTCGACCAGAACGCGACGGGCGCGGGTCAGCATCCGCTTCTCGCCGGCCGACAGGCCACGATCCTGCTCGCGACGCCAGAGGTCGCGGACGATCTCGGCGACCTTGATGATGTCGCCCGAGATCAGCTTCTCCTGGTTCGCCTTGAACCGACGAGCCCAGTTGGTCGGCTCCTCGGTGTGCGGGGCCCGCAGAACCTGGAAGACCTGGTCGAGACCCTCCTGGCCGACCACATCACGAACACCCACGTACTCGAGCTTCGTCGAGGGAATCTGAACGGTCATGTCACCGTCGGCAACCTTGAGAACAAGGTATTCGATCTGCTCACCCTTGATGGTCCGGGTCACGATGTCTTCGACCCGAGCAGCACCGTGATGGGGGTAAACGACGGTGTCGCCAACTTTGAAATTCAATGTTCCTTGCCCCTTTCGAGTAGAGCCAGTCTAGCACGGGCGTTCCGAGGCACCCACCCAACGGTGCAGGTCAACGCGGTGAACGCGTTTCATGACAGGCTCTTTCGAGGTCGCGAGGGGTGCGCGGTGAGGGTTGGCTACCTCACCGGAGGCCCCGACGGACGACTTTCGCGGCAGGCCGTCGGCGACGCGTCGGCACCACTTGCCCGGGCCCCCGTTGGACCGCCCGGCCACCCCCGGGGCGGCGTCGCCGGACCGTCCCGGACACGCGTGCGCCGAAGCAATCGGGTACCCGGCCGGACTTTTCCGCACCACGCCCACTACGCTGCGTAGTGCAGGGTTTCGCGCGCTGCATGTCGGCTTCGTTTGACCTGGGAGGATCGGGTGTCAGTGCTTTCACTTTCCGCGCGGCGGTCGGCGGTTCGGCCATCTCGCATGGTGACCGCGGTTGCCGCGATCGGCATCGCCGTCGCCCTGGGTGTCACCGGGTGCGGCGCGGGTCAGATCTCGCAGACCGCCAATCAGCTGCCGGCGGTGAACGGCGCGAACGTCAACCTCGACGAGCTGCAGCTCCGCGACGTGCAGGTCCTGTACCCCGAGAACGACGCGTCCACGGTCTTCGGTGACGGCGGGCCGTTCGAACTCGCCTTCGTGATCGCCAATGCCGATCCCCTGGTCTACTACCGCCTCAAGGAGATCAAGCCCGAAGAGGGCCAGGTCACCTTCATCGAGGGCGCCGAGGCCGACGACCGCATCATCCCGCCCAACGGGGCGCTCCGCGGTGGCACTCCGGTCGGGGCCAATCCCGAGTTCGAGAAGCGCCTGAGCGTGAAGCTGGACAACACCGGCGACACGGTCGCAGCCGGTCTGACCACCGAGCTGACGTTCGTCTTCGAGAAGCGCGAGGCCGACGGCAGCTGGGTCGATGCCGGACAGACCACCGTCGACACCCCGGTCGACGGCGGCGCAGAGCTCGAACGCCAGGATGTGGCGCGCAACGCCGAGCCGACGTTCTACAACCAGCACCACGGCGACGAGGGCCACGCCGAAGAGGGCTCCGGCGCAGGCACCGGCGAACACGGCGCCGACGGTGAGGGCCACGGCGAAGGCGGCCACTAGAACCCCATGATCTGTTCGACGAACGAGGCCCGGCACACGCCGGGCCTCGTTCGTCTTGTCGGTGGCTCCACCTAGGCTGACCGGGTGGCCAAACCCAAGTCCTCCTTCCGCTGCACCGGTTGCGGCCATCAGGTCCCCAAATGGGTGGGCCGATGCCCCGAGTGCGGGGAGTGGGGCACGATCGGCGAGGTCACGGGCGTCCCGACCTCGTCACGGTCGACGGCTGCGGTCGCACCGTCGAGCCCGGCGCTGCGCATCACCGAGGTCGACGCCGAAGCGTCGGCTGCGGTACCGACCGGCATCGGCGAGCTCGACCGGGTCCTCGGCCGCGGTGTCGTGCCGGGCTCGGTCATCCTGCTGGCCGGTGAGCCCGGCGTCGGCAAGTCCACGCTGCTGCTCGAGGCCGTCAAACACTGGGCCGGACAGGGCCGTACCGCGCTCTACATCACCGGTGAGGAGTCGGCCGGGCAGGTCCGCATGCGGGCCGAGCGCACCGGTGCGGTTCACCAGAATGTCTATCTGGCGGCGGAGACCGATCTCGCGACCATCCTCGGCCACGTCGACTCGGTGGCCCCCTCGCTCATGATCGTCGACTCGGTGCAGACACTCGTCGCATCGGGGGCCGACGGCGTCACCGGCGGGGTCACCCAGATCCGCGCCGTCACCACCGCCCTGGTCTCGCTGGCCAAGAATCGCGGGGTCGCGGTCATCCTGGTCGGTCACGTCACCAAGGAGGGCGCGGTGGCCGGGCCGCGGTCGCTCGAGCACCTCGTGGACGTCGTACTCGCCTTCGAGGGTGACCGGCATTCGACGCTGCGTATGGTCCGCGGCGTCAAGAACCGTTTCGGCGCAGCCGACGAGGTGGGGTGTTTCGAACAGCGCGACGACGGCATCCACCAGGTGCCCGACCCGTCGGGAATCTTTCTGCACCAGCGCGATTCAGACGTGAGCGGAAGCGCCACCCTGGTGACGATGGATGGCAAGCGTGCCCTTGTCGGCGAGGTCCAGGCGCTGGCGAACGGGACCGAGATGAACATCCCGCGGCGCGCAGTGTCCGGCCTGGACATGAATCGGGTCTCGATGGTCCTGGCCGTCCTGCAGGCACGCGGGGGCCTGAAGCAGATCGCGAAGAGCGAGGTCTACCTGTCCACCGTCGGCGGGATGCGGGTGACCGAGCCGGCCGCCGATCTCGCCATCGCTCTCGCCGTGTACTCGACGGTGAAGAATCAGCCCATCCCGCAGTCGACGGTCGTCATCGGCGAGGTCGGGCTCGGCGGCGAGGTCCGACGCGTCTCGGCGGTCGCCCGCCGGCTCGCCGAGGCGAAGCGACTCGGCTTCCGGGAGGCGATCATTCCGGCCGCCACGGACGAGGAACTGCCGAAAGGCATTCGGATCCTGCGCGTCGCGAACATCGGTGACGCCGTCGGCCTCCGCGCGGCCGACCCGGTGGACGCGCCCTTCTGACGGTGAGCCGGCCCTACGGGTACATCCGGCTCTTGTACTCCTCGGCTCTCGAGCTCTTGTCGACATGCTCGGCGAAGTGCTTGCGCACATCGATCGTCACGAAGATCGCGTGTGCGGTCGCCACCGGCTTCTCCGGGTCTCCGATGTGGGCGCTCGCCTCGGTGTAGATCTTCCGGCGCTGCCGGCCCAGCAGGTTGGCCGAGAACTGCAATGTCGACCCCACCGGGATCGGCCGGAGGTAGTCGATCTCGAGATGCACCGTCACCCCGGACGGCCCGACCAGCAGCGGGATGGTGCCCATCACCTCGTCGAAGGCGGTACTCAGGATGCCACCGTGGATGACACCGGGACCGCCTTCCATCCGCGTCTCGACCTTCATCGAGGCGTCGACGGTGAATCCCTCGCCGGCATGGACGACCAGGTGCAGGCCCTGCGGTGAATCCGGCCCGCAGCCGAAGCACGTCGGGTTGTGCATCCGCACGGGTTCACCCGCCTTCGCCGCCTTCGGGTGGCGCTCCACCTCGTCCAGCTCGTCGGGCACCACAAAACTGCTGCTCTTCACACCCCGGTACCCTAGTCACATCGCAATGGCCGATGTCAGGGGGCATGTGGCCCGGTGGCGACGCCCGGTCGCCGCAGACAGGTCCGGAGAAGGGGAGACATGGTCGCCGAAGTGGTGAGATCCGAGCTGACGCGCGAGACGGTCGCGCGCGTCGCGCCCGGCACCGGGCTCCGCGACGGTCTCGAGCGCATCCTCCGCGGCGGCACCGGCGCCCTGATCGTGCTGGGACACGACTCCGACGTGGAGAAGATCTGCGACGGCGGTTTCCACCTCGACGTCGAATTCGCCCCCACCCGACTGCGCGAGCTGGCGAAGATGGACGGTGCGGTCGTGCTCTCGACCGACGGCAAGCGCATCGTGCGCGCCAACGTCCAGCTGGTCCCCGATCCCTCGATACCGACCGAGGAGTCCGGCACGCGCCATCGTGCGGCCGAACGAACCGCCATCCAGACCGGTCACCCGGTGATCTCGGTGAGCGCGTCGATGTCCATCGTCAGCGTGTACGTCGACGGGGCCCGTCGCGTCGTCGAGAGCCCGGACCCGATCCTGTCCCGAGCGAACGTCGCCCTGGCCACACTCGAGCGGTACAAGGCGCGGTTGGACGAGGTGATCTCGGCTCTCTCCCGTGCGGAGATCGAGGACTACGTGCTGCTGCGCGACGCCATGTCGACCGCGCAGCGGATGGAGATGGTCCGGCGCGTGTCGGTCGAGATCGAGGAGTACGTTCTCGAACTCGGCGTCAACGGCCGACAGGTCAGCCTGCAGCTCGAGGAACTGATCAGCGACAACGACACCATGCGCGAACTCCTCGTCCGCGACTACTACGCCAGTCCGGAACCGGCCACCGCCGAAGATGTCCGCCAGGCGCTGGAGGTCGTCGAGAACCTCAGCGACGCAGACCTTCTCGACCTGACCCTGCTGGCCGGCGCCTTCGGGTACCCGACCACCATCGAGGCCCAGGACACCGCGATGAGTCCTCGCGGTTACCGGCTGCTCGCCCGGATCTCACGCCTGCAGTTCGCGCACGTCGACCGGCTCGTCCGCAGCTTCGGCACGCTGCAGGCACTGCTCGCGAGTTCGTCGGCCGACCTGCAGGCGGTCGAGGGAATCGGCAGCATCTGGGCCCGCCACATCCGCGAAGGTCTGTCGCGGCTGGCCGAGACCAGCATCGAACGCTACGACTAGTCGCGGCTCGCTCAGGGCTCCTGAGCAGGCGCCACCATGTTGAACGTGATCGGGAACGACTCGCGCTCACCGATCTTGCCGATGGCCGAGTACGACCCGGCGGGCACCTGGGTCCGCGGACGCTCACAGCCGGGGCTGCTCGTGGTGCCCGACCAGGTGATGGTGTCCTTGACCTGCTGTGCGGGCTTGAGGACGACGTTGTTCACGGTGTTGAGCGGCGAGCAGTCGCGCGCCGACCAAAGTGTCCGGGTGCCGTCCAGGGTGCGCACGATCACGTTCTGGACGGCCTTGCCGACATCGCGCGTGCACTCGGACAGACCGGCATTGGTGGTCACGATGGTGAACACCGGATTCTGCCCGATCGTGTAGGTCGGCTTGTCGGTGTACAGGACCACCGAGATCGCTTGGTCCGGGCACAGCGCGGGACCCGCGGCTCCTCCGGGGACCCCTGCGGGGCTTGCCGATTCGACGGGACTCGACGTGCCGGCGGGCGGTCCGGCGGGTGCATCCGAACCGCCGGCACCCCCGCCCGAGCCGCCACCGGCGTCCGGTTCGCCCGAGGCGCCACCGGCCTGCGGTTCCGAGGCGGGTGGTGCCGACGTCGTCGACGATGCCGACGAACTCGACGAGACACTCTGCGTGGCCGCAGTGTTCTGGGGATCTCCGCTCCCCGACGTCATCCAGACGATCAATGCGACGACCAGACCGACCACGACCACCGCACCACCCACGGCGACGGCGCGGCGTCGCCAGTAGATCTCGGGTGGCAGCGGGCCCTGGGGTTCGATCACGCCCACCACGCTAACGGCCGGGTATTGACTTCCGGCTGATCACGTGCGGCGTGTCGCAGCCGAAAAACGGCCCGGAGCAGGCAAAGTCTAGAGTTCGCCTTCAGGCTCTGAAGGGCCGGCGTCAGGCGGATTCGGCGGCCACCGCGGTGGGCGCCGGACGCTCGCCGATGTCGCCGTAGACGCCCTGGACGTTGACCTGCCCCTCGTTGAGCTGGTAGGTCAGGCCCACGATCGCCAGGCGGCCGGTGCTGATCCGGTCGGCGATGATGCGGCTGCGCTGCATGAGCAGCTGGCCGGTCTCGACCACGTGGCGGGCCTCGAACTCGTCGACTCGCGTCAACCCTTCACTGCGACCGGCGAGGATGCTGGGGGTCACACGCTCCACGACGTCACGGATGTAGCCACCGGGGATCTGCAGGTCGTCGAGCGCATCGAGAGTCGCCTTGACCGCGCCGCAGCTGTCGTGCCCGAGGATCACGATGAGCGGCACCTGCAGCACCTCGACGGCGTATTCGAGGGAGCCGAGAACAGCCGAATCGATCACGTGGCCGGCCGTCCGCACGACGAACATGTCGCCGAGTCCCTGATCGAAGATGATCTCGGCGGAGAGCCGCGAGTCCGCGCAGCCGAACAGCACGACGTGCGGATGCTGACCCCCGACGAGTCGCGCGCGGTCCTCGATACCCTGGCTGGGATGCTGAGATTCACCTGTCACAAATCGGTCGTTGCCGTCGCGCAGGATGCGCCACGCGTCCCGTGGTGTGTTTGCGGTCATGCCCAATAGTGTGCCACCGGGCCGTCTGCTCGGTTGGTTCGATACCCACGAACGAGATCTCCCCTGGCGCGATCCGTCCTGCACCGGCTGGCAGATCCTCATCAGCGAGATCATGTTGCAGCAGACCCCCGTGTCGAGGGTGGTCGAACCCTGGCAGGAGTGGGTACGGCGCTGGCCGGTCCCCTCGGCGATGGCCGCCGAACCGGCCGGCGAGGTCCTGCGCGCGTGGGGCAAGCTCGGCTACCCCCGCCGCGCGCTTCGTCTCCACGAGTGCGCGAAGGTGCTCGCCGCCGAGCACGGCGACCGCGTCCCCGACGACGTCGAGACGATGCTGGCCCTGCCCGGGATCGGCGACTACACCGCCCGCGCGGTCGCCTGCTTCGCCTACGGTCAGGCCGTGCCGGTCGTGGACACGAACGTCCGGCGGGTCATCGTCCGTGCGGTCCACGGTCGGGAGCAGCCGGCGAACCCGTCGCGGCGAGATCTCGCCGACGCCGAGGCCCTGCTCCCCCGGTCCCCCGACGGCACCTACGCCGCGTCGGCCCCGCGCTTCTCGGCCGCACTGATGGAGCTGGGCGCTCTCGTCTGCACCGCCCGAAACCCGAAGTGCGACAACTGTCCTCTCGTCGACTGCACCTGGGTCGGACTCGGCCGGCCGGCCCATTCCGGGCCACCGCGCCGGGTGCAGAAGTTCGCCGGCACCGACCGTCAGGTACGCGGACTGCTCCTCGACGTCCTTCGCAACTCGAACGATTCGGTCGACCGCGCCGCCCTCGACGTCGTGTGGACCTCCGACACCGCACAGCGCGACCGTGCCCTGGACTCGCTTCTCGTGGACGGACTGGTGGAGATCACCGTCACCGGCCGGTACTGCCTGGCCGGCGAGGCATGAGTCCGGTCCGTCGACGCGCGGACGACGATTCTGGGACGTCTGTCCAGGTCCGGGTTCGCGAACCCGCCACCGCGAACCCATAATTCGTGCCACGATCATTGACCAGTCGTTTGATCGTTCAGAGATAGTCTCCCGCCGGGGTCACTTAGTTGCTAATGTCCCGGTCCATGAGTCAGCCGCCGTATCCCCCTGTCCCGCCACCGGACCCGCAGCAGCCGGGCGGCTTCCCCGGTCAGCAGCCGCCGCAGTACGGGCAGCAGCCACCGCAGCCGCCCCAGTACGGGCAGCAGCCTCCACAGCAGCCGCCGTACGGCCAGCAGCCGCCGCAGCAACCCCAGTACGGCCAGGCACCCCCGCCTCCCGGCGGCCCGCAGTACGGCGACGCCGGGTCCTACCCCGGAGCCCCCGACCCCTACGGCGCACCAGGCGATTCGGGCAAGATCGACGTGGGCACCGCGTTCTCGTGGGCTTTCGGCAAGTTCAAGAACAACGTCGGCGCGATGATCCTGCCCGGACTCGCGGTGTTCTTGCTGGGCGCCGCGCTCATCGCGGTTGGATTCTCAGCAGCTGCGCTGTTCGGCACCACCGAGACGACCACCGACGAATACGGATTCACCTATACCGAGACATCGCTGGGCGTTGGCGGATCGATTCTCTTCGGCTTGGTCTATCTCGTATTCATCCTTGGCCTCCTCTACATCCAGGCCAGCATCATCTCGGGCGCGGTCCGGGTCGCGAACGGTGAGCCGGTGACGGCGAAGTCGTTCCTCACCCCGATCCGGTTCGGCCCGGTCATCGGAACCGCGATCCTCGTCGGCATCATCACCGGGATCGGCTACGCGTTGTGCATCATCCCGGGCATCATCGCGATGTTCTTCCTGATGTTCTCGGTCGTCGCGACCATCGACAAGAGCCTCTCGCCGATCAACGCGATGAAGGCGTCCTTCGAACTGACCAAGTCGAAGGTCGGCGACTCGATCCTGACCCTGCTGGTCACCTACGCCATCAACCTCGTCGGCGTACTGGTCTGCTACGTGGGCCTGATCGTCGCGGCCCCGGTCGCGCAGCTGTTCCTCGTGCACTGCTGGCGTCGGCTCAACGGCGCCCCCATCGCGCCTGCCGACCCGACCTGATCCTCCCAACCCGATTCGGGGCGCACACGATTCGTCGTGTGCGCCCCGAATGTCGTTGTGCCAGGCGACGTTGTGCACCAGAACACGTTGTGCACCGGGGTGTCAGAGGTCGAGTCCGGAGAGAAATGCCTCGACCGCGCCGCGATAGACCTGCGGTGCGTCGTCGTGGACGAGATGCCCGGCGTCCGGCACGCGGATGTGGCGGGCATGGTCGTTCTCCGCGCACATCGTCCGCATCTGTCCGGGCGGGGTGACCCCGTGCTCGGCCTCGATCAGCAGCGTCGGTACGCCGACCGACCGCCACTGGGTCCAGAAGTCGCGCCGGCCCCATTCCTCGGCGATCGCGGCCCACAACGGAATCCGCCCGTGCAACCGGCCGCCGTCGAAGGCCTCGAAGAAATAGCGTCCGGCAATCGGGCCGAACATCGCCACGGCCTCGGACTCCGACGCGAACCGCTCCGGCCAGGACTCGAACCACGGGGTCCAGTTCGACGTCGACCGGCCGCGGAAGTCGGGCGCCATGTCCTCCACGACCAGGGCGGCCACCAGTTCCGGGTACTCCGCCGCGGTGCACCATGCGTGCAGGGCCCCCATCGAGTGCCCGATGAGGACCGCGGGCCCGCGGTCGATCCAGGTGAGCACCTCGGCGAGGTCGGCGACGAACCGTTCGGTCGCGAGTTCGCGGTCGTCGCAGGGATCTTCGGCTTCGGCCCCGGTGTGGAAGGCGGCGTCGAAGGTGAACACCCGACCGTACCGGCGCAGCCAGGGGACCTGACGCCGCCATGTGCGGCCGCGGCCCATCAGGCCGTGCAGCAAGACGATGGGCGGCGACGTGCGCTCGAACGCACCGTGGGCGTCGTCGGCGAGGTCGGGGCCGCCGTGATCGCGGAGCCCGGTCTCCTGCGGAACCTCACCGTCGAACATGCCAGAACTGTAGTCGCAGAGGCGTGGTGACACCGACCGCCGGCGCTGGTGTCGACATCGGTGTCGACGTTCGCCCCGACCGCCCATGCGCGGCGCCTATGGTGGACGCATGTCTGTTGTGAAGATCAATGCCATCTCTGTCCCCGAGGGTGCCGGCCCCGAACTGGAGAAGCGATTCGCCAATCGCGCCCACTCGGTGGACGGTTCCAAGGGGTTCCTCGGGTTCCAGCTGTTGCGGCCCGTCAAGGGCGACGACCGATACTTCGTCGTCACCGAATGGGAGTCCGAGGAGGATTTCCAGGCCTGGTCGGCGGGGCCGGCCCGCGAGGCGCATTCCGGGGAGCGCGCCAAGCCGGTCGCCTCGGGCGCCGATCTGCTCGAGTTCGAGGTCGTGCTCGACGCGCGGCCCAAAGCCTGAGACGAGCGGACCCTGACCGTGGATCCGGCGGCCGGCGAGGTCCTCGTCGCGCCGATGTTCCCGCTCGGCACCGCGTTGGTGCCGGGCGCGGAACTGCCGTTGCGCATCTTCGAGCCGCGCTATCGACAGATGCTGGACGACCACGTCGACACCTCGTCCGATCCGCCGACGATCCGGTTCGGGGTGGTGTTGATCGAGCGCGGTTCCGAGGTCGGCGGCGGTGAGTCACGATGCGAGGTCGGCACTCTGGCCCACGCCGAGATCACGGGCCGGCTGCCGGACGGCCGCGCGGCGCTGACCGCGATCGGCCGCCGCCGGTTCCGGGTCGAGGAGTGGCTGCCCGACGATCCGTATCCGCGCGCCCGCATCACGGTGTTGCCCGAGCGGACCCCGAGCCGCTCCGATCTGGCCCGTCTGCGCGACCTCGCCGAGCGACACCGTGAGCTGATCCGGCGGAAGTTCCGCGCCGCCGGTGAGGACCCCGAGCCGATCATCGCCGCCTTCGCCCTCATCGACTCCGATCCCCGGGCCGCGGACCTCTCGCCCATCCACCGGTGGGCGGCGCAGACGGCGGGACAGCCACATGACCAGCAACGGATCCTCGAAGCCGACGACCCGTCCGACCAGATCGAGCTCCTCGACGACGTCATGCAGGGGATGGAGGCCAGGGTGGCGTTCGGCAGTTCCTGACGACCACCCCTGGCATCAGAGTTAGAACGTGTTCTAGTATTGCGTGTGCCGTAGTTCACACCTGTCCGTCGGCGGCTGTCGGCCGCTCGCGCCCGGGCAGGACCCCGTCCTCTGAGGAGCACACGCGTAATGACCGAGACCGTGGAGTCCCAACCCGCCACTCTCACCGGCGGGGGCGACCAACCCCAGTTGCTCATCGGCGGCCGGTGGGTCGACCCCCATTCCACCGAGACCCTCGAGGTCCACTCCCCCGCCACCGGCGAACGCGTCGGTTCCGTACCGCTCGCCGACGCCACGGACGTCGACACCGCGGTTCGCACCGCACGCGCGGCCTTCGACTCCGGGGTCTGGAGTTCGACGCCGCCCGCACAGCGTGCCGACATCATCGCCAGGGTCGCCGACCTGATCGACGAGCGGGGAGACGAGATCACCGCGCTGGTCTCCGCCGAGATGGGCGCGCCGCCGAGCGCGATCAGCACCCTTCAGCAGCTCCCCGGCACCGGCGTGCTGCGCGCCTACGCGAACGCGGCCCGCGGCTACCAGTGGGAGGAGTACCGGACCGGACTGTTCGGGACGACCCGGATCACCCGCGAACCGGTCGGCGTGGTCGGCGCCATCTGCGCCTGGAACGTCCCGCTCTTCATCACCTGCAACAAGATGGGCGCCGCACTCGCCGCCGGATGTTCCGTGGTGCTCAAGCCCGCACCAGAGACCCCGATGACCGGCAACTACGTGGCCCAGTTGTTCATCGAGGCCGGTGTTCCGGCGGAAGCGATCTCGGTGGTCACCGGCGGTACCGAGACCGGACAGGCCCTCGTCGCGCATCCCGACGTGGACAAGATCACCTTCACCGGCTCGACCGCGGCCGGCAAGGCGATCGGCGCGGCCTGTGCGCAGACGCTCAAGCGGTGTTCGCTCGAGCTGGGCGGCAAGTCGGCCGCCATCGTCCTCGACGACGTCGATCTCGCCGCGAACGCCTTCATGCTGACCTTCCTCGGCCTGTTCAACACCGGGCAGGCGTGCGTCGCGCAGACGCGAATCCTGGTGCCGCGCAGCCGGCAGGACGAGATCGTCGCCGCGATGGTCGATGCCGCCAAGGCGATGAAGGTCGGCTTGCCGTCCGATCCCGAGGCCCAGCTCGGACCCCTGATCACCGAGAACCAGCGGAACAAGGTCGAAGAGTACGTCGAACTCGGCAAGAAGGCCGGTGCCACCGCGGTTCTCGAGAGCGAGCGTCCCGAGGGCCTCGACTCCGGCTACTTCCTCACCCCCACGATCTTCACCGGCGTCACCAATGACATGGCCATCGCGCAGGAGGAGATCTTCGGTCCCGTGCTGTCGGTCATCGCCTACGACGACGTCGACGAGGCCATCGCCATCGCCAACGACTCGAGCTACGGACTCGCCGGCACGGTGTGGACGAACGATGTCGAGCGCGGCATCGAGATCTCCACCAAGATCCGCACCGGCACCTTCGGGATCAATTGGTACGCCATCGATCCCGAGTCACCGTTCGGCGGCTACAAGAACTCCGGCATCGGCCGCGAGAACGGCCGCGAAGGCCTCGAGTCCTTCCTCGAACACAAGTCGACGATGCTGCCGATGGGATACGAGGTGTCCGAGAATTAGACCTCCCGAACTCTCACAGGGGGGAGCCGGGGCCGGACGACTTGTGCGTCCGGCCCCGGCTCTTTCCCGCTGGGTGAGGCCACTTCCCCGCTGGTTGAGCCGGCACCGAGCGGAGCGAGGCGCCGAGTCGAAACCACCCGGTGGCCCCGCTACGCCCGGTCGACGCTGCTCTCCCGGCCCACCAACTCGAGCACCTCTGCCGCACCGGTGTCGACCGGCGGCTGGTGGGTCACGACGACGACGATGCGGTCGGGTCCGAACAGGTCGCGCTCGATCCCGAGGAGTCGGCGCAGCAACCGGTCGGAATCCGCCTCGTCGAGATGCTCGGTCGGCTCGTCGAGCAGGACGACCGGCGCGGGGTGGAGAAGTGCGCGGGCGAGGAGCAACCGGCGCCGCTGCCCGCCGCTCATCGCATCGGCCCCACCGGCGAGGACGGTGTCGAGACCGTCGGGAAGCGTTGCAGCCCAGCGCTCGAGGCCGACGGCCACCAACGCGGAGCCGATCTCCTCGTCGGTGACATCCCCGCGGGCGACGCGCAGGTTCTCCCGGACCGTCGTCGAGAAGATGTGTGCCTCCTCGGCGAAATAGCAGGACGCCGAGCGTAACCCGACCGTCGATCGGTCGGCTTCGTCGACGGCGGCGACCTCACCCGCCACCGGCGGCAGCAGGCCCGCGAGGGTCAACAGCAGGGTCGACTTCCCCACCCCGCTCGGGCCGGTGACGACCAGGCGCGAGCCCGGGTGCAGGTCGAGGTCCACACCTGTTGCCGGACCGAGGATCTCTCGTCCCGGGTGCCCCCAGCGCACTTCCGTGGCGGCCAGGCGCACCGGGGAGCGGTGGATGTCGGCGTCGGTCACCTCGGCGACACCGTCGGCACGCGCCCCGTCGACGAGCGCCATCACCCGAGCGGCGCTCTGGCGGCTTCGTTCGATCTGTAGTCCGGCCTCGGTGAGCGGCGCGGTGGACTCGAACGCCGACAGCGGCAGCAGGACGAGCACACCGAGGATCATCGGCGTCAGCCCTTCCCCGGAGCTCACCCCGGCGAGGGAACCCGTGGTCCCCGAGGCCAACTCGATGGCGATCACACACGCTGCGAGGAGTGATGCCCCGAGCGCCAGCGGCGTCGCCGCTGCGGCGGACGCCTGCCACCGGATGCCGCGGTCGGTGGCGTCGAGGTGCCGGCGGTCGGCCGCGGCGGCCGCGGCCAGTGCACCCTGGCGTCGGCGTGCGACGACGAGCTCGGGCGCGTGCCACAGAGTTGTCGTGGCGGCCTCCGTCGCCTCGGACGCGGCGTGTGCGCCGTCCCGGATGGCCCGGGCACCACCGCGTGCGGCGAGCCAGGGTGCCACGGCGCCGCTGACGACCAGTGCGAGCGCGAGCACGACGGCGGCGGGCACCGACACCAGGGCCATCACCACCACCGCCGCAACCGATGTCGTCGCACCGACCCCGATCGGGATCAGGCCCCGGATGAGGGCGTTGCCGATCTCGTCGACGTCGTCCCCGGTCCGGTTGAGCAGCTCGCTGCGGCGCAGCGTGACCGAGTAGCCCGGTGACCCCGAGGCCAGCGCCGCGTACACCCGCTGACGCGCAGTGGCCATGGCCGCCAGGGCGAGGTCGTGGGTCGCCAGCCGTTCGAGGTAGCGGAACACCCCGCGCGAGATGCCCAGCGCCCGGACCGCGGTGATGGCCACCGACAGATACAGCACCGGCGGCATCTGCCAGGCGCGGGTGATCAGCCAGGCCGACAGCGCCGCGAGGAACAGCGCCGACAGTGCACCGCCGACGCCGAGAGCGAGCGCGGCCAGAGTGGGACGCCACCGCAGACCGAGGAACCCCAGGGCCCGGATCAACGGATCATCGCGCATGATCCACCTCCGCGGCCGCGCCGCCGGACGTCATGCTCGCGGCCGACAGGAAATCGACCGTCCGGTCCGCGTATTCGCGGGCGACGCCCCGGTGCGCGACCACGACCACCGTGTCTCCGGCACGAGCACGATCGCGGAGCGCGGCCAACACGTCGCGTTCGGACGCCTCGTCGAGATGGGCGGTCGGTTCGTCGAGGAGGAGCAGGGGTGCCGGTGAGGCGAGGACGCGGGTCAGCGCAAGGCGCTGCCGCTGTCCCGCGGACAGTCCGACGCCACCCGTTCCGAGCACCGTGTCGAGCCGCTCGGGCAACTCGACGATCAGGTCCGCGAAACCGGTTGCCGCAGACGCTGATTCGAAGGATTCGCGATCCAACGAACCGAACAGTTCCAGGTTCTCCGCGACCGTGCCCGGCACGACGACCGGCTGCTGGGGCAGCCAGGCGATCTGTTCGTGCAGGGCCGCCGGGTCGGCCTCGGCGACCGGGGTGGACCCGATCAGCACCGACCCCTCGTCAGGGGTGAGCAGACCCATCATCGCCGCCAGCACCGTCGACTTCCCCGACCCATTCGGCCCGGTGAACACGGTGAGCGAACCCGGTTCGATCGTCGCGCGAAGGCATTCCGGCGCCCACCCGTCGCGACCGTGGACCCCGACGTCGAGCACCGTGATCGGCTGCCCGGCAACGGTGACGCCCCGGCTCCCCGAGGCGGGCACCGCCTGGACCGACCCGACCGTCGCCGGCGCGATGAGTCCGAAGACCTGCTCGGCAGCGGTGAGGCCGTCCGCCGAGTTATGGAACTGCATCCCGACGCGACGCAGCGGCAGGTATGCCTCGGGCGCCAGGATCAGCGCGAAAACACCTGCGTAGAGGGACATCTCGCCATACACCAGGCGCAGTCCGATACTCACCGCCACCAGTGCGACGCAGAGCGTGGCGAGCAGTTCCAGCACGGCCCCCGACAGGAACGCGACACGCAGTGAACTCATCGTGCTGCGGCGGTGCGCCTCACCGAGTTCACCGACGCGCTGCGCCGGGGCGCCGGCCCGGTTCAGCGCCCGCAGCGTCGGCAACCCCGCGACGAGGTCGAGGAGCTGCGCACTCAGCCGGCTCATCGTCGCCAGCTTGCGCGTGGTGCGATCTCGCGTCATCAGTCCGACGAGAACCATGAACAGCGGGATCAGCGGCAGGGTGACGAGGATGATCAGCGCCGAGGGCCAGTCGGCGAATGCGATGACCACCGTGACGACCGGGGTCAGGATGGCCGCGGCGACGAGGGCCGGCAGGTAGCCCGACAGGTACGGCCCCAGCGCGTCCAGTCCGCGCAGGAGGACGGTGCTCGCGTGTTCGCGGATCGCGGTCAGCGAGCGCGGCGAGGTGCGGGACGGATCGGTGAGGACGTCGAGGGCCTCGGCCCGCAATTCGGCGATCGCCCGCGCGGCGGCGCGGTGCGCGTACCGGTCGTGCCCGTAGGCCATCGCCGCCCGCAGCGCCAGGGCTCCGGTGAGCACCATGAGATGAACCGCCTGCGCGGCGAACGACCGCGCTCCGGGCGACACGATCAGTTCGGACACGATGGAGGCCACCATCGCCGCCACCGCGATGATCGCGATCACCTCGCCAACCGCGAACGTGGCGGTGACCCCGATGTAGCGGCGGGTCGTCGGCGAATACCGCAGCAGCCGGGGATCGACCGGGGGCCCGGCGGTGCGACTCACTTGCTCGGGATTCGCAGCGACGGGAGTCCGGCCGGGTCCGGGATGTGCGCGACCGACAGCCGCTTGCGGAACACCCAGTAGGTCCAGGCCTGGTAGCCCATCACCACCGGGGTGATGAGCACAGCCGCCCACGTCATGATCGTGAGTGTGTAGTCGCTCGACGCCGTGTTCTCGATGGTGAGGTTCCACTCCGGATTCAGGGTGGACGGAATCGCATTCGGGAACAACACGGCGAACAGCGCGGCGACCGTGCCGGCGATCGCGATGCAGGTGAACAGGAAAGCGTAACCCTCCCGGCGGATCTGGGTGGCGATCACCATGCCCACCGCGGCGACGGCGGCGATGAGCACCGGAATCCACGTCCACGAGTTGCCATACGCGAACTGGGTCCACAGCAGGAACACGGCGGCCACGATCAGTGTCGGCCAGGCCAGCCGGGCGGCGTAGCGAGCGGAATCCTCCTGCAACACACCGGAGGTCTTCAGCGAGATGAACACCGCGCCGTGGGTGAGGAAGGCGAGCAGGGTGGTCGCACCGCCGAGGAGCGCGTACGGGTTGAGGAGGTTGAAGAACCCGCCGGTGTACTGGGCGTCGGCGTCGATCGGCAAACCGCGCACGATGTTGGCGAACGCCACACCCCACAGGATCGCCGGAATCCATGACCCCAGGCCGATTCCGATGTCGCACCACATACGCCAGCGGGGATTGTTGATCTTGCCCCGCCACTCGATCGCGCACACCCGCACGATGAGGCCGATGAGGATCAGGAACAGGGGTAGGTAGAACGCACTGAACATGGTTGCGTACCAACCGCCGAAGGCGGCGAACAGCGCCGCACCCGCGGTGATGAGCCAGACCTCGTTGCCGTCCCAGACCGGGCCGATGGTGTTGAGGAGCGCGCGGCGCCGTTTGTCGGGATCGGCCTCCGGATCGCCGGCGGCCACCTTGTCGTCGCCACCGGTGTGACTCGATCCGAGGATCGGCATCAGCATTCCGACGCCGAAATCGAAGCCCTCCAGTACGAAATACCCGACGAACAGGAACGCGATGACCAGGAACCAGATTTCTTCGAGACTCATGATCACGCTCCTCTAGTAGGCGAACGAGAGCTGTTTGGGCTCATCGGAATCGGATTCGTCGTCGTCGGTGTGGCCTGGTGGTCGCGAATCGTGCGCGGCCGGGCCCTCGATGACGTAGCGCCGCTGCAACATGAACCACACGACGCCGAGTGCACCGTAGAGCAGCGTGAACCCGATCAGGGTGACCAACACCGTGCTCGCCGAATGGTTGGAGACGCCGTTCTGCACCAGCATGCTGATCCGGAGCGGATCGAGATCGTCCTCCCAGTTGGGTGCGACCACCCACGGCTGACGCCCCATCTCGGTGAAGATCCAGCCGGAACTGTTCGCCAGGAACGGCGTCGGGATCATCAGCAGGGCGATGAAGCCGAAGCGTCTGGATTCGACCACCCGCTTGCGGCGGGTGAACCACAGACCGCCCAGGGCCACGACCACCGAACCGAGGGCCCAGGTGATCATCGCCCGGAAACCCCAGTAGGTCACGAAGAGGTTCGGTGCGAAGTTCTGGTTGGCCGGGACATTCGGCTGGCCTGCGAAGGCCTCGGTGTACTGCTCCTGCAATTCCTCGACACCCTGCAGGGTCGAGTCGAAGTCGTGGTTCGCGAGGAACGACAGCATCTTCGGTATCTCGATGACGTGTTCGATGTTGTCGCAGTTGTTCTGGCGCCCGATCGACAGGACCGAGAAGCCCGGGCCCGTCTCGGTCTCACACAGCGACTCGGCCGAGGCCATCTTCATCGGCTGCTGCTTGAACATGATCTGCGCCTGGAGGTCCCCGGTGATGAACAGGGCGACGCCGGAGACGAGGGTCACCCACAGCGCGAGTCTCGTCACCGGCCGCCAGAGGTCGCGGGCGTCCTTCTCGAGGGCTTCGGGCGTCGCGTCGACGTGGCTCGGGGACGTGCTCTCCGGGATCACGCCGGTGTCGCCGGTGTCGGCGGCCTCGCGGATCTTCTTGGCCCGCCAGGAGTTCCGCGCCATCCACCAGATGCCGATCGCCGCGACGAACGTGCCCGCGGTGAGGAAGGCACCGGCGATGACGTGCGGGAAGGCCGCGAGGGTCGTGTTGTTGGTGAGCACCGCGACGAAGTCGTTCATGGCGGGCCGACCGCGTTCGTCATCCCACACGACGCCGACCGGGTGCTGCATCCACGAGTTCGCGGCGATGATGAAGTACGCCGAGGCGTTGACGCCGATGGCCGCCAGCCAGATACACGCCAGGTGCACCCGGCGCGGCAAGCGGTCCCAGCCGAAGATCCAGAGCCCGATGAAGGTCGATTCCAGGAAGAACGCGACCAGGCCCTCCAGGGCAAGCGGTGCGCCGAAGACATCGGCGACGAACCGGCTGTACTCGCTCCAGTTCATGCCGAACTGGAACTCCTGGACGATGCCGGTCGCGACACCGAGCGCGAAGTTGATCAGGAAGAGCTTTCCGAAGAACTTGGTGGCGCGCAGCCACTGCTCGTTGCCGGTGACATGCCACACCGTCTGCATCACCGCGATCATCGGCGCGAGGCCGATGGTCAGGGGCACCAGGATGAAGTGGTAGACGGTCGTGATCCCGAATTGCCATCTGGAGACGTCCAGAGCGTCCATATCGCCTCGAATCGAGTTGCCGGCCCCCGGGCTGCGGGGGCAGATCGAAACCTGCCAGAACCTACTACTACAGGTAGTAGTAAGTCGTAGGCGCGACGTTACGCCTGGTCACCGGCCTTAACAAGCGCCAAAGGTCCCGCTGACCAGCTCGAAGCGGTGTCTTCCCTCTCACCCGCTCGGGCCTGTGCTCCAGGCCGCGGATCTCAGGTGTCGGTGACCGGGATCAATTGTCGTCCACGGAGATGGCGCGATCGACCAGATCGGTGAATTTCGCGGAGTCCGACGGAACCGGCATCACATACCGGTTGAGATGGGTGACCCGGGCCGCGAGGGTGACACTGCTGACAAGCCAGACCGAATCGGCCGCCACCAGGTCCTCGGGCCGCAGGAGGTCGGTCTTGGTCGTCCAACCCTCCCGCTCCGCCACGTCGAAAACCGCACTCACGGTCGTCGATTCGAGGATTCCGATCTCGGTGGGCGGCGTCACCAGGGTGTCGCCGTAGACCGCGACGACCGTGGACCGGGGACCCTCGAGGACCGCGCCCTCGCTGCTGACGAAGATCACGTCGTCGTAGCCCTCGGCGGCCGCGTGACGCAGCGCCGCCATGTTCGTGGCGTAGCTGAGGGTCTTGGCCCCGAGCAGTTGCCACGGCGCCGAGCCGGCGAGGTCGATCGAGAAGCCGCGGTCCAGGGTGACCACCCGCACCCCCTCCGCGCGCGCGGCCGCCACCCGGTCGGGCACCGCGTCGACGGTGACATAGGCGGTCGGCGCCGAACCGTGTTCGCGCCCCCGGGTGTACACGAGCCGGAGCAGTGCCTCGCCCGCCGATCCGTGCTTCTCGACCCACGCCTGCGTCGCGGCCTCGATCACCCCGCGCCACTCGTCGAGATCGGGTGTCCCGAGCTCCATCGCAGCTGCGCTACGCGCGAGGCGCTCGAGGTGCAGCCGGACGCATCGCGGCCGTCCGGCGCGGACGAGCAGGGTCTCGAAGATGCCGTCGCCGCGAACGGCCGCCAGATCGTCGGCATGGAGGAAGGGAGCGTCGGCATCGTGCTGCGTACCGTCGAGCGAGACAAGGATCGAATCGGCCATGGATAGAAGGCTGCCATGCGTCCCGGCCGTTCGCCGAATCGACCCGTAGAATCGACGCGTGAGCCGTTCACCCATCCTGACCAGGCATTCCGAGGGCGGGGCGGTGCCCGGCCCCGGCGACCTCCACTCCGCTGACACCGCATGGCACTACGGCGATCCACTCGGTGAGCAACGTGCCGCCGCCGGCGTGATCATCGTCGACCGGTCCGACCGTGCCGTGATCGAGATCGCCGGCGACGAACGTCTGACCTGGCTGCACACGATCACCAGTCAGCACATCGCCGCCCTCCCCGACCGGTCGAGCGCCGAGAACCTCTCCCTCGACGCCAACGGCCGTGTGGAAGAGCACTTCGTCCTCACCGACATCGACGGTGTCACCTGGCTCGACACCGAGGGTTCCCGTGGCGAACCGCTGCTCGGTTTCCTGAGCAAGATGGTCTTCTGGGCCAAGGCCGAACCGGCCGCCCGCCCCGACATGAAGGTCGTGACGCTCGTCGGCCCGGGGGCCCTCAGCGGACCCGTCGCCGACCTCCTGGAGATCGGTGCCGACACCGTCGTCTACCAGGCCGGCGGACTGCCCGAGTCACACCACGAGGACGAGCCGCTCGGCTTCTGGCGGCGCATGCCCTCACTCGGCGAGCACCGGGACCTGCCGGTCGTCGACCTCATCGTGCCCGAATACGTGCTGAACCGATGGTGGGACACCCTGACCGAGGCCGGCGCGCGGATGGCCGGCAGTTGGGCATTCGACGCCCTGCGCGTGGCGGCCCGCCGTCCCCGGTTGGGCGCCGACACCGACGAGCGCACCATCCCACATGAGGTCGACTGGATCGGCGGGCCCGACGAGCTCGGCGCGGTCCACCTCGACAAGGGGTGCTACCGGGGCCAGGAGACCGTCGCCCGGGTCCACAACCTCGGCAAGTCGCCCCGCCGGCTGGTGCTGCTGCACCTCGACGGCAGCAGCGACCAGCGCCCGGCGCCCGGCGACCCGGTTAGTGCCGGCGGCCGCACCGTCGGCCGGCTGGGCACCGTCGTCGACCACCACGAGTGGGGCCCCATCGCCCTTGCGCTCGTGAAACGCAACGTCGGCGCCGACGTCGAGCTGACCGTGGGCGCCGAGTCCGCCGTGAGCGCCCGGATCGATCCCGACTCGATCCTCGAGGACGACCGGGTCCAGGCCGGACGCGCCGCCGTGGAACGCCTGCGCAGCGGCTCGACAGCCCTCGGACGTAACAGTTGAGCACGGGTGTGGTGCTGGCGGTGTGCACCGCCGGCGAAGACGTGATCCTCGAAGGCATCGGCCGCTCCGCCATCGACAAGCGTCCGCGACAGGGACGCCTCGCCGTCGACGAGCTCGGCCTCGTCGACGATCACGTGGGCAACAAGCGGCACCACGGCGGTGTCGATCAGGCCGTGTACGCCTACGCCGACGACGAGGCGCGCCGGTGGGCCGAAGAGCTCGGACGTGAGCTTCCTTACGGATGGTTCGGCGAGAACCTGCGCATCGACGGGATGGCGGTCACCGACGCGCTGGTCGGCGAACGGTGGGAGGTGGGCGCCGACGGGTTGATCCTCGAGGTGACCATCCCCCGTGTCCCCTGTAAGACCTTCGCGGTCTGGGCGGGCGAGCCGCGATGGATGAAGCGATTTCTGGACCAGGCCGATTTCGGCACCTACCTGCGCGTTGTCCAGAACGGCAGCGTGGCGCAGGGCGATCAGATCACCGTCGTCCATCGTCCCGACCACGGGGTGCGCTCTCGCGATCTGCTTGCCGGCGGCGACATCGGGGCGATCCGATCCCTGCTCGCCCGAGACGATCTGCCCGCCAAGGTCCGGCGCGAGGCGACCAAGATGGTGAACAAGTCGGAAAGACGCGTCGGCGCGGCAACCCAGGGTGGACAACACAAATCCTAGAGGCGCGCTAGACTGGTCCGCACGACAGAATTACTTCAAGAGAACGGGGCCGCCAATCGTTTGGCCGCCCCGTCATTGTGCGAGGGGGTCCCATATGGGCCGCGGCCGGGCAAAGGCAAAGCAGACGAAGGTTGCACGTCAGCTGAAGTACTCCACTCCGAACACCGATTTGGAAAGCTTGCAGCGCGAGCTTTCCGGGCAGGGCGATCCGGTTGTAGATCGACCGGATCCGGTGGACGACTGGGTGGACGAAGAGGAGTGGCGACGCGCTTGACGCGCACACTCCTGAGGCGTTGATCTCTCGACGCCTGGGATCACCCCACACACTCTCCGCATGAGCGGACCCGCGGTGACGCGGGCCCATGATTTTGTACGCACCACCCGTTTCACATGGGTGGTGCGTGCTCGTGCGCCGGTACGGGGGTGATCTCGTCATCGACAGACGCCGACGCCCGCCGAGGGAATCCCCTCCGGCGGGCGTCGGTTGTCTGTCTGAGTCGGCCACGACTGTCCTTGCGACAGTGCGAGTTCGGGCGGGCGCTAGAAGCGCGGGTGCTCCCCGAGGAGGCTGACACGTGAGTCGTTGTCGGACCGGTCGCTCGCTCGTTTGACCGTACCCAGGACCCAGTTGTCGACATGCCGCGCGGTCAGCACGGCCTGCGCCCGATCGGTGTCCTCGGGCGCCACGACCGCGACCATGCCGACGCCCATGTTGAAGGTGCGTTCCATCTCGAGCTGCTCCACCCGCCCGCGCTGCCCGATCAGGGTGAAGATCGGCGCGGGCGTCCAGGTGTTCCGCTCGAGTTCCGCGACGAGTCCGTTCGGGATCACCCGAGCCAGGTTCTCGGCGAGACCACCGCCGGTGATGTGCGCGAATGTGCGGACATCGGCCTCGGCGATCAGTGCCAGGCAGTCCCGGGCGTAGATCCGGGTCGGCTCGAGCAACTCCTCGCCGAGGGTGCGACCGAACTCCTCGACGTGGCCGAACAGATCCATGTGGCCCCACTCGAGCAGCACCTTGCGGGCGAGCGAGTACCCGTTGGAGTGCAATCCCGACGATCCCATGCCGATGACGACGTCACCGGCACGCACACGGTCGGGGGTGAGGACGTTGTCGGCCTCGACGACGCCCACCGCGGTGGCCGACATGTCGTAGTGGTTGTCCTGCATCAGGCCGGGGTGCTCGGCGGTCTCGCCGCCCAGGAGCGCGCAACCAGCCTCGACACATCCGTCGGCGATACCGGCGACGATCTGGGCCACCGTCTCGGGGACCACCTTGCCCACGGCGATGTAGTCCTGCAGGAACAGTGGTTCGGCGCCACAGACGACCAGGTCGTCGACGCACATGGCGACGAGATCGCGACCGACGGTGTCGTGCTTGTCGATCGCCTGTGCCACGGCCAGTTTGGTGCCGACGCCGTCGCTGGCGGCGGCCAGGACCGGCTCCCGGTAGTTGCCCTTCAGTGCGAACAGACCGGAGAAGCCACCGATCCCGCCGAGAACCTCCGGACGCGACGCACGCTTGGCATGGGGCGCAATGAGTTCCACAGCCCGCTCACCGGCGTCGATGTCGACTCCGGCCGCCGCATACGAGGCCGGTGTCGCGCTCCCGGCCGTCTCGTCGGCAGCAGCATCCCGCTCCGTCATCTCCGCAGCACTCCCGTTCCAAGAATCTCGGTCGAACGTTGTTTCCGGCGTGTTCGCCGACGGGTCATACGGTACCGGAGGGCAGATGGCGGGGAATCAGGGCCGCATGACCGCGCTGACGTTGTCGTTCGGCTTGGTCAGGGGGTCCACCGTCCGGTCGCCGGCGGCGCTGGCCAGCATCTGTTCGAGGACGGCCTTGCCCATCGACGTCTCCTTGGGCAGCTCGATCGGGTACTTGCCGTCGAAGCAGGCCGCACACAGGGCCGACGCGGCCTGACCGGTCGAGTTGATCATCTCGTCGATGCTGATGTACCCGAGCGAGTCGGCGCCGATGGCCTGCCGGACACCCTCGACCATGCCGGCCTCGGACTCCATGCCGTTGGCGATGAGCTCCGCGGGCGACGCGAAGTCGATACCGTAGAAACACGGCCACCGGACCGGGCTCGACGCGATGCGAACATGCACCTCGGCGGCCCCGGCCTCCCGCAGCATCCGGATGAGCGCGCGCTGGGTGTTGCCCCGCACGATGGAGTCGTCGACGACGACAAGCTTCTTGCCGCGGATGACCTCGCGCAACGGGTTGAGCTTGAGGCGGATGCCGAGTTGGCGGATCGTCTGCGACGGCTGGATGAAGGTCCGGCCGACGTAGGCGTTCTTCATCAGTCCCTGGCCATAGGGGATGCCCGATTCCTGGGCGAAACCGACGGCCGCCGGCACGCCGGACTCCGGTACCGGGATCACCAGGTCACCCTCGGCGGGGTGCTCCTTGGCGAGGCGTCGACCGATCTCCACGCGGGTCGAGTGGACCGAGCGCCCGTGGATCACCGAGTCCGGGCGGGCGAGATAGACGTATTCGAAGACGCAGCCGCTGGGTGTGGGCTCGGCGAAGCGGGAGCTGCGGACCCCGTCGGCGTCGATCGCCAGCAGCTCACCCGGCTCGATGTCCCGGACGAACGACGCACCGACGATGTCGAGGGCGGCGGTCTCCGACGCGACGACCCAGCCGCGATCGAGACGGCCGAGCGACAGCGGACGCACCCCGTGCGGGTCGCGGGCGGCGTAGAGCGTGTGCTCGTCCATGAAGGTCAGGCAGAAGGCGCCCTTGAGCGTCGGCAGCAGTTCCATGGCAGCCTGCTCGATGGAGCTGTCGGCGGCGCCGTGCGCGAGCAGCGCCCCCACGACATCGGAGTCCGACGTGGCCGCCGAGCTCTTGATCCCCTGCTCACGCGCACGAGCCGCGAGGTCCGCGGTGTTGACCAGATTGCCGTTGTGGCCCAGCGCGACGCCGGTGCCGGCGTCGGTGGTGCGGAAGATCGGCTGGGAATTCTCCCAGGTGGTCGACCCGGTCGTGGAGTACCGGCAGTGGCCGATCGCCACGTGGCCGCTCATCGCACCGAGGGTCTGCTCGTCGAAGACCTGGCTGACCAGTCCGAGGTCCTTGAAGACCACCACCTGACTGCCGTCGCCGACCGCGATACCGGCGGCCTCCTGGCCGCGATGCTGCAGGGCGTAGAGCCCGTAATAGCTCAGTTTGGCGACGTCCTCACCGGGCGCCCAGACCCCGAATACACCGCATTCCTCACGCGGTTCGTTCTCGGGTTCGTCCAGCGGAGCCGGGTTGACCGCGCCCGCGCCGCGAGCGGAGCACCCGCCCGCCGGCGTCGTGGGAGCGAGCAGGTTCATGTTGGCGATCGAATGATCAGGCATCGACTAGCTCCCTGGGGCTGCGGATCGGTCAGTCGAGTGGGCTGGGAGACATCACGGAGTTTACGGGTCCGTCGGCTCCCGATGCGAATCTTGCAGCAGTGTGGACCGGCGGGTCATTCCTCGACACCGGCGTCGAGTGACGGATCACACTCCGGCTCACCGGTCGCCCGACGCTCCGATCGGGACCAGTGGGAGCAGGTCGGCGACCAGGCCGGCGCGGTGTCCGGAGGCGTCGATGTCGCCCGCGGCGAGCGCGTCGTCGTAGGACAGGACGCCCGCGACGAGCAGCAGCCAGGTCCGCGGCGACATCTCGACGACGTTCGGCGGCGTCCCGCGGGTGTGGCGGGGACCCTCGATGCACTGCACCGCGACGAACGGGGGCACCCGGACCTCGACCGAGTTCCCGGGCGCCAGTTGTTCGAGCGTCCGGGCCGACTGTCGGACGGCGTCGGCGAGGGCGGCTCGTCCCGGCGGCGGCGCGGTCGGGTCGACGAGCCAGTCCGAGACGGCCAGCACTGCGGCTCGGACCTCTGCTGGATCCACTCTCCTGCGTGGCGGCACCCGGCCATTCTCCCAACAGGGTTCGGGGCGGCCCGGATCGGGCAGTATTGACCGCATGGGAGCCGAGGTGTCCAAGCAGCAGTTCACCGGCGAGGACCGGGTTCGTTTCCGGCGTCAGGTGGGGCGCGGGACGGAAGCGATCGCCCGGATGCTCGCCGACGGGTTGTTCACCGACCAGGGGCGTCCGCCGAAGCCGCTGCTCGGCATGGAGGTCGAGCTGAACCTCGTCGACGAGGACATGCGACCGGCGATGGCCAACGCCGCCGTCCTCGAGGCGATCGCCGATCCCGACTACCAGACCGAACTCGGTCAGTTCAACATCGAGATCAACGTCTCGCCGCGACCGTTCACCACCGACGACACGATCTCACTCGAACAGGCGCTCCGCACGTCGCTCAACCGGGCTGAACAGCGGGCCGCGCAGACCTCGAGCCACCTCGTGATGATCGGCATGCTCCCGACGCTGAGGTCCGAACACTTCGCCCATCACTGGATCTCGGCGAACCCACGGTACGACCTGCTGAACGAGCAGATCTTCGCCGCGCGGGGCGAGGACCTCGAGATCGACATCACCGGCGTACCGCTGACCGACGCCCACCACACCGAACATCTGCGCACCTCGACCGACTCGATCCTGCCCGAGGCCGCCTGCACATCCCTCCAGCTGCACCTCCGGGTGGCGCCGGAAGACTTTGCCGCGCATTGGAATGCGGCCCAGGCCATCGCCGGTGTGCAGGTCGCACTGGCCGGCAACTCGCCGTTCCTCGCCGAGACCGCGCTGTGGCACGAGAGCCGCATCCCGGTCTTCGAGCAGGCCACCGACACCCGGCCGCTGGAGCTGAAGAACCAAGGCGTGCGGCCTCGAGTGTGGTTCGGGGAGCGATGGATCAACACGATCTTCGACCTCTTCGAGGAGAACACCCGCTACTTCCCCGCCCTCCTCCCGGTCTCCACCGACACCGATCCGCTCGCCGAACTCGACGACGGACGCATCCCGACCCTCGACGAGCTGCGCCTGCACAACGGGACCGTGTACCGCTGGAACCGGCCGGTCTACGACATCCACGAGGGCCAGGCCCACCTCCGCGTCGAGAACCGCGTGCTGCCCGCCGGCCCGACGGTCGTCGACACGATGGCCAATGCCGCCTTCTACTACGGTGTCGTCCGCGGTCTCGTCGAGTCCGACCGCCCGCTGTGGTCGCGGATGTCGTTCAATGCCGCCGCCGAGAACCTGCAGTCCGGCGCACGCGCCGGGATGGAGTCCCAGTTGTACTGGCCCGACGTCGGCTGGGTCCGGCCCGACGAACTCGTTCTCCGCCGGCTCCTCGTGCTCGCCGAGGACGGACTGCGCCGGTTCGGGGTCTCCGACAAGGCCCGCAAGCGCTACCTCTCGGTCATCGAGGGCCGCTGCATCTCTCGTCAGACCGGGTCGGTCTGGCAACGCCAGGCCGTGGCGGCCCGCGAACGCGCGGGCGAGAGCCGGGCGCAGGCCTTGCAGGGAATGCTGCGCGACTACGTGACCCAGATGCACGAGGGCGAGCCGGTACACACCTGGGAGGTCTGAGACCCGGCCGTCGACCCGTGGCGACGGAGCTGCTTTAATGGAAACAATTCCCATTAAGGAGGCTCCGTTGAAGGTCCGTGCATCCATCCGTTCGTTGAAGAACCAGCCCGGCTCGCAGGTGGTCAAGCGCAAGGGACGCATCTACGTGATCAACAAGGGCAACCCCAGATTCAAGGCGCGCCAGGGTTGATGGCCGGCGCGGAGGGCGACGTTCCGCCGCGGGGACTTCCGCCCAGTCCGCGCGAGAAGGTTGTCACACCGGTCCCCGCGCATCAGCATGCTCGGCATGACCATCCCCGAACGCTACGCCGACCCCGAAGCCACCCTCGACGTGGTCAGCGAGGTCCTCGGCGTTCAGCTGGCGCACCGTTCGGTCCGTCGGTTCCTGCCGGATCCCGTCGATGATGCCCGGCTCCACGCCATCGTCGCGGCGGCACAGTCGGCCCCGACATCGTCGAACCTGCAGGCGTGGAGCGTGATCGCGGTGCGAGATCCGGATCGCAAGCGCCGGTTGTCGATGCTGGCCAGCAACCAGGGGTTCATCGACGACGCGCCGCTGTTCCTGGTCTGGGTCGCCGATCTCGGCCGTGCCCGGCGCCTCGCTACGCGCCGGGCAGTGCCGCTCGATGCGACCGACTATCTGGAATCCACGATCATCGGGTTCGTCGACACCGCACTCGCCGCCCAGAACGCGGTCGTCGCCGCCGAATCATTGGGCCTCGGCACGGTGTTCGTCGGCGCAATCCGTAATCACCCCCTAGAGGTGGCCGACGAGCTGAGATTGCCCGACCATGCGATCGCAACCTTCGGGTTGGCGATCGGCCGACCCGACCCCACCGAGCCTGCGGGCGTCAAACCCCGCCTCCCCCAAGCCGCCGTTCTCCACCGCGAGACCTACGACGCCGCGGCCGCGGACTCGCACGTCGATGCCTACGACGGGACACTGACCGGATACAACAGCCGGCATGGCCTCGACGGCGACTGGAGCACAAGGGTTCTCGCCCGGCTCGCCGGCGCAGAGTCGTTGCACGGTCGGGAGAACCTACGTGCCCAATTAGAAGCGCGCGGGCTGCCGTCGTGGTGACGACGCCCCGTTGACTGCAACGACGATGTTCGTTGTTCCGCTAGGTTATATCTGTTGCCACCGACAAGCTCCCTTCACCATCACAAGAGGCCATACAGATTGCTGGACAGCGCTTTTCGCAACCAGATGCGCCGAGATCGTGTACACTCGAACGTACATTCGCAGCAACGGCTCCCGGGGGAGGTGACCGTCATGGCCGACACGACACACGTCGACGACGATTCGGCGGCGCCGCAACCGCGTGCCGTCGAGCTGGTGGCCGAGCTGCATGCGATTCTCGACAAATTGCAGACTGTGGACCTGTCGCCGTGTACCGATGCCGAGTTGACTGACTTGGCAGCCGATACCGAACGTGCCATCGCACGGTTGACCGTCGCGGGTGACCGGCAGATCGATCAAGTCGAAGCCCGCGACCTCCCCCGCAAGACCGGCTGCCGCACGCTCATGCAGTTCATGACCCACCGGCTGCGAGTCTCCAACCCAATGCGCCGCCGCAAGCAGATGGACGCCACCGCCACCCGCACCAGCCTCGGCGGTGACATCTTGGAGCCCGAACACCCTTGCCTGGCTGAGGCATTCGCGCGAGGCGCCGTCGGCACCGCACACGTCCAAGCCGCCCTCGACGTCCTCGACCGCATCCCGAACGCTGTCGACCACGACGTGAAAGTCGCTGCGGAACGTCAGATGGCCGAGATCGCCGCCGACCACACACCCGCCGACATCACCCAATTGGGCGCGCGCTTGTTGGCCCATCTCGACCCGGACGGCACCCTGTCCGACGACACCGACCAGAAACGGCGCCGCGGCGTGTGGATCGGGCGGCAACGCGCCGACGGCACCGCCACCATCTCCGGCACCCTCAGTCCTGAACTGAATGCCCGACTGACGATGATGTTCGCCGTCTGGGGCAAACCCGGACTCAACAACCCCGACGACCCCGCCTCGCCGTCCGGACCGGCCGGCACCGCCGACCCCGACGCCCTCGCGCTCGCCGCCGATCGTGACGGCCGCACCCTCGCCCAGACGAATCACGATGCGCTCGACGCCGCCCTGGCTGCGGGTTTCGCCGACGGCACGCTCGGAACCTCGCACCGCGGCCTGCCCGTGCAATTGATCATCAAAGCCGACCTCAATGATCTGATCCGTGAAGCCGGGCTCGCCACCACCGCCACCGGCACCCTGCTGCCCATCCCCGACCTGATCGCGATGGCCGGCGACATGCAACCGTGGCTCGCGATCTTCAAAGACGCCACCGCCGTGCCGCTGTACTTCGGTAGGGGGAAACGTCTGGCCACCCGCGAACAACGCCTCGTCTCCTTCGCCCGCCCCGACGGGGAAGTGTGCTCGGCGCCCGGGTGCGATCAACCCGCCACCCACGTCGAACTCCACCACGCCCAGAAAGACTGGGCCAAAGGTGGTCTCACCGACATCGACGACCTCGCACCCGCCTGCCCCCGACACAACCGAATGGTCGGCGACCAGCCCGGGCAGTACGCCACCCGCATCGAACGGTCCGGACCCGACGAAGGCCGCTGCCTCTGGCGGCTCAACACCGAACCCGGCGCGCCACCCAACCCCGAACACATCAACCGCCGGCCCGACATACCCCGGCGGTTCACCACCCACCTGAACACAGTGCGCAACGAGATCCACGGACCACCAACCCGGTCCGGCGATCAACCACGCCCAGACCTGTCGCGCGCCGACGCCGTCGGTCATGGCGACAGCGGTCGGCGTCTCGAACTCGCCTACCGCGAATTGGTCCACCCGCGAACAATGCCGGAAGATCTCATCACCCGACCCCTTACTCCAGTCGAAGCAGAACTCGCACGCATACTCACCGACCACGTGTGATCGCAGCGCAACTCGACCGACTTTGCGCCGACGGCGAGTGGACGGCGCGATACGCCGTAACCAATGCGGCCCATCTGTGCGGGCCGCCCACGATGGTGCAGGCGGAAATCAAGGCCATCGACACCTCGCACAAGTTCGGATCACCCCGACCACCGTCGTCGAGAGCGACTACTTCCGAGCGAACAGCCCCCGGCCCGTCACGAGCGGGAGATCGAGTGCGGTGACCAGGCCTGGCTTCGCATCGACAACGGCTGCAACGGAATTGACCAGGCGCATCGCGGTGACGATCATGCCGGACACGTTGTGGTCACCGTTCTCGCCGTGATGCCCGAACTCGACGGCCATCTCGGGTTCGCCGGAGATCTCGATGCGGTAGCACCCGTCCCCCGTGGTCGGAGACGGCCAGTCCGGGCACTGATCGGGGTGGGTGCGTGTGTAGTGTTCCAGCACAACGCGATCCACGCCGTCGACCTGGCCGACGACCTCGAAGCGCACCGCGGCCATCGTCCCCTTGGGGATCTCGACGGACACCGTGGAGTAGTCGCGATCGGCCTCCACCCGGTCGACACGTTCGACGAGCGGCTCGTCGAGCACGAGGTCGAGGCCGGCGGCGATCTGTCGAACGACACTCCCCCACCCCATCGACAGGATGCCCGGCGCGAAGATCAGCGGTGTCGTGTCCAGGGGCTGCCCGAAGCCGAACAGATCCCGCATGACGACCGGCTGGTAGTAGGTCGAGTAGTCGGCGATCTCTTGACAGCGCACCTCGTCGATGCGCTGCGACAGGCTCGTCATCGCCAGCGGCAGCACGTCGTTGGCGAATCCCGGGTCGATGCCGTTGACGTGGAGGCTCGCCCCGCCCGACTCGCCCGCGGCCGCGATCCGGCCCAGAAGCGAATCCGGCAGAATCCCCTGCGGGAACTGCAGCACCACCGGGCCGCTCGACACCACGTTGATCCCGTTCTCCACGAAGAAGATCAGATCTTCGATCGACTCCATGACGCGATCGTCGGTCATCGCCGTGTGCACGATGCAGTCGGGTTTCAGGGCGATCAACGCATCACGGTCGTCGGTCGCGGCGACGCCCAGCTCACGGTCGAGACCGGCCAGCTCACCGGCGTCCTTGCCGACCTTGGCGGGGTCGGACACCCACACCCCCACGAGTTCGAGGTCGGGCCGGGCGTCGATCCCGGCGATGGCATGTCGTCCGACGGTTCCGGTCGACCACTCGACCACGCGCAATGTCATGCGAACCAAACTAGAACACGTTCCACTTCGGCGCGTCGATTCGGTGAGATGCATCGCTAAGGTCGGAGCTGTGACTGCCATGTCGCCCCCAGATCCCGCGGCCGCCCCGATCGCCATCGACCACGACGGTCATCGGACGATGCTCAAGTGGCACCGTGGCCGACGCCGCGCCGACGATCCGGCGTTCACCGCGACCCGCATCGTCGAGGGCATGCGTCTCGGCGCGAGCATCGAGATCGACCTCGTGATCCACGCCGAGCGCGGCTTCGCCGTCCTGCACGACCGCACCGTCGACCACGCCACCACCGGCACCGGCGCGGTGTCGGCACTCCCCGCGTCGTACCTGCGCGACCTGCACCTGCTGGACAACACCGGCCGACCCATCGAGGATCGCGTGCTCCTGCTCGAGGATCTGACCGAGCTCTTCGACGGCGTCGACATCGCGCCCACCGCGTCGCTCCAGCTCGACTTCAAGGAAGACGACGCCGCTCTCGACCCGGCGGCCGTGGCGGTGTTCGCCCGCAGCGTTGCGCCGCACGCGAGGCACTACATCCTGTCGTGCGGCGACGCCGCGGCGGTCGAGACGCTGACCTCGGCCGCGCCGGGCATCCGGATCGGTTACGACCCTTGCCATCACGGTGCCGCCGAGGCCGCGATCCGATCCAGGGACTTCGACGGCTTCGTCGACCGCGCGGTGGCGGCATCACCGGATGCCGAGATGGTCTACCTGGAGAACCGGTTGATCCTGGCGGCCGATCGTCGCGGCCACGATCTGATCGGCGCTTTTCACGAGAACCGTCGTCTGGTCGACGGGTACACGGTCACGCGGGTCGGGCCACGTGTCGCCCCGGACATCAGACGGTTGCTGGACTTGCGAATCGATCAGATCACGACCGACGATCCCGAGGCCCTGGCGACGCTCGATCTCGACGGCCCCGTTCGCGATCCCGGCTCCCGGCTGATCCATTGGTTCCGCTGGGCGGGAGGACATTCAGACGTGGAGTGACCAGAACGGTTCGACCGGGATGTTCCGGATCACGAACCAGACCAGGACGACCACGAGCACGACGACTCCGGAGTACCTGAGGTGCTGCCAGCTGCGAACCCGGCGACCGGTCCACAGCCGCACGCAGTACGCGCCGAAGGCGACGAGCAGCAACCCCATCGCGAGCACCCCGACCGCGTTGTAATGCAGGGCGGCCGGGACATCAGCGTGGAGCAGCGAATAGATCGCCCGGAGCGATCCACAACCCGGGCACGTCACCCCGAAGATGAGCTTGGTCGGACACACCGGAAGGGCGCCGCCCGGTGTCGTCGGATCGCCGAACCACACTGCCGCACAGACCAACCCGGTACCGGCGACAACGGTCGCCGGCCCGAGGTACCGATGGTTCGAGAGAGCCGACACCCGTCCGAGGACGGCTCTCTCGAAGCGATCAGTACGTGGACGTGGACGCGGAGGCGCCGAGGAGGATGACGAAGAGGACGACATAGACGATGATGACCAGAACCCAGATGATGACCGACGAGATCGCGCTCCACATCGCCCACTTCTTGGCCTCGTCGGCAGCCTTCTGCGCACCGGCGTAATCGCCGGCCGCCCACAGCTTGCTGACCGACGTGGACTTCACGATCGACACGATCCCGAGCGGCAGGCAGCACAGCACCGTCGACAGGATCGCCCAGACGAGGTTGTTGTCCGGCTCCGGACCGGCCGGATTCCCACCGGGGAACCCGCCGTACGGCTGCTGTCCGTAACCACCCGCGCCGTAGTTCGGCGGCTGGTTCGGATCATAGGGGTAGCTCATCTGCGCCCTTTCGACTCGGTCAGAGAACTCAAGGAGCGTAACCGACCGCCACCGGCCGCGACACGTCTGCAAACGATATTGATTCCATTGACGTACAACGGAATCCTCGCAGGCTACAACGTTGCGAGATGCAACTAGACGGCGTCGCCGAACATCCTCGGAAGGGTGCCTTCGTGGACCTCGCGGAGTTCGGCGAGAGGCACCGAGAAGTAGTCCTGGACCTCGACCGCGTCGCTGCCCTGATCGACCACGCCGATCCGCGTCCACGGCAGCGTGCGTGCGTCGAGCATCGCGGTGAACCGTGACTCCTCGGTACGCGGCACCGCGACGAGCACCCGGCCGGCCGATTCGGAGAACAACCAGACGAACGGGTCGGCGTCTTCGGGCAGCAGGATCCGGCAGCCGGTCTCACCGGCCAGGGCCGCCTCGACGACGGTCTGGATCAGCCCACCCTCGCTGAGATCGTGTGCCGCGGAGATCAGTCCGTCACGCGACGACGCGGTCAGGATCTCGGCGAGCAGTCGTTCCCGCTCGAGGTCGACCTGCGGCGGAACGCCACCGAGATGATCGTGGCTGACCTGCGCCCAGATCGAGCCGTCGAACTCGTCCCGCGTCTCACCCAGGAGGATGAGCGTCTCGCCCGGTTCGGTGCCGATCCCGGTCGGGATGCGTCGGTGCACGTCGTCGATCACGCCGAGCACACCGACCACCGGGGTCGGGAGGATGGCCGTCGCCCCGGTCTGGTTGTAGAAGCTCACGTTGCCGCCGGTGACCGGGATCCCGAGCTGTGCACAGCCGTCGGCGAGTCCGCGGACCGCCTGCTGGAACTGCCACATCACCGCGGGGTCCTCCGGCGAGCCGAAGTTGAGGCAGTTGGTGACGGCCTTCGGCGTCGCACCGGAGACGGCGACGTTGCGGTAGGCCTCGGCGAGCGCGAGCTGCGCCCCGCGGTACGGATCGAGGAAGGTGTAACGGCCCGAGGCGTCGGTCGCCAGCGCGATCCCGCGCCCGGACTCCTCGTCGATCCGGATCATCCCCGAGTCGGCGTGTTCGGCGAGAACGGTGTTGCCGCGGACGTACCGGTCGTACTGGTCGGTGATGAACTTGCGGCTGCACAGCGCGGGTGAGGCGAGCATGGTCAGCAGCGTCTCGCGCAGCTGATCCGGTGTGCTCGGACGCTGCAGCGGTTCGGTGGTCGACGCGATGACGGTGTCCTGCCAGTCGGGTCGGGCGACCGGGCGCTCGTAGACCGGACCGTCGTGGGCGACGGTGCGCGGCGGCACGTCGACGACGGTCTCACCGCGCCAGGTGATGACCAGCTGATCACCGTCGGTGACCTCGCCGATGACGGTCGCGAGCACGTCCCACTTGCGGCAGACCTCGAGGAACTTCTCGACGTTCTCCGGCGTCACCACCGCACACATACGTTCCTGCGACTCGCTGGAGAGCACCTCCGCCGGGGTCATGCCCTCGGCGCGCATCGGCACCTTCTCCAGGTCGATGTGCATGCCACCGTCGCCGGCCGCAGCCAGTTCGCTGGTCGCACAGGACAATCCGGCACCACCGAGATCCTGGATGCCCACCACGAGACCGGCGTGGTAGAGCTCGAGACAGCACTCGATGAGCACCTTCTCGGTGAACGGGTCGCCGACCTGCACGCTCGGCAGCTTCTTGCGGTTGGGCCGAGATCCCGCTGCACCACTGGACCCGCTCGCTTCGCTCCCGGCGTCCGCGTCGTCGAAGGTCTCCGACGCCAGCACCGACACACCACCGATGCCGTCGAGGCCGGTACGCGCGCCGAACAGGATGATCTTGTTGCCCGCGCCCGAGGCGAAGGCCAGGTGCAGGTCCTCGGTGCGCAGCACACCGGCACACAGCGCGTTGACGAGCGGGTTGCCCGCGTAGCTGGCGTCGAAGACGGTCTCGCCGCCGACGTTCGGCAGGCCGAGCGAGTTGCCGTAACCGCCCACGCCGCGCACCACGCCGTCGACGACGCGGCGGGTGTCCGGGGCGTCGGCCGGGCCGAAGCGCAGCTGATCCATGACCGCGATGGGACGCGCACCCATCGCCATGATGTCGCGCACGATTCCGCCGACGCCGGTCGCGGCGCCCTGGTACGGCTCGACGTAGCTCGGGTGGTTGTGCGATTCGACCTTGAAGGTCACCGCCCAGCCGTCACCGATGTCGACGACACCGGCGTTCTCGCCGATACCGGCCAGCATGCTCGCACGCATCTCGTCGGTGGTGGTCTCGCCGAAGTAGCGCAGGTGCACCTTCGACGACTTGTAGCTGCAGTGTTCGGACCACATCACCGAATACATGGCGAGTTCCGCGTCGGTGGGCCGGCGGCCCAGGATCTCGCGGATGCGCGCGTACTCGTCGTCCTTGAGACCGAGTTCGCGGAAGGGTTGCGGATGATCCGGGGTCTGGGCAGCGGCTGAGACGGTATCCACCTGGGCACTCACTCTGATCAGTCTAGGCGGACGCGGGCGGTTCCGGCCGCCGGGGCGGTCCGGGTGCGGACCTGGGAGATCTGCACCCGGCGCCGGGGCGGTCTAGCGATAGTCTGTCCCCGGCGACCGCGCGGATGCGCCCGGGGAGATCGGTACAGGGGCTTCGGTACGCCGATGGGACGACACAGGGGGAAGCGATGGCCGATGTCCGCAAGGCGAGGGCGCTCTTCGAACTCGGTGTCCTGTCGCTGAACATCCCCGTCGAGGGTCAGGAGCCCGTCGACAATCCCGCCCAGGCCGCCAAGGCCTTCACCCGCGCGACGGAGTGGGATCCGTCCCTGGGTGACGCCTGGATCGGCAGGCTCGCCTGCGGCGACAACAGCAACGAGGTCCTTCTGGGTCTCTATCGAGCACGCGGATCGATCGGCGCGGAGCAGCGCCGGCTCGGACTCCCGCCCGGCACGATCGCGGGGCGCTGGTACACGGGCATGATGATCGACTTCCCGGCGTCGAGTGCGGTCGAGGCGACCGCGGCCTATGCCGCCAGCCTGGTTCGCGGGGCGGATTTCGCCGGTGCCGAAGAGGTGCTCGACGAGGTGCCCCCGGCCCATCGCGTGCCGATCGTGGACTTCGTGCGCGCCTTCCTCCACTTCGCCACCCAGCGGTGGCCCGACGTCCTGACGTCGCTCACCAGGTCGGATCGGTGGAACGACCCCTACATGCAGGCCGTCGCCGACTTCATGGCCGGGACGTCGTGTGTGCACCTCGGCATGCTCGGCGAGGGCATGCGCCGACTGCAGAACGCGGTCGACGGCCCGATCGCGGCCTGTTCGACGCAGGCGATATTCGTCTACGGCCTCGCCCTGCGCGAGCAGGGCCAGGAAGAGAAGGCCAAGTCGATGTTCGAGCAGGCCTATGCCCGCGACCCGTCGCTCGCGGCCGCGGCCGAGGCCATCCGCTCGACTTCCCTCCGCGTGACCGCGACGACTCCCGAGCAGATCGCCGAGCGCACCGACCGGTGGGACCCGAAGTCGGTGCCCGATCGCGCCGAGACCCTGGTGTCGGGGTCCGGGGATCCGGATGAGCAGAGCTCCCTGGTGACCGAGGCGCAACGCGAACTGGCCGAACAGATCGGGCTCGACTCGGTGAAGCAGCAGGTGGCCAAACTGCAGTCGACCGCGACGCTGGCGAAGGTCCGCGCCGACCGCGGGTTGTCGACGTCGGCGCGCAGCCTGCACCTCGCCTTCACCGGACCGCCCGGCACCGGCAAGACCACGGTGGCGCGCATCGTCGCCAAGATCTACTGCGGCCTGGGGTTCATCAAGTCCGACAAGGTGGTGGAGGCGACCCGCCGTGACATGGTCGGCGAGCACCTCGGCAGCACCGCGATCAAGACCTCGGCACTGATCGACTCCGCGATGGACGGTGTTCTGTTCATCGACGAGGCCTACACCCTGATCCAGCAGGGATTGTCCGGCGGCGACGCGTTCGGTCGCGAGGCCGTCGACACGCTGCTGGCGCGGATGGAGGACGACCGCGACCGGCTCGTCGTCATCATCGCCGGCTACGACTCCGAGATCGATCGGTTCCTCGCGTCCAACGACGGCCTGGCCTCGCGCTTCGCCCGCCGCGTGCGCTTCGACTCCTACACTCCCGACGAGCTCGCTCGTATCGCCGAATTCATTGCACGCAAGCGGGACTCGTCGCTGACCCGCGAGGCGATGACCGAGATCGAGCAGGCGTGCGCTCCGCTGTACCACGATGTCCGCGAACACCAGGGCACCGTGCGGCGCGCCACCGATCTCGCCGGTAACGGTCGCTTCATCCGCAACATCATCGAGGCGGCCGAGGAGGAGCGCGAGTTCCGCCTCAGCGGTGCCGGCGATTTCGACGCACTCAGCCAGGACGACCTCATGCGCATCGAGACCGCCGACGTCCGGTCGGCCATCTCGGGCGTCCTCTCCGGGCTCATGCGCTGAATGCCCCACCGACCCACCCCGTCGGCCCGGACAGCACCGCCCCCATCCGCCGGTTGAGCCGGCACCGACCCCATCCGCCGGTTGAGCCGGCACCGACCCCATCCGCTGGTTGAGCCGGCACCGACCCCATCCGCTGGTTGAGCCGGCACCGAGCGAAGCCGCCGGGCCGAGCAAGCGACGAAGGAGCGCGTCGAGGTCGAGGAGCCGAGTCGAAGCCACGAAGCCACGAAGCCACACCGACCGCCGATCACAACACCACCGCTGCACATTCCACGAGGAGCCCTGCATGTCCGTACCCGCCCGCAGTTTCCGTCCGACCCGGCTCGCCGCGGGCCTGACGATGACCGCGCTGGCGATGCTCGCGGTCGGCGCGTGCTCGTCCGATGAGCCCGCGCCCGCGCCTGTACCCGAGAGCGTGATCTCGACCACGAGCGCCACCGAGACCAGCAGCCCCGCCACATCCGCGACCACCAGCCGGACGACTGCATCGCCGTCGCGCGGCTCCGACACCGGGACCGGCGCCGCGTCGACGATGACGTGCGCGCAGTTCCGCGAACTCGACGACGCGGAGCGGGCGGCGGTTCTCACCGAGCTCGACGTGACCGCGAATGTGCAGCAGGTGGCGACCGTGGCGGCGACGGTTTGCCTGAGCCGGCCCGACGACACCATTGCCGCCGTCGTCGCCGAACTGGTCCCGCGCTGATAGTTTCGGCGTCTATGAGCACTCGTCCGTGGACCCTGCTGCACGGCCCGCTGTTCAGCCGCGACAACCCGCTCGACCGCAAGCACGCCGCCCCACGGATCAGCGCCTACATCTACGGCAACATCCTGATCCTCGCCGTACTCATCCCGCTGCACGTCGAGGACGACTTCGTGGGGATCGCGATCCTCGCCGGCACGGCCGCGTCGACCTTCATCGCGCACGTCTTCGCCGAGGGCGTCTCCCGCCGGGTCTCCGACGGAAAGGTACAACCGACGCGATCAGAGGCGCTCGGCCATCTCCGCGACTCGGTGCCCATCCTGACCTCGGCACTCCTGCCCTGCGCGATCCTGCTGATCGGGCTGATCGGCTGGATCGAGCCCCGTACCGCCCAGCTCGTCGCCGAGATCGTGATCCTGCTGCGCATCGGCGGCACGGTGTTCGTCATCGATCGACTCAACAACGAACGACCCAGTCGGGCAACGCTTCTCAGTGCCGGCGCAGTCACGCTGGTGGCGACCGTGATCGTCGTGATCAAGGTCGTGGTCACGCACTAGCACCGCGGGGCTCAGCCGCCGGCACCCTCGGTGGTGACCGTGAGGATCACCTCGGTGAACTCGGGCCGGCAGATGACGAGGTCGGGCAGGTAGGTGTCCTCGTTGTTGTAGACGAGGGGCGAACCGTCGATCCGCCCGCACCACAGGCCCTTCGCCTTCGCGACCGCGACGGGCGCGGCCGAATCCCATTCGTACTGGCCGCCGGCATGGACGTAGGCGTCGGCCTCGCCGCGCACGACCGCCATCGCCTTCGCCCCGGCGGACCCCATCGGCAGCACCTCGCCGGCCATGGCCGCGGCCACCTCGTCGGCGAAGGCCGGTGGCCGCGAACCGCTCACGACGACGCGCGGGACACCGGTGCGGGGCCGCGAGGCCAGGCCCTCCACCGGTTCGACGGTCGAATCGTCGTCGAGATAGATAACCCCGAGTGCCGGGAGCGCCACCGCACCCGCGATCAGCCCGTCGTCGGCCGACCAGAGCGCCACGTGCACCGCCCAGTCGGTACGCCCGCCACCGGGCTCGTAGGTGCCGTACTCGCGCGTGCCGTCGACCGGATCGATGATCCACACCCGCGGCGCCGACAGCCGCGACTTGTCGTCGGCCGACTCCTCGGACAGCACGGCATCCTCCGGCCGCTCCTGTGCGAGACGCCCGAGGATGAATTCGTCGGACCGGCGGTCGCCCTCCTGACCGAGCTCCTTCCCCGTCAGTCCGCTGGAACGCCGGATGTCGAGCAGGAGTTCACCTGCGGCGGTGGCCAGTTCGCCCGCCAGGGCGCGATCGTCGGTCACGGGGTTCCTCTCGGTCGGGATACCGGTGGCACAACAGCGCTCGGCGCCGGGTGGCAGAGCGCACTCACAGACCCAGGTTACGCAAGACGAGGTCGGCGACCTCGGACGGCGGACCGTCGTCGGGCGTGATGAGGAGATCCGGACTCGACGGCCGCTCGTAGGGCGAGTCGATGCCGGTGAACTGACTGATCTCCCCCCGGCGGGCGCGGTCGTAGAGCCCCTTCGGGTCGCGTCGCTCGCATTCCGCGAGTGGGGTGTCGACGAAGATCTCGTAGAACGGCAACCCGCGCTCGGCGTGGATCTCGCGGGCCCGCTGCCGTTCTTCGGCGAAGGGGCTGATGAGCGAGACGATCGCCACCGATCCCGAGTCGGCGAACAACGCCGCGACCTCACTGGTCCGGCGGATGTTCTCCCGCCGGTCGTCATCGGAGAAGCCCAGATCCGAGTTCAGCCCGTGCCGCAGGTTGTCGCCGTCCATCAGGTATGCCGGACGCCCCTCGGCGACGAAGCGCCGCTCGAGTTCGACCGCGAGCGACGACTTGCCCGAGCCGGACAGTCCCGTCAACCAGATCGTGGCGCCGCGGTGCGGACGGTGCTCGCGGTCGACCTTCGTCGCCTGCCACACGACGTGGCTGTCGTGACTCACCGGCGCCGTGATCATCCCGGCACCGACGGTGCGATTGGTGGCCTCGTCGATCAGGATGAAGCTGCCCGTGTCCCGGTTGCGGCGGTAGGAGTCGAAGGTCACCGGCTCCTGGGTGTGCAGGACGACGCGCCCGATCTCGTTCAGCGACAGTCCCTCTGCCTCCTCGTCACGATGCAGCGAGTTGACGTCGAGACGGTAGTTGAGCCCGTTCACCTGTGCTCGGGTCAGCCGTGTTCCACACAGCAGCTGATACCTGTTCCCCGGGCGGAGCTCGGCGTCGTCGGCGAACCAGCACACCATCGCGTCCAGATCGCGCCCGACGTACGGACGGTTGTTGGGCCGCGCCAGCATGTCGCCGCGCACGATGTCGATCTCGTCGGCGAGTTCGACGGACACGGCCATCGACGCGAAGGCCTCGTCGACCGGCTGGCCTCCCGGCGCCCAGATCTCGGTGATCGTGGTGCTGAACCCGCTCGGCAGGACGACGATCTCGTCACCCTTGGCGAGCACCCCGCCGGCGACCGTACCCGCGTAGGCCCGATGGTCGGCACCGTCGCTGCGCTGCGGCCGGATGACGTATTGGACGGGGAGACGGGTGTCGATCAGATTGCGGTCGGACGCGATGTAGACGTGCTCGAGGTGATTGAGGAGCGGCCGCCCCTCGTACCACGGGATCGCCGCGGATTGCTCGACGACGTTGTCGCCGCGCAACGCCGACATCGGGATGAACGTGAGATCCACGACGTTGAGCTTGGTCGCGAAATCGACGAAGTCCGCACAGATCTCGTCGAAACGCTCCTGCGACCAGTCGACGAGGTCCATCTTGTTCACGCAGACCGTCAGATGTGGGATGCCGAGCAACGACGACAGGAACGCATGCCGACGCGTCTGTTCCAGCACGCCCTTGCGCGCGTCGATGAGGATCATCGCCAGATCGGCGGTCGAGGCGCCGGTCACCATGTTGCGCGTGTACTGCACGTGGCCCGGCGTGTCGGCGATGATGAACTTCCGCCTGGGCGTGGCGAAGTACCGATAGGCGACGTCGATGGTGATGCCCTGCTCGCGTTCGGCACGCAGCCCGTCGGTCAGCAGGGCGAGGTTCGCGTACTCGTCACCGCGCTCGGCGCTGGTGCGCTCGATCGATTCGAGCTGGTCGGTGAAGATCGCCTTCGAGTCGTAGAGCAGCCGGCCGATGAGTGTCGACTTGCCGTCGTCCACCGAGCCCGCGGTCGCCAGACGCAGCATCTCCGTCGCGCCGCCGACGGCGTTGAGGTCGCCCATCAGAAGTAGCCTTCCTTCTTGCGGTCTTCCATCCCCGACTCGGAGATCCGGTCGTCGGCGCGCGTGGCTCCCCGCTCGGTCAACCGGGTGACCTCGATCTCCTCGATCACCTTCATCACGTCGTCCGCGCCGGACAGCACACAACCGGTGCACGTGGCGTCGCCGACGGTCCGGAACCGCACGGTCTCGGTCCGCACCTCCTCACCCGGGAGTTCTCGCAGGAAGCGGGTTTTCGCGAGCAGCATGCCGTCGCGCGGGATCACCTCGCGCTGGTGCGCGTAGTAGATCTCCGGCAGATCGATGTCCTCGGCGGCGATGTACTGCCAGATGTCGAGTTCGGTCCAGTTCGACAGCGGGAAGACCCGGATGTGTTCACCCTTCGCGTGGCGTCCGTTGTAGAGGCGCCACAGCTCGGGTCGTTGCTCACGCGGATTCCATGCACCGAACTCGTCGCGAAAGCTGAACACGCGCTCCTTCGCCCGCGCCTTCTCCTCATCCCGCCGCGCCCCGCCGAAGACCGCGTCGAAGCGGTTCTCGGTGATGCCGCGCAGCAGCGCCGTGGTCTGCAGCCGGTTGCGGCTGGCGCCCGGCCCGGTCTGTTCGACGACCCGCCCGGCATCGATGTCGTCCTGCACCGAGCTGACGAGAAGGCGGACCCCGGTCTCGGCGACCACGCGATCGCGGTATTCGATCACCTCGTCGAAGTTGTGCCCGGTGTCGACGTGCATGAGCGGGAACGGGATCGGCGCCGGCCAGAACGCCTTCCGCGCCAGGTGGAACATCACCACGGAGTCCTTGCCGCCGGAGAACAGCAGGACCGGACGTTCGAAGGTCGCGGCGACCTCACGGAAGATGTGGACCGATTCGGCCTCGAGCGCCGCGAGGTGCGAGAGCTCGTACCCGCGATGGTGCGGACGACCATCGGTTGTGGACTCGGTGCGATCCAGACGACGTTCGCCGTCGGCATCGATGGTGATGGCCACCGGAGCAACCCCCTTGACATGTCGAATATTCGACACTAAGTGTTGACAATGTGACACAGACCGTAGGTGACTTCTCTGCCGCGCGTCAACCGGCACGTGCGGCGTCACCGCCCACTGCCCGGGTCGTCCGCATCGTCGAACTCCTCGCGGGCGCCGAGCAGCCGTCGATGACCCTGGCCGAGATCGTCCGTCAGACCTCGATGTCGCGGGCCACCGCGCATGCCGTCGTCTCCGAGCTCGTGGAGTGCGGCTGGCTGATCCGCGACCCGTCGGCAGGCACCTTCGCCGTCGGACCTGCCTTCGTCGGTCTCGTCCACAATGCCGACGGCGCCGACCACCTCGTTCGCTGGGCCACCTCGGCGGCGCGCGAGCTCTGCGACCGTTTCGCCGTGCCGTCCTTCGTCGCCCGGCGCACCTCGGCGGACGCGGTGACGCTCGCCTCGCACGCCTTCCCGCCCCACGTCGCACCGGAGACCGCGCAACATCCCTGGTTGCGCAACGGCAGCCGCATCCGATTGCGTCCGCCGATCTGCCGAGAGTTCATCGCGTTCGACCCGGACGAGACCCGTTCGAGCTGGATCGCGCAGGCCGCCGAGTCCACCCGGACCCGCCTCCGCATGGTGCTCGACGTCGTCGCCGAACGCGGCTATTCGATCGAGCGGATGACCGACGACCACGTGGCGATGATCGAGGCCCTCAGCTCCCTCGACACCATGTCGGACACCCTGCGTGCGCGGGTCGGCGACCTGCTCACCGAGCTGTCGGTCATCGACTACCTACCCGAGGAGATCGACGCCTGCGCGACCGACGGCACGGGTGTCCCCGTGGTCACGATCGGCGCACCCGTCTTCGACGCCGCCCGGCGAGTGGTCGCGGCGATCGTCGTATGCCCGAACAGGACCCTCGATGTCGACGAGCTCCGCACGCTGGGCGAGGAGACGCGCGCGGCCGCCGACGGGATCTCGCTCCACCTCGGACGAGAAGACAATCGGCCGATCGAATGAACTCGCCGCGCCGAAATCGCCACGAATCGGGCTTTCTGCGGGAAACTGACCGATGATCGCGCGACGCGATCATCGCCACCAGCAAGGGAGTCGAGACATGCCCGGCACGAAGACGATCACCCGGTTGGCCGCCGCCGCCATCGCACTGACCTCGGCCGCCGGCCTCGGGGTCGCAGCCACCGGCGACGCGAACGCGGTGACTCGCGAGTACCCGCTGTCCAACTGCGTCGGCGTGAGCCCCAACGTCGTCGACGTCCCGTTCCTGGCGCGTCGCGCCATCGTCAGCACGTATGCCGGAAACGCCTACATCGCCAGCGACTTCACCAGTTACTTCCCCGGCGGGTATCAGTCCTCCGCCCGTCTCGACTGGCACAATCTCGCCACCGGCAAGCGCGGTTCGAAGGTCAGCAACGTGCGGGTGAACCCGCCCTATCAGGGCGTCCACTACTTCGTGATCCCAGTCAGCCAGATCGGCAAGGGTCGCGTCAACGTCACCTTCGGCGCGGTCAACCGGAACGCACTCTGGAGCATCCCGTCGACGAGTTGCAGCGGGAGCGTCGTCATCTCCTGACCCCGCTCGGGCCACCGATGACTTCCGGCGGCACCCTGCTCCCCAATCTGAAAAGCGACCCCCATTGCCCCCTGAGGAGGCCCGGAGCTTGCGGAGGGCCGTCACGAAGGGTCCGGCGACCGGGTTTGCGAGACCCTTCGTGACGCTCGCAAGCTCGCTCCTCAGGGAGCAGAGAGATCATCGGATGGTTCTCGGCGCCACCACGTTCCGCGAGTTCGTCGAGATGATGCCGGCCGACCCCGAGGGCACCGCCACCGACGAGATCGATGAGTGGCCCACCCTGATGCGCGATGCCCGCGACGGTCATCCGCCGGCCTCATGGACTTCGTCCGAGTGACGATCTTTCCGGTGATCAGCGGCACGAGCGGCACCGAGCCGGTGTTCGGCGCGGCCACGGACTTCGACCTCGATCTCGTCGACAGCCGCCTTCTCGACGGCCGGATCCAAGAACTGACCTACCGCCCCACACCGCACGCCTGACGCCGCCGATCGCCGTCACCGACTACCAACCAAGCACTTGCTAGGTTAGGCTCGGTGGCATGAGTGACGCCGTCATCCCACCCCCGCTCGGACCCGACGATCTCGGCCCGGACACCTCACCGGTCGCCTACGAGACCGGCGGACCCGAGGGCGCGGTGGCCTATGTGACGCTGAATCGCCCGGAGTACCGCAACGCTCAGAACTCGGTGATGACGTATTCGCTCGACGCGGCGTTCCGCAAGGCCGTCGACGACGCCGCGGTCAAGGTGATCGTGCTTCGGGCCAACGGCAAGCACTTCTCCGCGGGCCACGACATCGGTACGCCCGAGCGTGATTTCGACACCTTCTACGAGAACGCGGCCGTCCTGCACTGGGACCACACCGACAAGACCGGGGCCGATCAGCGTCTCGCCCGCGAGATGGAGGTCTACATGGGGATGTGCCGCCGCTGGCGCGACATCCCCAAACCCCTCATCGCACAGGTTCACGGCGCGTGCATCGCCGGCGGCCTCATGCTCGCGTGGATCTGCGATTTCATCGTCGCCTCCGACGACGCGTTCTTCTCGGACCCGGTCGCGCGGATGGGGATTCCCGGTGTCGAGTACTTTGCCCACGCCTTCGTGCTCGGCCCGCGCCGGGCGAAGGAGATCCTGTTCACCGGCGAACGCTTCACCGCCACGCAGGCAGCCGACTGGGGCATGGTCAACCACGTCGTGCCCCGTGAGGCGCTCGAGACCAAGGTGGACGAGATCGCCGAGAAGGCCGTCGCCATGCCGATGCAGGGTCTGTTCCTGAGCAAGAAGGCCGTCAACATCTGCGAAGACCAGATGGGCCTGCGCAATTCCATGGACTCGGTCTTCGGCTGGCACCACTTCGCCCACGCCGCCAATTCCGAGGCGGGCGGCGACTCGCTCGGCGGCATGGACGCGAAGTCGATGAAGGCGTCGGCATCGACCGGCACCGCAGCGGGATCGGGGAGCTGACGTGGACCTGCTCTTCGACGACGCCGCCGACGCCTTCCGCGCCGAGGTCCGCGCTTGGCTGGCCGATCATGTTCCGCGCGAACCACTCCCGTCGATGGACACCGCCGAGGGATTCGAGGCGCACCGCGAGTGGGAGCGGACGATGGCCGCCGACCGGATGTCGGTCGTCAGCTGGCCGGAGGAGTACGGCGGCCGCGATGCGCCCCTGCTGCACTGGGTCATCTTCGAGGAGGAGTACTACCGGTCGGGCGCGCCCGGACGCGTGAGCCAGAACGGCATCTTCCTCCTCGCACCCACGCTGTTCGAGCACGCGAGTCCCGCTCAACTGGAACGCATCCTGCCGCGGATGGCCAACGCCGACGACATCTGGGGGCAGGCCTGGAGCGAACCCGAGGCCGGCAGCGACCTCGCGTCGCTGCGGTCGACCGCCGTCCGCACCGACGGCGGCTGGCTGCTCAACGGTCAGAAGACCTGGAGTTCGCGGTCGAGTTTCGCCGACCGGGCCTTCGGCCTCTTCCGCACGGACAAACAGGCACAGCGCCACAAAGGTCTCACCTACTTCATGTTCGACCTGCGCAGCGAGGGCGTGACCGTCCGCCCGATCGCGCAACTCGACGGCGAGGCCGGGTTCGCAGAGCTGTTCTTGGAGAACGTCTTCGTCCCCGACGATCCGTCGAACCCGGGCGAGTCGGGTGTCATCGGCGAGGTGGACAACGGGTGGCGGGTCGCGATGAGCACCGCCGCCAACGAGCGCGGGCTGTCGCTGCGCGCACCCGGCCGGTTCCTGGCCACCACCGACCGCCTCGTCGAACTGTGGCGGTCGAACCGGGACGACGTCCCGTCGACGGCGAACACCGATGCGCGCGTGGCGGATGCGTGGATCGGGTCACGAGCCTACGAGCTGTCCACCTATCAAACGGTGAGTCGTCTCGCGGCCGGTGGTTCGCTCGGCATGGAGTCGTCGATCAACAAGGTCTTCTGGTCCCAGTGGGACATCGCCGCTCACGAGACCGCCCTCGACCTGCAGGGCCCGGCCGCCGAGCTCGACGACCGGTGGACCGACGGCTACCTCTTCTCGTTGTCCGGGCCGATCTACGCGGGTACCAACGAGATCCAACGCAATGTCATCGCCGAGCGCCTGCTCGGCCTTCCCCGTGGAGATCGGTGATCATCATGGACTTCCGACTCTCAGACATCCACACCGACCTCGCCTCGACGGTGGACGCCATGCTCGGCAAGGCCGACATGCCGACCGCCACGCGCGCCTGGGCGGCCGGTGACCGTGCGGCCGTCGCCAAGGTCTACTCACAGCTCGCCGACGCGGGCATCAGCGGACTCCTGATCGACGAGTCACACGGCGGCAGCAGCGCCGGGGCCGTCGAGATGGTCGTCGCCGTCGAGCAACTCGGACGCCACTGTGCCCCGGGCCCGATCGTCGAGAGCGTCGCCGTGCTGCCGATCCTGCTGCACGACGCCGACGTGTCGGGTCCGCTCAGCGACCTCGCCGAGGGGCGGCTGGCGACCTGCGCGATCGGACCGCTCCAGCCGTTGGCCGCCGACACCGCCTCCGCCGATGTCTACCTCGTCGAGGACGGAGTGCTCTCGCGGGCCACCGTGCAGAGCACCGAGCCCTCGGTCGACAGCACCCGGACGTTGTCGCGGGTCACCGCCGGCGACGTCCTGGCCACCGGGGTCGATGCGTCCGACGCCGCGGACGCAGGTGCGCTGGCCACGGCCGCGCAACTGCTCGGCCTGGGTCAGGCGATGCTGTCCATCGCCTCGGAATACGCGCAGTCGCGCAAGCAGTTCGGCCGACCGATCGGGTCGTTCCAGGCCGTCAAACATCATCTCGCCGACGTGGCGATCGCCATCGAGATGGCCCGCCCCCTCGTTCACGCGGCCGCCCTCGGCGTCGACGGCCAGGTGCCGGAGGGCACCGACGTCTCGCGCGACATCTCGGCGGCGAAGGTCGCGGCCGCCGAGGCCGCCGACCTGTCGGCCCGCCGCTCGCTGCAGGTGATGGGCGCGATCGGGTACACCGCCGAGCACGACATCTCGCTGTACATCACCAAGACCCGGGCGCTGCTCAATGCCTGGGGCTCCCCTGCCGTACACCGCCAACGCATCCTGGAGACGCTGTGACCGTCAGTACCGGCACCGAAAGCCCGGCCATCGGTGCCGAGGAACGGGAGGCACTCGTCGAGGCGGTGCGGGATCTCCTGCGCCGTCGGGGCGATTCGACCACGGTCCGCGCGGCCATGTCCGCCCCGGGGCGCATCGACTCGAGCCTGTGGCAGACGCTGTGCACCGAGATCGGCGTGGCCGCGCTGGCGATTCCCGAGCAGTTCGGCGGCGCCGGGGCCTCGTGGGCGGAGTCGGCCGCGGTACTCGAGGAACTGGGCGCCGCACTGAGTCCCGTCCCGGCGCTCGGTTCCGCGCTGGCCACCGGCACGATCCTCCTCGCGGCCGACGATGACGCGTCCTCGCGACTGCTCCCCGCCCTGGCCGCCGGTGAACGGACGGCCGCGGTGTGCTGGGCCGGCGAACGCGGCTGGCAGATTCCCGGCGTACGCGCCGACGCCGGACTCCTCTCCGGGACTGCGCACTTCGTCGTCGACGCCGAGTCGGCGGACGTGCTCCTCGTCCTCGCGGCCGGCCCCGGCACGCATGTGACCCTGCACGAGGTGGCCGCCGATGCGGACGGCGTGTCGGTCTCGCCGATGCCCGTCCTGGACCCCACCCGGGCCCTGTCGTCGGTGCGTTTCGACGAGGTCGCATCCACGGCGATCCCGGCACCGGACGATCTCGCGACCCGCCTCCGCGCGCTCGCGTGGGCCCTGCTGTCCGCCGAGCAGGTCGGGGGCGCCCAGCGAGCCCTCGACCTCACCGTCGACTACACCAAGTCCCGCAAGCAGTTCGGCCGCACCATCGGGTCGTTTCAGGCACTCAAACATCGGATGGCCGACATGTACGTGTCGGTGGAGACGGCGCGGTCGATCGCCCGGGCCGCCGTCGCCGCGATCGCCGCCGACGATCCCGATGCCGGTGACCTGGCACTGGCCGCCCACGTGTACTGCTCCGACGCCTACCGTCGTGTCGCGGGCGAGGCGATCCAGTTGCACGGCGGGATCGGCATCACCTGGGAACACGACATCCAGCTGTACTTCAAACGCGCTCAGGCGACCTCGCAGATGTTCGGCGCGCCGCACACCGCCGTGGCCGAACTCGCGCGCTCGCTGCGCTGACGCGGTCAGTCCCGCCGGCTGCGTCGGCGGGCGACCGTCCGCTCGATCGGGTCGGTGAGCACCAGCAGCACCAGGGGGAGATTTCCGCTGCGCGGGAACACGATCGCGACGACCAACGCGACCGCCAGGATCAGAAGCGTGCTGACTCCGCTCGACGACGCCGCCCACCGGTCCGTCGCGTCGTCGTCGGCGAGCAGTTCCCGATGCCGACGGCCCCATTCCGCAATCGCGATGAGCGACCCCACGGAGACAGCCAGCACACCAATGTAGAGAATGTTGGCCTGCTCCACATGCGCGCCGTCGACGAGGGCCGTCGCGTGCGCGGGTGTTCAGACGGCGAAGGCCGCCTCGACCGTCGCCTCGTCGAGTCCGTAATCGGCGAGCTGATAACGGTGTTGGGGTTTGCGCGCCCCCGTCTGGCTCTCCTCGTCGAGAGCGGTGACCGCGGCCCGCGCCGCCTCCGACATCGGGGTGTCGAGCGCCGCGTAGACGCGTTCGACGGTGCCCATCGGGTCCGACCGCAGGTCGGTGAAGTCGATGTCCAGGAACTGGGCGGGGTCGTAGCGCTTGCGCGCCGCCGAGAACTCCCGGAGTCCGCGTGACCACAACTCGAGCTGGTCCTGGCCGACCTGCGCACCGGTGAACGTCGTCGACCATCCCGGGGTGGCGTGCTCGGCCAGGCTGCACATCGACGCGATCAGGGTGCTGGGCGGCCGGTGCGTCTGGATCACCAGGGCATCCGGATACGCCGCCATGAGCGCGTCGAGCGCGAAGAGATGGCTGGGGTTCTTCAGCACCCAGCGTTTCCCGGGATCGTTGAGCCCGATCAGCTGCAGGTTCTTGCGATGCCGGAGGTACGCCGACGTCCAGTCCTGGCGGCTGAGCCACTGCGAGTAGGTCGGGACGTGCGCCAGTGACTCGTACGAGATCGACATGACGCTCTGCCGGAGCAGCTGCCAGCACTCCTCGACCTCGCCGGCGTCCATGTAGTGCAACCCCATGAACTCGGGATTCTCGACGTGGTGTTGCTCGAACCCGGCCTGGATCTGCTGGTAGACGGGGTTGTCGGACCAGGTGTCGCGCGGCGGCCGGGGCTGCGGGAACTCGGCGAGCCACATCTCCACGCCCTGGTGCGCCGGATCGGCGGCCAGGAGTCGGTGCAGCGCAGTCGTTCCCGTGCGCGGCAGGCCGGTCACGAAGATCGGCCGGGTCACCTCGACCTCGGCGTACCCGGGGTTCGCCTTCCACGACGCCTCGCTGAGCAGCCGGGCGACCAGCGCACCCTTGAGGAAGAAGCGGAACATCTTGCTGCCCAGTTCGGTCAGTCCCGCCTCGGACCGGTACGACTCGAGCAGGATGCCCAGGGGCTCGAGGTAGTCGGTGTCCCCGAAGTCGTCGAGGCCGGTGGCGCGAGTCGCCGAGGAATGCAGGTCCTCGATCGTGCCGACGTCGGTACGTGCCGCACTAGTCATGGTATTCACCGCAATTCACGTCCAGGGTGTGCCCGGTGATGGCACGCGCCATCGGCGAGGCGAGGAACACGACGGCATCGGCGATCTCGTCCGGCTCCGGCAATCGCTTGAGGTCGGACTTCGACGCCGTCTGCTCGTAGACGTCGTCAGGTGAGATCCCGTACTTCTTGGCGACCTCGCCGAAGTACCACTTCAGCTGGTCATCCCAGATGTAACCCGGTGCGACCGAGTTGATGCGAATCCCCTTGTCGCCGAGCTCGGAGGCCAGCGACTGCGACATCGCCAGCAATGCCGACTTCGCGATCTTGTAACTGCCGTAACGGGGTTCGGAGTGCCGGATCACCATCGAGTTGATGTTCACGATCGAGCCGTCGGCCTCGGCCAGCGCTCCGGTGAACGCGCGGATCACACGCAGCGTGCCCAGCACGGTGACGTCGATACTGCTCGCGATCTGGTCGAAGTCGGTGCGGGACAACGGCTTCATCGACGGGAGTGCGAAGGCGTTGTTGACCAGCACATCGGCTCGGCCGAACTCGGCGACGGTGGTGGCGACCAGGTTGTCGACGGCGGCGTCATCGGTGATGTCGGCCGGGACGACCAGACTGGTCCCGCCGGCCGCGTCGATTTCGGCGGCAACCTCTTTCAGGCGCGATTCCGTACGGGCGGCGAGGACGACCCGCGCGCCCTCGGCGGCCGCACGCAGGCAGATCGAGCGCCCCAGTCCCGGACCGACGCCCGAGACCACGACCACCTTGTCGGCCAGCAGACCCCCCTGCGCGCTCATCCCAGCATCCTCTCGGCGAAGGCACGCTGACGTGCCGCGATGCGTTCCGCCCAGCCGTCGGCGTCGATCCGGTTGTGGTCGAGGTGCGGCAGATGGTCGGCCACGTCATCGAAGGCGACGACCTGCGCGGTCGGGCCCAGGTCCGGACCGATCGACGAATCGCTGCGCTGCCAACGGAATTGCAGGATGCCCTTCGACCGGCCCGTCGTCTCGATCCAGTTGGCGACGCCCGGATCGCGATGCGACACCACCATCCGGATCATGCCGTCCGGATCGACCTGCGCCTGAGCGGAGTTCAGGCTGGTCTGGTGGTTGACGTAGTCCAGCGAGATGTACCACATGCTGCCGAGCTGGAAGCCCTGGTACGGGGCGTCGGACCGCGGGATGGTGATGACCATCGCCTCGTCCGGACCGAGCCGGAAATGACCGACCGAGGAGAACTGCGTACTGAGCCCGCCGGGGGTCTGCCGCGGCTCGGTGAAGGTGTTGACCGGCTCGTCGAGGTAGAACCACTTCGGAAAGTTGAACCAGGTGTTGATGCGGGCCGTCAGCATCTTGCCCGCCGTCGCGTACCGGCGCGACACCCGTGCCAGGTCCGGCTCCGCCGGCGCGGTTCCGACGGTGTCCACCCGTTCGATGGTGATCGATCCCTTGCGTTCGGACCAGTCGGAGTAGACCTCGCGCACCGCGAGCATCGAGGCGCCCTCGCCGAGCGGGAAGTAGTCGTCCGGCGCGTCCGGGATGGGCGGGCCGAAGGTCAGTTCATACGAGCCGTCGGAGGCGATCGTCAGTCGGCGGTCGTCGAAGGCGTCCTCGCCGCCCGGCACCGACGACGCCGTGTAGTCCCCGCGCAGCACCTGAAAGCTCAGATCCGCTGTGCTACCGCGGCGTCCGCGCACGCGATAGGTGCCGGTGGGCTCGACGTCGGCGTGGTAGTAGAGGGTGTCCGGGTTGTCCAGGCCCATCTTCGTCGACGGCCCGGTGGACGTCACGAAGTTCGGGTGCGAGAGGGACCGGGCTCGCACCAGCTGGACGATCGCGGCGATGCTGCCCGCGAGGTAGTCGTAGCCCTCGGCGAGGTCCTGGTCGGTCTCGGCGAAGTCGGCCGACGCCACCAGCCTCTCGGCCTCCGCGATCGCGTCCAGGAGCGGCTGCGTGACCAGTGGTGGTGCGGAACTCGCCGTGTCGGTGCTTGTCGTATGGGTGCTCGTCGCGTCGTCGACGGTCATAGCCAGGTGTCCCCGCCCGTCCATGTCAGGAAATTCTCCAGCTCTGCCTGTGCGGGCGTGACCCGCGGGTGTTCGGTCGACAGGTAGCCGCCACGGTAGAACAGCAACGGCTTGTCCTGCAGCACTTCTCCGAGGGTCAGCGCTCGTCCGATGACGATGTGGTGGTCGCCGCCGTCGGTGATGCTGTCCACGTCGCACTCGACCCAGGTGAGTCCGTGGCGGATGACCGGAAGGCCGGCCGGCGACGGGTCCCAGGTGATGTTCGCGAACTTGTCGTCACCGGGGGCGCCGAACGCCGCGCTGACGTCCTGCTGCCGGTTCGACAGCACGTTCACGCAGAACTTGCCCGTCTTCTCGATCACCTTCCAGCTCCGGGAGGTCTTCATCGGGCAGAACAGGACCAGTGGCGGGTCGAGCGACAGCGCGGCAAAGGACTGGCAGGCGAAACCGACCGGCTTGCCCTCGTCGTCGAGCGTGGTGATGACGGTGACCCCGGTGCAGAACTGGCCCATCGCGGTCCGGAACTGGCGGGAATCGAAGTCGGCGGACCCGTATGGCGACCGCGGTTGCTGGGTCTGGGCGTCCGAGGGCATCTCAGCCCTTGAACCCGACGCTGAAGTCATGCCCCCACAGACTCACGGCCGTGCTCTCCCGGGCGATCCACTCGTCGTCCTTCACGGTTCTTCCCTCACAGCCGAACTCGACGTCGAAGCCGCCGGGCGTCTTCATGTAAAAGGACAGCATCAGGTCGTTGACGTGGCGGCCGAGAGTGGCCGACATCGGCACCTTCTTGCGCAACGCCCGGTCCAGACAGAGCCCGACGTCGTCGGCGTTCTCCACCTCGACCATCAGATGCACGATGCCGGTGCTGTTCGGGATCGGCAGGAACGCCAGCGAGTGGTGACGTGGATTGCACCCGAGGAACCGCAGCCACGGCACCTCGTCGCCCTCTTCGCGGCCGACCACCTGCGGAGGCAACCGCATCGAGTCGCGGAGCTTGAATCCCAGTACGTCCCGGTAGAACTCGAGTGCGGCCTTGTCGTCGGAGCAGGTCAGTACGACGTGGCCCAGGCCCTGTTCCTCGGTGACGAATCGGTGCCCATACGGGCTGACCACGCGCCGGTGCTCCAGCGCGGCGCCGTGGAAGACCTCGAGGGTGTTGTCCGCCGGATCGTCGAAGACGATCATCTCGGCGACGCGACGGTCGGCGATCTCCTCGTCCTTGCCCTCCCGGAAGACCACCCCCGCACGTGCCAGGCGATCCCGGACATCCTGCAGCTCTGCGGCATTCGCGACCTCCCAGCCGGCGCTCGCGAGCCGGTCGTGCTCGGACGGCACGATGACCAGCCGGGCGGGGAAGTCGTCCATCCGGAGGTACAGGGCGCCCTCGGTGAGACCGGAACCCTCGATCATGCCGAGGACCTTGAGGCCGTAGGTCCGCCACGCCTCGATGTCGGTGGCCTCGATCCTCATGTATCCCAACGAGCGGATCGGACTGTCACTCATCTGCTGACTCCTGTTGTGTGCTCTTGCCGGCGGTGCTGACCAGGCCCTTCGAGACGCCCTCCGCAAGCTCCGGGCTCCTCAGGGAGCAGGGGGTCGTGCCCTCCGCAAGCTCCGGGCTCCTCAAGGGGAGTGGGGTCACACCATCGTGTCGCCGATGGGAATCCCGAACTCGCCGTTGCCGAATGCGACGTAGGCGCGTTCGGGGTCGTTCGCTGCGTGCACGCGTCCGGCGTGGGCATCGCGCCAGAAGCGCTGGATCGGCGTCCCGTTCTCCAGCGCGTGGGCACCCGAGTTCTCGAAGAGCCGGTCGATCGCGGCGATCGCACGCCCGGTCGCACGCACCTGGTCGCGTCGGGCAGACAGGCGCAGCTCCATGGGGATCTCCTCGCCGGCCAGGATCAGGTCGTACTCGGCCTGCAGATTCCCCGACAGCTGACGCCAGGCGGCGTCGATGTCGCTGGCGGCCTCGGCGATCCGGACCTTCGCGAACGGATCCTCCTTCGCCTTCTCACCCGCGTAGGCGGCACGCACCCGCTTGCCCTGGTGCTCGACGTGGGCGCGGTAGGCGCCGTACGCCATGCCGACGATCGGCGTCGCGATGGTGCTGGGATGGATGGTGCCCCAGGGCATCTTGTACACCGGCGCGGTGTTCCGCTCCAGGCCCGGACTCTGCCCCATCGACATCGTGCGCATGCTGAGCATGCGGTGCCGAGGCACGAACACGTCCTTGACCTCGATGGTGTTGGACCCGGTACCCCGCAGCCCGACGACGTTCCACACGTCCTTGATCGTGTAGTCCTCGCGCGGGATCAGGAAGCTGACGAAGTCGACGGGCTTACCGTTCTTGATGACCGGACCCCCGACAAAGACCCAGTCAGCAGTCTCGCAACCCGACGACCACGCCCACGAACCATTGACCTTGTAGCCGCCGTCGACGACCTCACCCATACCCATCGGCGCGTACGACGACGAGATGCGGACGTTGGTGTCCGAACCCCAAACGTCCTCCTGTGCCTGCTGATCGAACAGCGCGAGGTGCCAGTTGTGCACGCCGATGATGCCGGAGACCCACCCGGTGGACCCGCACGCCGACGCGATGCGGCGGACCGCTTCGTAGAAGGTGACCGGGTCCACCTCGTAGCCACCCCACTGCTCGGGCTGCAGCAGCCTGAAGAAGCCTGCGGTCTCGAGGCTCGACACGGTCTCGTCGGGGATGCGGCGCAGATCCTCGGTCGACTGCGCGCGCTGCTCGAGTTCCGGGAGCAGGACGTTGATCTTCTCCAGGACCTGCTCGGCGGCTTCGCTCCGTTGTGCTGGCATCTCGCCTGCTCCTACTCGTCTCTCCCTCGACCGGCACGCCGGCCGCTGTAACCATCGAGTTCGAGATTAGAACACGTTCTCATTTCTGTCGAGCACTGCGACTTTATGCCCATGTACAGGCCCGATCGCCCTCGAAGGAGGCGATCGGGCTGACAAATCTGAAACGTGTTCTAGTATTGGGTACAGTTCTTCGACGCGACACGAGCCACAGACAGGAGAGGGCACATGTCTTCAGGACCCGAGACGATGACCCCGAGCAGCCCCGGTGCGCCGAGCGCAGCCGCCGCCTCCGACGGGGCGGACGTGGGCATCCGGGAGATCGACACGGGTGCGCCACCCACCCGCTTCGCGCGGGGATGGCACTGCCTCGGACTGCTCGAGGAATTCTCCGACGGCAAGCCCCACTCGGTCACGATCTTCGGCACCAAGCTGGTGGCGTGGGTGGACACCAAGGGCGAGGTCAACGTACTCGACGCCTTCTGCCGACACATGGGCGGCGACCTCTCCCAGGGCAGACTGTCCGGCGACAACGTGGCGTGCCCGTTCCATGGCTGGCTGTGGAAAGGCAACGGACGCTGCGCCGGCGTGCCCTACGCCAAGCGCAATCCGAAGCTCGCCAAGACCCGCTCGTGGCCGTCGATGGTCCGCAACGGCCAGGTCTTCGTCTACAACGATCCCGAGGGCAACCCTCCCCCGGACGAGTGCATCATTCCCGAACTCGAGGAGTTCGGGTCCGACGAGTGGACGCCATGGACCTGGAACCGCATCGTCATCGAAGGGTCCAACTGTCGCGAGATCATCGACAACGTCGTCGACATGGCGCACTTCTACTACGTGCACTTCGCTCTCCCGGACTACTTCAAGAACGTCTTCGAGGGTGAGATCGCGGCGCAGTACATGAATTCGCACGGCCGGCCCGATGTCACCCTCGGCACCAACTACGACGACAGCCGCCTCGAATCGATCGCAGCGTATTACGGGCCGTCGTACATGCTGAATCCGATGATCCAGTACTACGGCGGATACGCCGTGGAGACCATCCTCACCAACTGCCACTACCCCATCGACGAGAACTCCTTCGTCCTGATGTACGGCGTGATGGCGAAGGTCCCCGAGGGCCTGACCGCCGAGCAGGCGTCGAAGATGGCGACGAAGATCAGCGCCGGCGTCGAGGTGGGCTTCCTGCAGGACGTCGAGATCTGGAAGAACAAGACCCGTATCGACAATCCCCTGCTCGTCGAGGAGGACGGCCCGGTCTACCAGCTCCGCCGCTGGTACGACCAGTTCTACGTCGACAAGGCCGAGGTCACCGACGAGATGACCGGCCGGTTCGAGTACGAGATCGACACCTCCAAGGCCCTCGAGAGCTGGAACGAGGAGATCCAGGAGAACCTGCGTCGCCAAGAGGCCGAGAAGGCGACCGAATCCGCGGCCTCGGACTCCGCCGAAAAGGCCGAGGTCTGACGATGACCCGGGCAGCAGGGGTTCGCGTGGGTTCCGACCGTTGGGCCAAGGCGCCCGACTTCCACGACGATCCGGACCGGCTCGCCCGGGTTCACGAGGCCACCCGCCGCGACCGCGAGCACTATCTGCAGGGCGGGATGCGCGAGATCGAGTGTCGGGCATGCCATGCGTGCGTGCTGGTGAAGAAGACGAGTTCGTTTCACACCAGCGTGCAGTGGAATGCCGACGCCCGGGACCGCTGTCTCGGCCTCGAGCAGATGCGCGCCGGGGGCGACGACGGGAACGGCCCGCTGCTCCCCGGCGCGATGATGCCGACCTGCGCCCGGTTGTCGGCGAGTATCGACCACGGGGTCAGCGAGGGCATCATCCCCGCCGAGTCGCCCGCGTCGGATCCGGACGGCTACTGGTGATCGGGGCGTCGGTAATTAATCACACCCGCAGCACCATTAGTTAACACAAGCCTCAAGCATCACAGCGGTCACACGTTCGTCACACCTGGAGAACGACCGACGACACACCGACCCGCCTCGGCCAAGCTGTCGTCATGTCCGTTTCGATGACGCGCACCACGCGCGTGACCTGCACCATCGCACTCACTGCCGCGCTGTGGGTCGGTGTTCCCCTTGCCGGCTCCCCTCTCCTCGACACCGGTCGCGCCGCAGCCGCGGGCTCGTCGGATTCCTCCGGCTCGGTTCCCATCTATCTGCCGGTGCCGACCACCGTCGGCCTCAACGCACTCGGGGCGGCGATCACCCAGATCGGCAAGCCGTACATGTGGGCCGGCGTCGGCCCGCACTCGTGGGACTGCTCCGGGCTGGTGCGGTGGGCGTTCTACACGACCGGCGTCCAGCTCCCCCGGACCAGCCAACAACAGGCGAAGGTCGGACACGCGATCCCGTTCCGCGCCCTCGCACCGGGCGACATCATCATCTTCGGCCGCGACGCCGGGCACGTCGGCATCTACGCGGGCGCCGGTCGGGTGTTCAACGCGTACGGTCCCAACGGCGTCCCCATCGGCTTCACGAAGTTGAAGGACATGGGCTACATCAAGACGATTCGTCGGTTCGGTTGACCTCGGCTCCCTCGGCGGCACCCGCACGCGGCCACACCGTGCTCAGCACCCAGAATCCGACGACCACCAGGAGCAGGATCGCGACCACGACGGTCCCGATCAATCCATAACCCGCCTGCATCTCGGGGAGGTCGGCGTCGAGCGCCTCGGACACGCGGTCGGAGAACAGCTGCGCGGCCGGGTCGTTCAGCGTCCGGATGCCGACGACGAGCACGATGATCGAGGCGAGTCCGATCAGTCCGATGGCGGCGGGCCGCAGGCGTGGGCGCCACCAGCCGAGGGCGCCGACGAGAGCGATCACCACACCGAGCACCACCACGCTCAGCCCAGGGCGACCGGTGTTGTCCTCGAAAAAGAACGCGACATCGTCGTCGCTGGCGCCCAGGATCGTGACGCGTCCCATCCCGGTGATCGACGGCTCCACGCCCTCGTCGGTGCTGCCCCACTGCACCTGCGCCAGCAGGACCAGCAGCAGACCACCCGCCAGCATCGTCGGCCACGCGAGGCCGCGGAGTCGTTCGACCGTCCCTGCATGCTTGGTCATCCGATCAGGGTGCCATGAGCCGACGTCGGTGGATATGAATCGTACTCTTCGCAACGCCGTCCGCGACCGATGAGTTTGCGCGACCCTGTCAGTCAGAAGTGTCGACGGGCAGTCGTCCACCAGTTCACGCGGAGCAAGAAAGAGGACCCAGCAATGGCCGAGTATGCAGCCCCCTCCGGGGCACCGATCTGGTTCGACCTGATGAGCAGTGACACCGCGAGGGCCGAAGAGTTCTACGGCGCGATCTTCGGCTGGGAGGCCGAGGCCCCCGACGAGGAGATGGGCGGTTATCGCAACTTCCACAAGAACGGGAAGCGGGTGGCCGGTCTGAGCCCGGTGATGGAAGGCGCCGGGCCGCCCGACATCTGGTCGGTGTATCTCCACACCGAAGACGCCGACGCCACGGTCAAGGCCGTCGAGTCTGCGGGTGGCTCGATCATGGTGCCGCCGATGGCCATCGGCGACGAGGGCACGATGCTGGTGGCCAACGATCCCGCGGGTGCGGCGATCGGGTTCTGGCAGCCGAAGAATCATCAGGGATACACCGAGTTCGGCGACCACGGCACGCCCTACTGGTTCGAGTGTCAGAGCATGGACTACGCCAAGTCCGTCGACTTCTACCGGACCGTGCTCGGCGCGCGCATAGAGGAGGTCGGCACCGGTGGCGACCCGGACGCCGTCGGGCCCGACAGCTACGGCCAGATCTTCTACGGTGAGGCGTCGTACGCGGGGATCATGGACTCGGTCAAGCTCTTCCCGGCCGGGGTGCCGTCGTTCTGGCAGGTCTACATCACCGTCGACGATGTCGCTGCCACGGTGAAGCAGGCCGAATCGCTGGGCGCAGAGATCCTCATGGCCGGCGAGGACACCCCGTACGGGACGCTGGCCGCGATCAAGGATCCGATGGGCGCCCTGATCTGTCTGGGACATCCACCCGCCGGCATGTGACGTGCGGCCGCGGTAGGACTCGGTGCGCACCGAGTCCTACCGCGCAGGGCACGGCGTCAAACGTTCATCCCGCCGCAACGCGATGGCCGACGGCACCCTGTAGCGTCCGACTTCCACAGACACGATTCACCGTCATCCCGCGTGGAAATCGTCGGCGTAGAACAGGATTCGCATGTCGGCACACGATTCGGCCGTCCCTCCCGTCTCCGTGCAGAGCTACCTCGACGAGGTCCCCACCTGGCGTGATGGCACGCCCGCCACCGCCGGTGCGATGACCGCGATGCAGAAGCGGATCTGGCTGCTCGCGTCCGCGGGGAAGTTTCTCGAGGGCATGATCGTCTTCATGGTCGGCGTGGCCCTGCCGTTGATCATCGACGAATTCGCGCTCAGCTCAGCCCAGTCCGGCGTCGTAACGGCCGCGCCGCTGCTGGGCATCATGGTCGGCGCGTCGGCCCTCGGCGGACTTTCCGACCGGTGGGGCCGCCGCCAGATGTTCTTGGCCGAGATGGTCTTGTTCACCGCCTTCCTGGTGGGCGTCACGCTCAGCACCGGCTTTTCGATGCTGGTGGTCTGTCTCATCGGCATGGGACTGGCCTTGGGCTGCGATTACCCGACCGCCCACACCATGATCTCCGAGACCATGCCGACCAGCATCCGGGATCGAGGGGTGCTGGCGGCGTTCGGTTTCCAAGCCGTCGGCGCACTCGCCGGAACCCTGGTGGGAGTGATCATCCTCGGCAATCGCGACGAGTTGTCGGACTGGCGCTGGATGTTCGGTGTGGCCGTCGTACCGTCCGTACTGGTGGTCGTCGGCCGGCTCTTCGTCGTGCAGAGCCCGCACTGGCTTCTCGGGACGGGCAGGGTCGACGAGGCGGAGTACGAACTGAAACGTCTACTGGCTCGCCGACCGCAGTACCCGACCACCGTCACCCTCACGCGCCACGACGGACCCGGGCCGGGCGCCACCTCGACCACCGATGTCACGGCACTGTTCCGCCGGCCCTGGCGCCGCTCGACGATCCTGGCCTCGATCCCATGGTTTCTCCAGGACCTCGGAACATACGGGATCGGCATCTTCACCCCGACCATCATCGCCGCGACGATCGGAACGGTCGCCGCGGACGACTCGACCGTCAGCGGCGTGGTGGCCGATGACATGCGTGGCGCCGAAGGCGCAGTCCTGATCGACGCCTTCCTGCTCATCGGCATCGTGCTGGCGATCTACCTCGTCAACAGGTTCGGCCGAATCCGGTTGCAGGTCTTCGGTTTCCTCGGCTGTGCGGTCGGATTGGTGATCGCCGCCGCCTCCACCCTGCTCGACGGCACCCTGCAGGTCGTCCTCGTCTTCGGCGGCTTCATGCTGTTCAATCTCATGACCAACCTGGGTCCGAACTCGATGACGTATCTGCTGGCCGGCGAGGTCTTCCCCACCTCGCTGCGCGGGACCGGCGCGGGCCTCGCCGCCTCGGTCGCCAAGATCGGCGCAGTTCTCACCGCCTTCCTCTTCCCGATCCTCCTCGACGCCTGGGGCACCGCGATCATCGTGCTGCTCCTCGCCGGCACGTCGCTGCTGGGCGCGTTCGTCACGTGGACCTTCCGTGTCGAGACCACCGGACTGAGCCTCGAGGACGTGGACCGGATGCATGAGGCACCACCGCCAGCCGTCCCCGCGCACACTCCGCAACCCGCGCCCACCGGGATCTCGTAGCGCGAATGCGCGCCATAGACCCACTCGCGTTACGAAATCGATTGGACGCGTGCCTGTTACACACTGTGGAGTTGTCAAAGGTCGTACGGCGCCGGGGTCGACACCGAAGGGACTGTGGGCGGGGCGGTCAGACGAGGGCGTCGTCGAGTCGCATGGTGCGTCGGTTGTAGGCGGGTCGAGGTAGGCGTTTCGGGTCGATGTCGGCGGGTGGGATCAGCCAGGGGTGCCGGTCGGGTCCCATCACCACCTGCCAGCCGTGGTGATGCACCTGGGTGTGACAGCGTTGACAAAGCAGGCACCCGTTGTCGAGATCGGTGGGACCACCATCGGCCCAGTGCACGAGGTGGTGAACCTGAGTATGTGCTGCGGGGGCACCACATTTCACGCAACATTGATCGCGCACGATGATCGCCTGCCGCAGATGGTGGGGGAACAGCCGTTTCGTGGTTCCCATCCGCAGCGGAACGCCTTCGTCGTCGAGGACGATCTCGGCCACCCCACCATCACAGGACAGTCGCCGTGTCGTCGACTCTGAGACCGCCCCCATCCACGGCAGCCGTGCCGGATCAGTGCCGTCGGCGGGGATTGTCACCAAGAGTTGGGTGCGTGGTGCACCCGCAGAGGTCATCGCCGCACCGATCGCGGCTTGATCCAACAGCAACTCCAGTGCATCTGCGCGGCGCTCGGCTGCACCGCGACGATCTGCCGCGCCGTCGGGTTCCGAACGCGGGCAGGATCGTTCGTCGATCATGGACACGAACTTCTCCCCGATCACCGCCGTCACGTCTCCGGTGATCGCGACCCGGCCTTCGTCGGTGATCCTGGTGTGCAGGGTGTTCAGCGATGCGTCATCGGCCGCTGCCACGATGCTGGGGTCGGTGGCGGCCAGACGAGTGGCGATCCCGCGGGCGTGGTCGTCGATCTGGGCGGGGGTGGCGCCGGAGAACGCTTGCGCAAGCAACTCACTCTCGTATCCGCTGCGATCGTCGTCGGACGGCGTTGTGGCAGAACGTTTGTCGATGAGTGCTAGTCCGCGTATCACTGCATCGACACACTCGGCAGACAGATAACCCTCCGCCGCGCAGTCGGCGACCTTCGGCACCGACTCCAGCCCGCCGGCGATGCGCACATAGCGGTGCGCGGCCGCGGGTGGCATGCCCATTTCGATCAGTGCGTTCCGTGTGGTCGACCCCGCCCGTATTGCGGCACCCGTGGCGTCGAATAGTGCTACGTGCACTGCGATCTGGTGATCGAGCACGTTGCGCAACATCCGTAGTTCGTCGAGTCGTTCGTGCAGGGCACGGCCGCTGCCGTCGTCGGGCGGTGGTCGCAGGACGGTGAGGGTGTCGCGGAGTGCGTTGATCGAGGGCATGACACCAAGGTACTCGCCAAAACGTTCGACGACGAGATTCATCCACAACCGCGATGACAACGAATCCGGTTGCACAGCAGTAGCTGTCACTCACGTCCCAGCGGTGAACCGTGGTGAACTGTGGTGAACAGAATCCCCACCAGTCACAGCAACCAAGAGGTCCCGTGCGGGTAGCCCACAAACACCGAATTCAGCGCACCTCTACTTCACGGGAACCGCGGGAGCGCGGCGGAGTTCTCCCGAAACCACCCCGCGGACAGTGCGGACCGCCACGACGCTCCATGCCAGCACGAGGACTGCGAACCCGGCGACGGCCACGACCTCGAAGACCGTCCCGCCGACGGTGAGGGCCAGCGCACTCGAACCCGTGACGTAGGTGCCGAGCGGGAACGTGAACGACCACCAGGTCATCGCGAACGGCATCCCCGATCTCTGGGTCCGCGCGGTGAGCCGAGCAGCCACGCCGATCCAGAGGGTGGCCGCCACCCAGACGGCGAGGCCATAACCGACCGCGAACGAATGCAAGGTCTCAGCCATGGGCGCGTCGACGACATGGGGTGCGACGTGCGCCAGCAGGCACGCCGCAGTGACCGACTGGCCGAGCGGTCCGAGGACGATCCACCAGGTGGGGACCATGTGCGCGGCGCCGACGTCGCCGGTACGCAGCCGCGCCGCCAACACCCAGAGAATGGGGAGCGAGGCGAGTGCGGCCAGCACGAACATCGCGCAACCGATCCCCATCACCAGATGCGACGCCCAACCCGCGGACAACTGCGGGGTGAGCACCGCGGCCGCCGACGCCGACACCATCGGGGAGACGACCGGCATCAGCCAACCGCCGAACGCGTCACCAACCGACGGGCGCCCGACGATGAGATGCCGGTACGGGATGACCACCGCGGTGACGACCCCACCGATCGTGCCGACGACCCAGCACACGAGGTCGATCCCCAGCGCCAGATCCTGGCCGATCACCGTCGCTCCGACGACCATCGTGCTGGTCCCGACCGTCATGATCGCCATCGGTACGGCCCCGTAGTAGTGGGCGACGACGCGGTGGGCGTGATGACCGCGGGCGACCTCCGGGTCGCGGATCCAGTGTCGGATCGTGGCGACCAGCACGACGCCGAACACCGCGGAGGCCAACAGCCAGAAAACGGTTGCCACCTCCGCCAGACCCGTGGGCTGCCAGGGCAGGCTGTGCGCGGCGATCGCGATGATCCCCGTGCCCATCACCGCGGCGAACCAGTTGGGCGGCACGTAGGAGGCTTGGCGCTGCCCCGTTGCACGGCCGGTGGCGGTCCCGAGGTCCGGTGCTGCGAGTCCGGCGGAGGCAGTGGTCGTGGTCATGTCCATCACGATCTCGCGAAACCCACGACGCCGGTAGGACCCGAAACGTTGGCAGGGTACAAACGTGGTTTGTACCCGGGGTACCAACGGTGCTTGTATCCTCGAGCGATGGTGCTGAGTCCGCGGATGCCCGACCTCGCGTCCCTCGAGACCCTGCAGGCGGTGGTCAAGACGGGGAGCCTCAACGCCGCCGCGGCCCAGCTCGGCGTCACCCAACAGGCGGTGTCGGCGCGCGTCCGCGCGATGGAAACGCAGCTCGGCGTCGCTCTGCTGACGCGCACTCCGCGCGGATCGGCGCCGACCCAGTCCGGGCGACTTGTCGCCGAATGGGCGGACCGCCTGCTGACCCTGGCCGGCGAATTCGACGCTGGGCTGGCCGCCCTACGCCTCGAGAGGCGCGATCAGCTGCGACTGGCCGCCAGTCTCACCGTGGCCGAGCATCTTCTCCCCCGCTGGCTCGTCTCGTTCGCCGCCCAGCATCAGCCCGCCCCCAAGGTGTCGTTCACCGCGACCAACTCCGATCACGTGTACGACCTAGTCCGTGCCGGCGACGTCGAACTCGGCTTCGTGGAGGGGTCCCGCGTCCAGACCGGTCTGCGCAGCCGGACCGTCGCGCGCGACGAGCTGATCCTCGTCGTACCACCGGGTCATCCGTGGACGAGGCTGCGGCGGCCGGTCACGGCCGCCGATCTCGCCCGCACCCCACTGGTGACGCGTGAGGAGGGCTCAGGCACCCGGGAGTTTCTCGAGCGCGCCCTTGCCAGGCCCCTCGGCCTCGGACGAGAGGCCGCGCCACCCGTCCTGGAACTGTCCACGACGGCGTCGGTGCGAGCGGCGGTGATCGCCGGCGCCGGTCCGGCGGTCCTCAGCAACCTCTCGGTGGCCGACGACCTCGGGCACCGGTTGACCCATATCCCGATCGCCGACCTCGACCTCGCCCGGCCCCTGCGCGCGGTCTGGTTGTCGGGCGCCCAACCGGGTGCCGGTGCCGCGCGCGACTTCCTCGCGCACATCGGTCGCAGCTGAGCACGGTCGAGCACCCGCTGCAGATGCCCGAATACGTCGGCTCACAACACGTCTCGAACCGAGTATCGTCAATCAGTCGAAAGTCACGACAACCTTGTCGGCAGCTCCCGGCGTCGACGCCAATCGAACTGCCTCGTCGACCTGATCGAAGGGCACGGTGTGACTGATGATCACCGCGTACTTTTCCCAGTCGTCGGCAATTCTCTCTGCCGCCAGCGCGATCTCGGTGGGGTAGCCCATGGCGCCGACGATTGTCAGTTCGTTGCCCATCACTGCGAGAAGGTCGATGGGAACCGGCTGCTTGTGCACCGCGACCACTCCGAGAGTCGCGCCTCGTTTCGCGGTCTTCATGGCGGAATCGATCACCGCCGGCGCGCCGGCCGCGTCGATGTAGATGTCCGTGTCGGCTCGATCTGCCCGGGAAGCTGCCGGACCGTGCGTCGCGATGAGCGTTTCGGCGAAATCCACTTCGCTCGAATCGATCACCGCATCGGCGCCGATCCGGGAGGCTTTGTCCAACCGGCCGGAGATGACATCGACCACAGTGACGTGTTGCACTCCCGCCTGTTTCAAGGCGATGGTCACGCCCAAGCCGATCGGGCCCGCACCGAACACCACGACCTTGTCAGAGATGCGCGGGGACACCCGATTGACCGCGTGTTCGGCCACAGCCATGGGCTCGGTCAGCGCCGCGACTTCGAACGGCACGTGGTCAGGCATTGTGTGAATGTTGCCGCCGAGGCTGGCATTCCGGACCAGAAGGTACTCCGCAAGCGCACCGGAAGACCCACCGTTGCCGATGACATCGCTGTCAGAGGCCATGGGATTCACCACAACTCGATCACCGACGACGAGCCCTTCCACCTTCTCACCGACCGCGACGATCTCACCGGCCGGCTCGTGACCGAGAGCCATCGAGCCCACGTGAGGGGGTAGACCCCCGATCGAGATGTAGAACGCATCACTTCCGCAGATCCCACATGCACGCATCTTGACCAGTACGTCGTGCGGATCTGGTTCCGGGACCGGTTTGTTCACGACCGACGTAGCACCGGCTCCGCTAACGATGAGCGCGCGCATCTTCACTCTCCTCAGGCAGTGTTTTGTTGGGCCGCACAGCAACCCGCAGGGTGGCGATGATGCTGTTCGGTAGTACTCGGTATGGCGACGCCGGTGCCGCTCGGGCCCGGTCGTCGTCAGACGGTGCTGTACCCACCGTCGACAGTGAGGACGGTGCCGGTGCAATAGGCGGCATTACGGGTACAGAGGAACAAGATGGCATCGGCTATCTCCTCTGGAGTGGCGAAGCGACCCATCGGGATGTGTGCGAGTTGTGCCTGCTTGTGTTCGGGACGATGCTCCATTGGGGCAGTCATCGGAGTCTCGGTGACCCCCGGCATGACCGCGTTCACGCGTATCTCATGGGAGGCCCAGGCGGACGCCAAATCCTGAGTGAGGGAAATGATTCCCGCCTTTGCCGATCCGTAACCCGGTACCGAAGTGGACGCACGGATGGCCGACATCGAGGTCAACATGACCACGCTGGCGCCGCCGGCCGCCTGGGAGGCCTGCAACGCGTCGTGTAGCGCGCCGGTCAGACGAAAGGGTGCCAGCAGGTTCACTCTGACAGCCGATTCGAACTCCGGGAAGGCCGTCATCGCCTCGCGTGCCGCGAAGTTTGCTCCCGCATTGTTGATCAGGACGTCAACCGAGTCGATTTCGGCTGCAAACGAATCGATCTGCTCGGAATCCGAGAGGTCGAGCTGCCGGTACGTCAGGTCCGACATGTCGACGGAGTAGTGCGAGGCGTCCGGTTTCGTACCCGTCACCGTGACATTCGCCCCCGCAGTGCACAGCAGTCGCGCCGTCACGTACCCGATTCCACTCGAACCACCCGTGACGATCGCAGACGTCCCGGTGAAGTCGAAAGAGAGTGTGTTGTTCATGAATTCGCCTCGATCTGCTTGTTCAGCCAGGCCGACTCCCAGAAGTTGCTGCTCTCCGACAGGAGTCGACGATGAGCCTCGACCAGTACCGAACTGGCACGGGGGTTCTCTGGTTCCACCGCGAGAACGGACTCGGCGAGGGCGATCGCCCTTACCGAGTCCTGCGACAGGAGTAGCTCTTCTGCGCGCTTGATCGCGGGTTCGACGCCGACGGCCGCGTACAGGTCAGCGGTCACGCTGAGGGGATCGAACGGATAGAGTTCGGTCGTCGATCGATGATGGAACCATCCCGCGTAGTTCTCCCAGATCGCGCGAACGTTCCAACTGACCTTTCCGTAGCCTTCTCCCACCTCGAGTTCCGGAGGCAGCGTCACTTCTCGCATCAGGGTCTGCACGTCCACGCCCGCGTTCATCCCCTTCACGGTCTCGTCGTGAATATAGGTCAATGCAGCACACATCCGGCTGATCTCCCAGTCGATCCGCTCCCGCCCGGTGATCGGCCCGAAATGCCCGGGCAGCAGAACCTCCGCGCCGAGAGATCGGATACGTTCGAAAGTGTCGATGACAACCCCTACGTCGCGGTAACGATCCCCACGTAGCGTCACCAGGTTGGGTATGTGTCCGAACAGCGCGCCGAAGACGTTGCCACACAGGCATACACCTTCGTCTGGTAGCCAGATCACCAGACTGTCCGTGGTCTCGGCCCCGGGCGTTGAGATGAGCTCGAGCCGCCGGCCGCCGATCGAGAGCTCGAGCGAATCATCAAAGACGAGGGTTGGCTCGGGCCGGCCTTGTGTCGGCAGCGGGCCCCCGAATCGTTCCACTGTGTGTGCAGCTGACGCACGAGTCTTGGCCGCCCAGGCGAACCCGGCGTTGGACGCGCGGAAGGGAGCCAGAGTCTCGTTGTCCCGGCGCCAGTCCGCCCAGTTCGCCTGTGCGATGACCTCGGTGCCCGGGTCGCGCAACACATCAACGCCGCCGACGTGATCGTAGTGACCCTGGGTGAAGATCACGCTGTGGATCGGCGAGGTGTCCACGGCGTCGTAGTTGGCCCGGTGCACCGGCGCCTCGAACGCCATCCCGGTGTTCACCACGATCCGTCCATCAGTGGTGGTGATGAGGAACGAATTGGACAGTCCCGGAGACATCCAGATCCCTGGATGTACCTGCTCGGCCGCGAGAGCGTTCGCACCCTCGATGTCCTCGGCTCCCGGGCGACTGCGATAGACGGGCTCTAAAGCGCTCATGATTCCTTCTTCACGTTGAACCGATCGAAGTAGAAGTCGAATCTGGCGCGGACCTCGTCTGGTGACCGGCCGAAGTCCTCGTGGAGTCGATAGCGCATACGTCCCTTGCTGCCACGAGGATTGCTGTTCAGGTAGGCGTTGAATGCGGTCCTGACCGGTTCGGTGAGATCTGTTCCGTTCAGCCGGTACAACTGGTCGAGGATGTCCATCTCGTGCCCGTTGAGTTCATGGAAAGCAATGTCGAGACTCTGCTCGGGCGGGATCAGATGCCGGTCTCGCACGCACGATCGCAACAGCATCTCGATTCGGTCGATCCAGTAGTCGGCGAGGTCATCCGGATCGATGGCATGACGCCTCATCCGGTCGCCGTATGCGAGCATCGTGACCGCTGACTGGATCACCGCGACCGGGTCGCGGTGTGTGAATGCGAACGTGGCGTCCGGAAACGTAGCGAGGAGCGGTCCTAGTTGTTCACAGTGCTGCGGCGACTTCAGGACCCATTGTCGGGGCCCGCGCAGGAAAGTGAGGGCCTGGAGCACAGTACGCAGATACGCATAGTGCTGTGTCTGGTCAAGAGTGAGATAGTGATCCCGCCACGCAGGTACCCGAGCGTGCCACTCGAGCACATAACTCGAAAAGTCGAGATCCTGGATTTCCACCTCCTCTTCTATCGCAGAGGGAAACCGGTCGTGCATGGCGGCCATGAACGGTAGAAGCGCTCCCGCCTGCTGATGAGAGGTCGCGCATCGCGCGTACCGCGGGTCGACTCCGTCCACGCCCGGTCCCTCTCCGGGAAGCGGAAACGGTTCCTGGCTCTCCCAATACGGGAGCGCCCGTCGGCGGGGATCAGAAGCGAGCAGGTTGACCAGGTGAGTTGTGCCCGAGCGGGGAAGACCGACGACCACCAGTGGACGTTCGATCTCGATTCCGTGGATCTCGGGATGGCGCTGCAACAGATCGTTGAACAGCAGACGCTGGGACAGCAGCCGAATAATTCTCCTGCGCAGAGTCATTCGATTGAGGTTGTTGCAGCCGTCGTCGGCGTTGATTGCCGAGACATACATGTCGAGGCGCGGGCGGAAGTCGTCCGAACCGAAGTCACCGAGACCGGTTGCTTTGGACGCCTCGGCGAGCAGTTCGTCCGGATCGAGGTCGACCGGAGCCTCCTCGGCGTTCGCAATAAGCTGTAGCTGGAGCGGAGTCAGTACCGGCGATACAAGGTCGTCGATTGTCACGGTCGCCACGGGACACCCTTTCGATGGCTGTATCCGAATATTCGGAGTAGTGTCCGAATACATGAATTCGAACGTAGATGACGGTCACACGTCCGGTCAAGAGCCCTCCCCGCCGACCCGTCGGGTGATCGACATCGTCGAACTGCTCGCCCGAACCCCCGACGGCCCCCTTGCACTGGCGGAAATCTGTCGCGCACTGGGGATCACGAGATCCACCGGGCACTCGATACTGCATACGCTCGCGTCGCGCGGGTGGGTACACCGCAACCCGGTCAGTGGGAGATACGCGCTGGGATCAGGTTTGGCGAACCTCGCCGGCATGCCGGAAGTCGTGCCCCGAACACTTCGTGAGTCCCTGAACGAACTGAGCCACTCCCTGGGTCTGCCGGTCTGCGTGTCCCAGCTCCGCGAGCGCTCCATCGTCGTCGTCGAATCCCTGGCTTCGAACGGGACCCGTCCTCCGGTGCCGACCGGGACGCGCTTGCCCTTTGTCGCGCCGTTCGGCCGGGAGTTCGTCGCCTGGACACCGGAAACCTTCGCGAAAGAATGGAAATCCGAAACCGTGCATTACGGTGTCGAGTTCGGTTCCCGCGTCGAGTTGGTGCTCGCCGAGATAAGGCGGCGCGGATATGGCATCGAGCGGCTGAGCGACCCGTTGTTGCGCGTACTCACCGCACTCAAGGCCCTCGACACGGGGACTGAACCCGACTCGGTCTCGACACGTCTGGCGGCGGCCGTCGCAGAGCTCACTGTGGTCGACTACCTGGAGGGCGAATTGACCGATACCGATCCGACCCCGCTCGCGACGATTTCGGCGCCCCTGCTGAACGAGGACGGGGACGCGGTCACCGCAACGGTCTCCGCTCAGCTCTATCGTTCCGTCTCGGCCGAGGAGGTCAACGAGATCGGCCGCAGCTTGGTCGAGTTCGCGCGCGCCACATCGGCACCCCTCAGTTCAGAGGGAACACCGTTTCACGGCACCTCCCGGTGAGTGGACATCGGGTATGGACGCCCCACTCGGCGGCACCTACGCTGCTCCGAATAGCCGAACGAAATGACGACTATTTGACGAAGTGAGGGTAGAGTCGTGAACATTCCCGCCGCCGTAGCGTCACGTGACGCAGACACGAGATACGAGCTATCGCATCTGGACGCGCTCGAGGCCGAGTCGGTGCACGTTTTCCGCGAAGTCGCCGCGACTTTCGAACGGCCGGCTCTGCTGTTCTCAGGGGGCAAGGACTCGGTGGTCATGTTCCATATCGCGCGCAAAGCCTTCTGGCCGGCGCCTGTCCCCTTCCCGCTCATGCATGTGGACACCGGACACAACTTCGACGAGGTGATCGAGTACCGCGATCAAGTGGTCTCCGACACCGGCGTGCGACTGCTTGTCAGTTCCGTGCAAGACGACATCGACGCGGGTCGAGTGACCGAGCAGACCGGCCCGGGCGCAAGCCGCAACCGGCTCCAGACCGCCGCCCTACTGCGCGGGATCACCGAGAACCGGTTCGACGCCGTGTTCGGCGGTGCCCGACGTGACGAGGAGAAGGCGCGGGCCAAAGAGCGGGTGTTCAGCTTCCGGGATGAATTCGGCGCCTGGGACCCGCGAGCCCAACGACCGGAACTGTGGAAACTCTACAACGGCAGGCATCGCAAGGGAGAGCACATCCGGGTGTTCCCGCTGAGCAACTGGACCGAGCTCGACATCTGGCAGTACATCGCCGCCGAGAACATCGAGCTCCCTTCGATCTATTACGCCCACAAGCGTGAGGTCATTCCACGAGACGGGATGCTCTTGGCGCTCAACAGGTTTCTCGAAGTCCATCCGTTCGAGAAGGCGCACACCGAGACCGTCCGCTTCCGCACGGTCGGCGATGCAACGTGTACGGGATGCGTTCAGAGCACCGCCGACACAGTAGAGAAAGTCATCGCTGAGATCGAGGTCACCAGGCTGACCGAGCGTGGGGCGACCAGGGCTGACGACCGGATCTCTGAATCAGGGATGGAAGACCGCAAGAAGGAAGGGTACTTCTGATGACAACCACTTCGCATGCTGCGCAGGCCATCTCAGAGCGCGACGGCACCGAAGCCGGCACCGAGCTACTCCGGCTGGCCACTGCGGGATCGGTCGACGACGGCAAGTCAACCCTGATCGGGCGACTCCTGTTCGATTCGAAGAGCATCTTCACCGACCAGATGGAGTCCATCGAGCGCACCAGCGCCGAACGGGGCGACGAGTACGCCAATCTGGCCCTTCTCACCGACGGCCTACGCGCGGAGCGCGAACAGGGCATCACCATCGACGTCGCATATCGCTACTTCTCCACTCCACGACGTAAATTCATCATTGCCGACACCCCTGGTCACGTCCAGTACACCCGCAACATGGTCACCGGCGCATCGACCGCCGATCTGGCCATGATCCTCATCGACGCACGGAAGGGCGTACTGGAGCAGACCAGGCGACACGCCTTCTTGTCCTCGCTGCTCGGCATCCCGCACCTGACCATCTGTATCAACAAGATGGATCTCGTCGACTGGTGCAGTGACCGGTTCGACGAGATCCGCGACGACTTCGTCAAGTTCGCCGCCAAGTTGAATGTCACCGATCTGACCTTCATCCCCATGTCGGCGCTGCAGGGTGACAATGTGGTCGAGCATTCGACGAACATGCCGTGGTACGAGGGCCGTCCGCTGCTCAGCCACCTCGAGAACGTCTACATTGCGTCCGACCGGAATCTGATCGACGCCCGGATGCCGGTGCAGTACGTCATCCGTCCCCAGCGCAAGGACGGTTTCGATCATCGCGCCTACTCGGGAACCGTTGCAGGCGGCGTGTTCTCCCGTGGAGACGAGGTGGTCGTCCTGCCCGGCGGTTTCAGCACCACGGTCACCGACATCTGGGGCCCCGGGGGAAACAAGGTCGACGAGGCGTTCGCAGCGATGGCAGTGTCGATCGAACTCGCCGACGAGATCGACATCGTGCGCGGAGACATGCTGGCGCGCCCGAACAACCGGCCGCACGTGGCCAGGGACATCGACGCAATGGTGTGCTGGTTCTCCGACGACACCGACTTGGAGACGGGGAGCCGCTATCAGATCGTGTGCGGCACACGGTCGACCCGCGCGCACATCACCGGCCTCAACTACCGACTCGATGTCAACACGCTGCACCGCGATGAAAACGCGGATCGGTTGCAGCTGAACGAGATCGCGCGACTCACTCTCCGTACGCAGCACCCTCTCATGTTCGATTCCTATCGACGGAACCGAGAGACCGGCAGTTTCATCCTCATCGACGAGACCACCAACAAGACCGTTGGCGCCGGGATGATCACTGCGCCGGTCAGCAAGGACAGTCATGTGGTGTGGCAGGACACCAAGGTCGGGCGCGATCAGCGCGCCCATCAAGGGGCGACCATCTGGCTGACCGGCTTGTCGGGTTCAGGGAAGTCTTCGGTGGCGATGGAACTGGAGCGTCGTCTGGTCGCCGCAGGCCGTCCCGCCTATCTCATGGATGGCGACAATCTCCGCCACGGGCTCAACGCCGATCTCGAATTCTCCGACGACGACCGGCGTGAGAACGTCCGACGTACTGCCGAGGTGGCGTCACTCTTCGCGGACGCGGGAACCGTGGCCATTGTCTCGCTGATCAGTCCGTTCGCGGAGGAACGTCGACGTGCCGCGGAGATCCACGCCGAGCGGGGTCTGGCCTTCCACCAGATCTTCGTCGACACCCCGATCGAAGTGTGCGAGCGCCGCGATCCGAAAGGGTTGTACGCGAAGGCCCGACGCGGCGAGATCAGCGACTTCACCGGCATCGACTCACCCTATGAGCGACCCGCCGATGCCGACATCGTCATCACCCCCCAGGACGGGACGCCGACCGAAGTCGCCGACGCAGTGATGCGCGCTCTCGGATTGTGAGGCGTGACATGACCGCGGACCGACGGCTGGCACGCGAGTTGGCATCCTCCGCCGGGGAACTCCTCGTGAGGCTCCGATCGACAAGCGGCTTGTCGGGGAAAGCTCTTGGCAAGGAGGGCGACGCCCGCTCGAATGCTCTTCTCCTCGAGATCCTCGCCCGGGAGCGCCCCGGCGATCTGGTGCTCTCCGAGGAGTCCACTGACGACAAGCGCCGACTCGACGCCGACCGTGTGTGGATCGTGGATCCGGTGGACGGGACCCGCGAATACGGGACGGAAGGTCGCGTGGACTGGGCCGTCCATGTCGCCCTGTGGTCGGCAGATGCAGACCTGATCGCGGGAGCGGTGGCACTGCCGGCACTGGGAATCGTCTACACCGACGACTACCCGCCGGCGGTACCCGGGGGCGACTCGAGCAATTGCCCGAAGGACAGGGCCCCGCGCATCGTGGTGAGTGCCTCACGCCCCCCGCTCTTCTCGGATGCAGTAGCGCAGGCGCTCGGCGGGGACGTGCTGCCCATGGGCTCGGCGGGGGCCAAAGCCATGGCCGTTGTACGGGGCGAGGCCGATGCGTACGTCCACGCCGGTGGACAGTATGAATGGGATTCCGCGGCTCCCGTGGCCGTTGCCCGGGCGAAAGGGTTGTGGTGCGGACGCATCGACGGGTCCCCACTCCGCTACAACCAGGACGACACCTACTTGCCCGACGTGATCATCTGCCGCCCCGAACTCACCGAAAAGATCCTGTCGGTGACCACAGCACACTCCCCTGCGGGCGCCTGATGACCTCGCTTTCGCCGGGCCGGTCTCACGAGACCGGCCCGGTGCAGGCGCACGCAATGGAGCCGGAACACCAGCATGTTGCCAAGCCCGGATTGCACCGTGACTTGGCAATGGAGCTCTACATCACGCATCGGCATTGCCAACGGCTCACAGCCGCAACACATCTGCACGAATCGGTATTCGCCATCTTGGATGTTCTGTCGGACGGGCGCCCGTACACCCAGCGCGATCTGGAAGCGGCGTTGCAACTGGATCAGTCGACTGTGAGCCGACATGTGAACACCGCGATCGATCTGGGTTACGTCGAGCGCTGGGTCGGTCCTTCCGGAAGCCGACTGATCCGGCCGACGATCTCCGGTCGCCGCGGGTATGAGCACGAAGTCGGCAGGTGCGGCGAACGACTCGGGCGAGTACTAGCGGAACTGAGTCCTGGCCGTGCCGATGCTCTTCTCGCCGAGTTGCACGCATTCAACGAGGCGTGTGACCGCCACCGGCACACCTGACGACTCCGAGAGAGCATCGACGTCAGACCCTACGCGACGGTCAGCGACTGCGACTCATCTCCGTGTCGCCGCCAGGCCCGGGCTCCATCAGGGGTTCGGCTGTCCGTTCACTGCTGCGATGAGCAGCCCAGGGGCGTAAGGGTTTCCGTCGAGCGCGCGGCTCGTGCGCCGGTCCGCCTTCCAACCATCAGTGGTCCGGACGAGCCGCCAGTGGTGAGCAGTCGCTCGGTGGACTCGAAACCCGTTCTCGTCATGGAGGACCAGTAGCGAATAGCTGGCCGCAGTCGCCTCGTCGCGGTTCACGGTCACGTGGACCGGCCCCTGGAAATGAGCGCATCCACCAGCGATGAAACCCTGGTGCGTGCGGGATCTCACCATCGCGACGATGTCGTCGCGTCCCTGCATGTACAACCCGTCGACGTCGTAGACACCGTCAGGCGTCCACAGCGCTGCGACGGCATCTGCGTCTCCGCTGTCGACGAGCGGTCCGTACGAGGCCACCAGTCGAGCGACGTCCCGCTCGTCCTCCATGAGGCGCAGCCTGGCCTCGATCGCTGACAAACGATCCTCATGCGAGGTCATGCGAATCCTCTTTCCTCGTAGTCGAGATCTCGCCACCCGGCAGATCATGCAATTCGGCCAGTGCAGCCAACTGCTCGATGTAGTGATCGGCGGAGGAGGCCGCGATGGTCACTCCGACGACGGTGGCACCGGCGGCCGATGCTGCAGCCACCTCGATTCGAGCCCGGTCCGGGTCGGCGGACGGGTCCATCTTGCCTGCCGACAGGATCACCTCGAAGTTCTTCGGTAACGTGACCGAGTCGAGCATCTCTCGCAGCCGCGGGCGGCTCAGACCGAACGGTACCCACCCGTCGCCCAACTCCACCGCGCGACGCAACGACCTTTTCGTACGGCCGCCGATCCAGATCGGAACGTCACTCTGCACCGCATGGGGCTCGATGAGCATTCCGCCGAAACGGTAGTGAGTTCCCTCGTACCGCGGTTCGGATTGCGACATCGCGACGCGAAGCGCGCGCAGCGCATCGTCGGCGACCTCGCCGCGACCGTTGAAGTCAGCTCCGAGTAGCTCGAACTCCTCACGCAGAGAACCCACTCCGGCGCCCAGCGTGAGCCGGCCACCGCTGATGGCATCGAGGGTTCCGTACCGCTTCGCGATCTCGAGCGGATGGTGATAGCCGAGCACCAGCACCTGCGTCAGCAACCTGATACGACGAGTCCGTGCAGCGATGAAACCGAAGGTGGCCAGCGGATCCCAGTATGTCCCGCCTCGGACGGCCGCCACCTCGGTCGGCACAGCCACGTGCTCGCTACAGGTCAAATACTCGAACCCGAGATGGTCGGCCGCCGCGGCGATGTCGGCGAGCTCGGCGATACCCGCTGACGCCTCCCATTCCCCCGCGACTCCGGGCACCTGGGTGACGATCGGGCTGGTGATCCCGATTCGCACCGCTCAGACCTGGGCCTGAGCGGCTTCAGCATCGGCCTTCGCCCTCTGCGGGAACAATTTCAACATCCGCTCGTGCTGTTTGAGGATCAGCCCCCGACGGTCGGGACCGTTGATCTCCTCGGCACGAGACGCATTCCCACCTGCGACCCACACCGGACCGTCGGCGAGGTGGTCGAGTCCTTCGCGCGCCACATCGTCGGGTTCGCTGACCTTCATCGCCCCACCGAGATTCATTCCGGCGCGTTCCATTGCGGGCGTCCGGGTGACGCCGAGCACGAGTTCGAGCACATCGACGCCGTGGTCTCGCAACTCCAACCAGAGCGACTCGGCAAAGACCCGGCCGAAGGCCTTGACGGCGCCGTAGATCGACAGATGCCTACCGCCCAGGTAACCGCTCATCGAGCCGACCAGCAGCAGACCGCCACTACCCCGCGCACGCATCTTGGCACCGAAGTAGTGGACGAGTGTCAGCTGCGCGGTGATGTTGAGGTCGATCACGTTCTGAAAACGGCCGAGGTCGCCTTCGACGAAATCGCTCCCATAGCTGTTCGCGCCCGCGTTGTAGACAAGCAATCCGACGTCCAGATCCTCGGTCGCAGCGAAGATCTGACCGATTGATCCGGAATCGGTCAGATCGAGGGACAGTGTTCGCACCTCGACTCCGCGCGTCCGAACAGCCGCGGCGGTGTCCTCCAGCGGACCGGGCTTGCGTGCGATGAGCACGAGATTGATCCCGGCTTCGGCGAGTTGATGAGCGAACGAGGCGCCCACTCCTTCCGATCCACCCGCGATGACCGCCCATGGCCCATACCGCTTCGGATCCAGCGATTTCGACCCGTTAGTTGTCGTGATGTTCATCATTCTCCTCGTTCACTTACAGTCGTTTTTCCGTCAGCGCCGCTCGCCGAAGCACCAGCGCATGGGGTGGCCTGCCCGTCTTGTCACCAATCGGCGAAGGGCACTATGGCGCCCAGCGACATGCACGCCAGCGTCTCCACACTCGAATCTCCTCGGTCGAAGCCCCGAGCGGCATCGAATTCATTGTGTGAATGACGTATTCGATCGGTGGTGGAGTCAGGATCGCCATCGATGTACACAAGCCGAATCCGCATCGAACCCTCTGGGTCATCGGAATTGGTCCGCGGACGCATGGTGATGTTCTGATGGTGACTGAAGGTGAACGTCCAGACACCTGCCACCCCTGGAAGATCGAGCAGCTCGGGAATCAGTTCGCGATCCTCGGCGGCATGGTGTTCATGTGCGAGAACTCCACGCGCATCCTCGAATCGGGTGAGTGTGAGGTGAACACCGCGATTCGGACGAAACGGCAACACCTCAGCCGAAACGAGCGCCGATGGGGCCGCGTAGCCCTTGACCGGCCGAAAGAATCCCAGGAGTGGCCGTTGAACACCTGGAATCAACGGCCCACGCCCCCATTCGAATGAGTCGGCGCCGAGCCGGTTCCATTCCGCGACGGACTCTTCAACAGGATCGTTGAACCAGTACATGGCAACGTAGTCAATCGAGCCGAATTCCGCTGTCGCAGCGTTCATATAGTCGATTCCCGACTTGTGAGACCACCGTTCCCCCCAGGCCACCCCGGGGAGTGCAAGGTTCTCGGGCCGGTGATCCATCAAGTGCCATCGGTTGTAGTTCCGATGGTTCTCGGGGGTGTTGTCCGCAAGGTGGACGAACGAGAAGAACGCCAGCGGGAATCCGGTCAAAGTCCATCTCCTGAACGAGGATACAGTTTGGTGATGTGTGTCACGTTAGCTGTACCGCAGGTTGATTTCGGATGAGCTTCCAGGTGAATGGGAGAGACCGCCACTCCGTACGCCGACCAGTCGCAACCTACCCCGCAGCTGCGCTCACGCCGGCGCGCCGTCCGAAGAAGCTGCCATCTCCCAGACTCGCACCGCTCGCGTAACCGCCGGCGCACACTCCCGAGGTGCAGCGGCCTGCCGCATACAACCCCGGGATCGGCGCCCCGGACACGTGCAGCACCTCGGAGTCGACGGTGGTCTTCAGCCCGCCGAGCGTGAATCCACCCATCATTCCGCGGAGATCGTATGCGGCGACGGGTGTCCCGATGGGCTTCAACCACTGCGACTTCTTGCCGAACAACGGATCGGTTCCGTTCGCGGCGTGCGTGTTGTACAGGTCGATCGTCGCCGACAGGGCCCCGGACGGCAGACCGATCTCGGACTCGAGTTCACCGACACTCTCGCACACCCATTTCGGGGTGGCACGCATCATCGCACTGGTCGACTCCGTGGTGAGCGCCTCCTCGTACGATGCCTCGTCGATGATCACGAAGGCCTCACCCCCTTGGTTCAACAGCGTCGCCTGCCCGATCCGGCCGGGGTAGGTGTCCTCGGTGACGAATCGCTGGCCCTGTCCGTTGACGAGGATCCCGCGGGCCATCAACTGCGGGTCACAGAAGATCGCCACCTCGGTGGCGTCCATGTGCGCCGTCGCCGCACCGAGTGCCTGGGCCATCATGATGGCCCGACCGTCGTGACTCTCGATCGAGGCCGCGGGGCGGCCTTCGATATGCGGCGCATGGTCGTGCAGCATCGTGTTGTCGTAGGCGAAACTCCCGGTCGCGAGAACCACTCCCCGCCGGGCTCGAATCGCCTGATCCACACCGTAGTTCCGGGCGATCACACCGACGACCCGTTCGTCATCGTCGACGACCAGCGATTGGACGCGGTTGTCATAGAGCGTTCGGACACCGAGCTCTTCGACCAGCGCGAGAAGCGGTTTCATCAACATGTACCCGCCGGCCTGCTCGCTGTCCGTGGTCGTCGCACGACGTGGGAGATGGCCGCGGGGCGCGGGCGGAATAGTGGCATTGAACGGTGCGGCGTTCTCCCCGCCGGAATACATCAGGCCCTCGCCGTGGGGCGGCTCCCAACCGGGCTCACCCCAGAACGACTCGTCGAAAACCACTCCCGCGTCCACCAGCCAGTTGTAGTGCTCGACACTCTCCTCGCAGTAGACATCGACTTTGGCCTCGTCGACCCCAGGTCCGAGGGCGGCTTTCATGAAAGCCTTCATGTTCTCGACCGAGTCTTCGAACCCCAGCGACTTCTGCAGGGCAGTACCGCCGCCGAGGTAGATGAAACCTCCGGACATCGCAGCAGCGCCCCCTCCGCCACCGAGTCGTTCGAGCGCCACGACCTCGGCGCCGGCGCGAGCAGCCTCGATCGCGGCTGTGGCGCCGGCGACGCCGAGTCCGGCGACGACGACATCGGCTTCCTGCGACCACTCGATTTCAGATGCCGAGACCGGCCGGAGTGTGGGATCTGTCATGTGAACCTCCTCGATGAGTTGCTCGCTATTCACTCATCGATCGGTCCACACCGGTTGTCGGGATCCCGAACAATGGGAGGCCTCAGTGTCGTTCTGGTAGTCCATCTTTCAGTCGGTCGAGGTCAGCCGGCGCGGGCTCAGACCCCGGCGTTCGCGTCCTGCTTCTTCTTGAGCTCGAGCGCGATGTCGATGAGCTGGTCCTCCTGGCCGCCGACCAGTTTGCGGCTACCCGCCTCGAGGAGGATCTCCGCCGCCGAGACGCCGTAGCGTTCGGCATGCCCCTCGGCGTGCTTCAGGAACGAGCTGTAGCAACCGGCGTAGCCCATCATCATCGCCGAGCGGTCGACCAGGCACTCCGACGGCATCGCCGGACGGACGACATCTTGCGCGGCGTCGGCGATCTTCATGAAATCGACGCCGGTGGTGATGCCGAGCTTGTCGCAGACACCCACGAAGGCCTCGGTGGGCGTGTTGCCCGCGCCCGCCCCGAAACGTCGGATCGATCCGTCGATCTGCTGCGCGCCCGCGCGGATTGCATTGACCGAGTTGGCGACCGCGATGTCGAGGTTCTCGTGCCCGTGGAAACCGACCTGCGCGTCATCGCCGAGTTCGGCCACCAGGGCCTGCACCCGAACGGTCACGTCCTCGAGGACCAGCGCACCGGCGGAGTCGACGACGTACACACACTGACACCCGGCATCGGCCATGATGCGGGCCTGCTTGGCAATGACCTCCGGAGGCTGGCTGTGGCTCATCATCAGGAACCCGACGGTCTCCAGACCGAGATCGCGCGCGAGTCCGAAATGCTGGATCGAGACATCGGCCTCGGTGCAGTGCGTCGCGATGCGGCAGATCTGACCGCCGTTGTCCTGCGCCGCGCGGATGTCGTCCTTGGTGCCGAGCCCCGGCAGCATCAGGAAGGCGATCTTCGCACGCTTCGCCGTCTCGGCAGCAGCCTTGATCAGCTGCTGCTCCGGGGTCTTGGAAAAACCGTAGTTGAACGACGACCCGCCCAGACCGTCACCGTGGGTCACCTCGATGACCGGCACACCGGCCTGATCGAGTGCGCCGACGATCGCACGCACCTCGTCCTCGGTGAACTGGTGGCGTTTGTGGTGGCTGCCGTCACGCAGCGACGAGTCCGTGATGCGGATGTCGAGGGTGTCGGAGTACTTGCGCGCGTTCGCCATCAGCTTCGGGTCGCGCGGTGTCAGAACCACATTGGTGCTCATGCGGGGACTCCCAACTTGGTCTTTGCGATCTCTTCGCCGACCTTCGTGGCGGCGGCGGTCATGATGTCCAGATTTCCGGCGTACGGCGGGAGGAAGTCGCCCGCACCCTCGACCTCGACGAAGATCGACACCCGGGCGTGTCCGCCGTTCAGGACGCTCGGCGGGTCGAACTGGGGGTCCTGCAGCAACCGGTAACCCGGCACGTACGCTTGGATCTCTTTCTCCCGCCGATGAATCGACTCGGCGATCGCATCGGTGTCCGCGTCCTCGGGGATGGCACAGAAGATGGTGTCGCGCATGATCATCGGCGGGTCGGCCGGGTTCAGGATGATGATCGCCTTGCCGCGCTGCGCACCGCCGATCGTCTCCACACCCTTGGAGGTCGTCGCGGTGAACTCGTCGATGTTCGCGCGGGTGCCCGGGCCGGCCGACACCGAGGCCACCGACGCCACGATCTCGGCATAAGGGACCGGCACGATCGAACTCACCGCATGCACCATCGGGATGGTCGCCTGCCCACCGCACGTGATCATGTTGGTGTTCGGTGCGTCGAGATGCTCGCGGAGATTGGCCGGCGGCACCACCGCGGGGCCAACCGCGGCCGGGGTGAGGTCGACGGCGATGATGCCCGCCTCCTCGTACTTCGGCGCGTACTCGCGGTGCACATAGGCCGAGGTCGCCTCGAAGATCAGATCCGGACGCTCCGACGACGCCAGTAGCTCGTCGGCGCCACCGCTCATCGTGATCAGGCCATGATCGGCCGCGCGCTTCATACCCTCGGAGGCGGCATCGATGCCGACCATCCAGCGCGGCTCGATCACCTCGGAGCGCTCCAGCTTGTACATCAGGTCGGTGCCGATGTTGCCCGACCCGATGATCGCTGCGGTCAGTTTGGCTGCCACGGGTTCCTCCTCTTGCTTGGTGAAAGTTGTTGTTGTCGCGGTAAATCGAGGGACGCTTCGTGTCAGGTGAAATCGAGGGTGACGCTGCCCAGTCCGGCGAAATCGGCCACGAAGTGATCACCCGACGAGATGTCGATGGCCCGCGTAGCGGTGCCCGGGAGGATGACATCACCTTTGCGCAGACGCACCCCGAAGCCCTCGACCTTGCGCGCGAGCCAACTCACGGCATTGAGCGGATGACCGAGCACCGCAGACGAGTTGCCCTTCGCGACGATCTCGCCGTTGCGCGTCAGCGTCGCCTCGATGTCACCGGTGTCGATCTCGGAGATCGGCACCCGCTGCTGACCGAGAATCCAGCCACACGACGACGCGTTGTCGGCGATCGTGTCGCACAGGGTGATCTTCCAGTCTTTGATCCGCGAGTCGATCAACTCGATCGAAGGAACCACCCAGGCCACCGCGTCGATCACGTCTTCGTTGGTGCAACCCTCGCCCGGCAGGTCCTCACCCAGGATGAAGCCGACCTCGACTTCGACGCGCGGAAAGCAGAGCTTCTTGGCGTCGATCGCGGTGTGTTCGAAGTACTGCATGTCGTCGAGCAGATGGCCGTAATCCGGTTCGTCGACGCCCATCATCTTCTGCATGGCCTCGGAAGCGAGGCCGACCTTGTGCCCGGCGACCTTAGCCCCGGTGTCGAGCCGCTTGCGGATGTTGATCAGTTGGATCTCGTACGCGTCAACCACATCGAGGTCAGGGTAGGCGTCGGTAGGGCGGTCGATCGCGGTCGCCGACGCCTCGGCCCGCGCCAGATCGGCGGCGATCTGCTCTCGAATCGCCTGGTCAACCGCCATGTTGTCTCACTTTCGTTCACCTGGGGGAACGCCCACCGACGAGGTGGCGCGCAAGCGCATCACCAAATTCTAGAACACGTTCTAGTATTCCGGAATCCCGTTAGGACGGATCCGGGTCGACGTGACCATGCTGATTCCACTACGTCTGTGCGCGCACGTGGGCGGTGAGTCCATTCAGCGGGACCGGTTGTCCGTCACGGTCAGACCGCCACCGTGCCCGCGGTTCCCATGTACGCGCGCTCAATTCGCGCCGGATCGGCCTGCAGGGCCAACGCCGAGTCGTCGATGACCACGTTCCCGTGCACCACCACCGCCGCGGTGTCCGCGACTCCCAGAGCCAGGTGTACGTGTTGTTCGACGAGGACGACCGCCATCCCGGTGTCGGCAGCGAGGCGCCGGAGGACAGCGAGGATCTCGTCGACGATCACCGGCGCGAGCCCCATGCTCAGCTCGTCGATGAGAAGGACCTTCGGCTGCTGGACGATGGCACGGCCGATCGCGAGCATCTGCTGCTCGCCACCGGAGAGTCTCCCCGCGTCGATCTTCAGCCGCTTCTCGAGAGCGGGGAAGTACTCGATGACCTGGTCGACCGCCGCGGCTCGCCGACTGCGCTCCCGCACAGCGAGTCGGAGGTTCTGCACGGTCGACAGCTGCCGGAACAACGCGCGGTCGTCCGACACGAGGACCATTCCGGCACGAACCGCATCGCGTGGACGGCCACCGGTCAGCGCGGTCCCGTCGACCGCGACGTCACCGCCGAACCGGGGCAGCATTCCCGCCAGCGCCAGCAGCAGAGTTGTCTTTCCGGCGCCGTTCGGACCGAGCAGGCACCGGATCTCGCCGGCCTCGACCGTCAGGTCGACGTCCCGAACACATGGACGCGGCTTGGTGTATCCGGTTGTCAGTCCAGTGCAGTGCAACGCGCTCACGACAGAACCCCCTGGGTGCTCGTGGTGTCGGTGGTCGGGGATTCGGTGGGCCTGCCTGTCAAGGATTCGGTGGGACTGTGCAGTTCCGGGATAGCCTCGTGATCGACGTCGACGGAGCCAGTCGGCATCCCGAGGTAAGCCCTGATGACGGCGTCATCGGTGCGAATCTGTTGTGGAGTTCCGGTCGCGATGACCTTGCCGAGGTCGAGAACCACCACGCGGTCACAGATCGACAGGACGAGGTCCATGTCGTGATCGACCATCAGGATCGAGGTCCCCGCGTTGCGTGCCATCCGCAACCGTTCACCCAGCCACTGACTTTCGGAGGAGTCCAGACCGGCAGCCGGCTCGTCGAGCAGCGCTACCCGCGGCGATGCCGCGAGGACGCGTGCCACCGACACCAGCTGGCGGCGGCCCTGCGACAGGGTTGCGACCTCGGTGTCGGCCATCTCGTCGAGCCCGACCATCTGCAGCACCTGCGTCACACGACGATCCACCGGCACGTCCGAACGGGACCTACTCGCCCCGACGGTGACGTTCTCGGCCACCGAAAGGTCGTCGTAGAGCTCCACATCCTGGAAGCTCCGCCCCAGTCCGAGCCGACTGCGGACGTGCGGACGAAGCGTGCTGATGTCGCGGCCACCGAGTGTGACCGCGCCGGTGGACGGCGCGAATCCGGTCACCGCGTCGATGATCGTGGTCTTGCCGGCGCCGTTCGGTCCGATGAGTCCCACGATCTCGCCCGGATAGACGTGGAATGACACATCCTCGGCGGCGGTCACCGCGCCGTAGCGAACGCCGACACCGTCGACGGCGAGGACCGGGTCGGTGCGATCGACGACCGGCGCGGCACTGCCGGCGGTCGTGGCAGCGACGGTCGACGACTCGTGAGCGGACCGCTGCCAGAGTGCAGGCACTGCCGGCCAGGGGATGTGCGGGAGCCGGCTCGCGATGCCATCCGGGTTGGCCATAACCGAAACGATGAGCAGGATTCCACTGATGAGTGTGTAGTACTCGCCGATGTCGGCGGCTCGATCGAGAACGATGTAGAGCAGGCCGCCAGGCGCCATGAGGCCGGCCAGGATGCCACCGGTGATCGAGGTGATCCCGGCGATGTACATCACCGCGAACAGACTGATCCCCAGAAACACCGTGAAGGACTCAGCGGTCGCGAGAGTCTGCTGGTAACCGAGCAGCGATCCGCCCAGTCCGGCGATGAACGCGCCGATCCCGAAGGCGGCCAGCTTGGTTCGCGACACGTCGATGCCGGTGGCCGCCGCCGACCGCTCGTTGGCGCGCACGGCCAGCATGTCGGTGCCCAGCGTGCTACGGCGCAACCAAGCCACCCCGAGCCCGACGAGAACGAGCACGATCAGACTCAGGATCCCGAACGCGAGGCGCGGGTAGTTCTCCCCGGCTCCGATCCCGAGGTCGATCCCGAAGATTCGCGGGGTGTCGATGGGTGCGCCGGTGACCCCGCCGTTGAGCGAAGGGTTCCGGAACCAGAACGCCTCCAGGAACACCGCGAGCGCCAGTGTGACAACGGTCAGCGGAAGACCTCGGACACGGATGGCCGGCAGACCGACGACGACACCCAGCACGGTGGCGACGACCGCCGCGATGATGGGCGCGAAAGGGAACGGGATGCCGAGGTGGGTGTTCAGGACCGACAGCGAATAGGCACCGACACCGGCGAGCGTCAGCTGGGCCAGCGACACCTGACCGGCATAACCGGTGACGACCACCTGGGAGAGCGCGACGACGCCGAAGATGATGCTGGTGATGACGGCCGCTCGATAACTGCCCGTGGTCACCATCAGGGCGACGACCGCCACCGTGACCGACACCAGAGCCGGGAGCAGGATTCGCTCCGGACGCGGCGCTGCGCCCAGCGCTTGTCGCACGACTGCACCGCGATCGGGTAGCGGCCGGCCCTTCACCACCAGGAAGCCGAGGATGAGGATGAGCGGGATAGCCTCGGAGAGACCGGTTTTCGGAAGCCAATCGTAGGTGTTCTGCAAGTTCGTCGCCTCGGACTGCAGTGCACCGATCGCGATACCTGCGGCCACGGTGAGCCAGATGGACGAGAAGTTGCCGACAAGTGTCGCAGCGAGTGCAGGCACGATGAACATCGTGTAGGCAATCGGGTTCAGCGAGACCAACGGGGCGATGAGGATACCGCCGAGGCCCGCAAGCACCGAGGACAGCGCCCAGTTGCTGAACGCGATCCTGTCCGGCGACAACCCGGTCAGGTAAGCACCCTTCTCCGATTCGGCCGCCGCCTCGGTCGCGACGCCGAACCTCGTGTACCGGAACGCCAGAGCAGTGACGACGGCGAGACCGACGACGCATCCGGCGAGCCACAGCCGATCGGTAGGCGCGACGCTGTCCCCGATGGGGATGGTCTTCAAGGGGAAGATCGGTTCCACCAGCGGAATCTGGGTACCGACGCGCTGGGCGATGACCGCCTGCAGCACGATCATCAGACCGATGGACGCCACTGCCTTGGCCACCACCGAGGCGTTGCGCATCGGACGGAAGATCAAGGCGTAGCAGAGCACGCCGAGAACTGCGGCGATGACCAGCGCAATCGCCATGGCCGGGACCACCCCGAGCGGTCCACCGAGGTGGATCGTCTTGGGGAGTCCCGGCACCGGGACCATCAACTCCCCTGTTCTCAGCAGGACGTAGGTGTACGCGGTGTACAGCGCAACGGCGCCGGTCGCGAAGTTCACGACCCCGGAGCTCTTGAAGGTCATCACGAGCGCGAGCCCGATGGCCGCGTAGACCGCCCCGTTTCCGAGACCGAGTACGAGGTAGGAGAGATGGTCAGTCATGTCGATTCCTCTTGTGCCGAACGCTTACGCGGCCGGCTTCTGTCCGGCGAGTTTCAGGTCGACCGGGACACCCTGATCGTTGATCGGCCCGTAGAGCATCTGGCTCGAGCACAGCGACGGCATCTGCGGGAAGGCGGTTCCGTTGCAGGTGAAGGTGATACCGCCACCGGCAGGCATCTCCACGTTCTTGCTCGTCTTCAGCGAATCGGCGATCGAGGCGGCGTCGACATCCCCTTGGATGCCGTCGGCCGCCCGCACGAGCCCGAGAACAACCTGGTACCCGGACGAGCCCGGGCCGGTCACGGAGAGATCCGGCGCGTACTGGCCCATGACGCTTCGGTAGAGCACCGAGTCGGGATTGTCCGACAGGTAGTCGGTAGCGGTGATGCCGGGATTGCCCTTGATCGCGTCAACGCCGACGACCTCGGTGACGTTCGCGTCGAGACAGGTGGGAATGAGCAGCTTCGTCACCGTCGGATCCTGGGTCTGCACGGCCTTCAGCACCGAGGCGCAGGTGGGAGCGTCGGCGATCACGCTGATGCCGTCCGGCTTGTCGGAGAGGCCTGCAGAGACCATGGGCGTCGGGTCCGGGACTCCCATCGGAATCGGGACGACGTTCATGTCGATACCCATCGCCTTGAAGATCGGTCCGCCCATCTGCCCGACGATGTTGGCGATTCCCCCGCCGTCCATCACATAGATCGCGACGCTTTTCAAGCCGACGCTTTGCGCCGCGGTGGCTGTGGCAGTGAGGGATCCGGGAAGTCCGGCAGACAGCGCCGACACGCCCGGCGATGTGAGCTCGGCAGCAGACACCGCGTTCAGGGTGACGTAGGGGATCTTGGCACCGGAGATGATCGGTACGAAGACCTGGCCCATCGACGTACCTGGCGAGAGCACCGCGGCGACACCCTGTTCGACGAGTTCGTTCGCGCACTTCGTCGCCGACGTCGGCTCTTCCTGATGTTTGCAGACGACCAGTTCGACCGGATGTCCAGCCAGGCCCCCGCCGTTCTCGTTCACATACTGCACGGCCGCCTCTGCGCCCTGTCGATACTCGGGCAGCGAGACCGCGGCTCCGCCCTCCGCCGAGAGGAAGCCGATCTTGACGGGCGTGCCGTCAGCCGGATCGGCGGGTAGCGATGTAGTGGACGCCGAAGGCGCGGAACCACTCGAAGAGTCATCGCTGCCGCAGGCGGTGAGGCCCACCGCGCTCGCCACCGCAAGCACGCTCAGGCCGGCAACGGCTCGTCTATGGCGAGTCAGTCCACCGAGTTTCATGTCAGGTACTCCTTCACAGACTGCGAGGCCCGCGCATCGGATAGGACATCCCACACATCGGCTCCCCCGCGTGATTCGCGTCACCCTTCGGGTGCAAGCAGTGAATTATGAGCGCAGGCAATGCCCATGCGGAGACGGCGGTTCCCGGTGACCGGGACACTCGTCGGGCAATGCGGTCCGCGCCATATGGTGATCACTCGCGGGCCGGCACGCCGAACCGCCCCGGTTCGTGTCGACGAAGCGGGGCGGTTCGTGAGGCGACTGAGGGTCGCCGGGTCAGCTGTTCCCCACGAATCCCCGGAACCGCCGGACGTAACCGATCACGCGCCGGATCGGCACCGCCCGCGGCCAGTCCTCCGCACGGAAGTAGGCGTCCGAACCTCCGTCAACGAAAATGACGCTTCCGCAGAGGAATCGCGCCGATTCGGACAACATGAACAGCACCCAGTCGGCGAGCTGAGCGGCATCCCCGAAGCCACCGATCGGGACCGGGAAACTCCGTATCGCCTTGGCCTCGGTTGGGGTCGCCAGCTGCTTCTCGAGGAGGGGGGTCAGGATCGCACCGGGAGCCAGCGCATTCAATCGGATGCCGGCACCCGCCCACTCCCGGGACACGGCCGCGCGACGCACCCAGTGACTGACCGCGATCTTGGAACCCGCATAGACGATGGGCGCGGCCTTCTTGCCGAAGATCCGCACCGACCGGCACACCTTCTCGACGTCGCGCTCGGTGAACGCCGCGAGGGTACGCGAGGGCACCGCGGGGACGGTCGTGGTCGAGTTGCTCGAGAACACCACGACCTTCGCCTCACCTGCGGCGGCCAGCGCGGACCGCCAGCCTTCGAGCAATTCCACGACGCCGAGGTAATTGACCTCGGCGATCAGACGGAGACGCTCTTTGCCGGGCGTCGGCCCCAGGCCTGCGGCCAGTACGGCGCCGTCGAGCCGCCCATCTGCTGCCGCAAGGACGTCGGCTATTGCCGTGCGACGCCCACCCGGGGTGGACAGATCCGCGATGACCTCAGCATCGACGAGGTCGACGCCGATGACCGTATGTCCTTGTGCTCGCAGCTTTTCCGTGACCGCACGGCCCATTCCCGACGCCGACCCGGTCACCACGTAACACTTCACCGCTCGTTCTCCCATCGTTTGCTCCTCCGTCACGGTGACGACGACACCGTGCCACCGCCTATATTTGACACACTAAGACAAAAATGGTCTGCTCAGTGGGTGTTCCCCCTCGGCGATTCGCCCGCCCCGCCCCCCGACGACGGCCGGCGGGGGCGCGGGCGACCGTCGGTGATCGATGCCGGAGCAGTCGCGGAAGCCGCGTTCCGACTGTGGCGCAACCAGGGGTTCGCCGATACGAGCTGGGCCGACCTGGCCGAGGCCACCGGAGTGAGCGCGCGGACGCTGCTGCGACACTTCCCCACCAAGGCCGACATCGCCTGGACCGGCGTCGCACAGGCCACCGTTCGGCTGCGAGACGCTCTCGAGAAGACCTCGGCCGACGACTCCCTCGCCGATGCCATTCGCACCGGCGTCGTCAGCTCGGTGTCGCATCACCCCCGCGTGCAGCGCGTCAATCCGGCCTGGTTGCGGCTGATCGCCGACGAGCCGGAGCTCCTCGCGATGGCACCCCGCGCCTATCGCCCCTGGATCGACGAACTCGCCGCGTTCATCGGCCGGCGGGTGCCGCACGCTCCACCCGCGATCTGCCGCGCACTGGCGTCGACGTACCAGGCCGCCGCGTTCGCCGCCCTCACCGAGTGGGCCGATTCCGGTGCCGACGGAGACTCCGCGGACGCGGTCGACGCGATGCTCGGCTGGATCGACATCCGCATCCCGGAGTTCACCGCCGGCTCCTGAGGCCGGGTCTCACACGAGATCACACGGTCCGAACCGTCCCGTCCCACAAGTCCTGCACCAGATGTGAACAGCCCTTCATGTTTCACGACAATCCCACCGCGTCAAGGAGACCCCATGCCCGACATCGCGTCCCCCGTTGCCCCTGCGACCACACCGGATCCGCTGGCCCCGGCCCGCCTGGGCCCGGTGTCGATGCGCAATCGCATCATCAAGTCGGCAACCTTCGAAGGCGTCACCCGCGACGCCTTGGTGACCGAGGAACTCATCGACTTCCATGTGGCCGTCGGACGGGGCGGTGTCGGAATGACCACCGTCGCCTACCTCGCCGTCGCCCCGGAAGGGCGCACCGAACGCGATCAGATCTACTGGCGGGCCGACGCCCTCCCCGGCCTCGGACGACTCACCGACGCCGTGCATGCGACCGGCGCCAAGGTGTCGGCGCAGATCGGGCACGCCGGCCCGGTGGCCAACTCCCGATCGAACGGACTGCCGTCCATCGCCCCGTCCACGAGGCCGAACCCCCTCGCGATGGGTTTCGATCGGGCGGCCACGCAGGACGACATCGCCCGGGTAATCGTCGCACACGGGAATGCCGCCCGCATGGCGAAGAACGTCGGCTTCGACGCGGTCGAGATCCATCTCGGTCACAACTACCTCGCTAGTTCATTCCTCAGCCCGAACATCAACCGCCGCAGGGATTCCTGGGGGGGTTCACTGTCCAATCGGGCCGAGTTCGCCCGCCGTATCGTCGCCGAGGTCGGCGAGGCGGCCGGCGGGGAGATCGCGGTCATCGCCAAGATGAACATGGCGGACGGTGTGCCGGGCGGGCTGTGGCTCGACGAGTCGCTGCGGTTCGCCCAGATGCTCGAGTCGGACGGGCACCTCGACGCGATCGAATTGACCGGCGGATCGTCCCTGCTGGACCCGATGTACCTGTTCCGGGGCGACGTGCCGGTTCGTGCAATGGCCAAGACACAGTCGGGCATAGTCAAACTCGGTATGAAGATGTTCGGCCGGTTCGTCTTCAAGCAGTACCCATACGAACCGCTCTACTTCCGCGATCACGCGCGGCAGTTCCGCGAGGCACTGGCCATGCCTCTCATCCTTCTCGGTGGAGTCACCGATCACGACGGCATGACCACAGCGATGCGCGACGGCTTCGAGTACGTGGCCATGGCCCGCGCACTGTTACGCGAGCCGGACCTGATCAACCGCATCCACAAGGATCTGGCGACGACCTCGCTCTGCATCCACTGCAACCTGTGCGCGGCGAGCATCTTCACCGGCACCAGATGTCCGCTGGTGGTCGACGCCGAGGCATGACCCAGCACGGCTCGGTCGATCCGTCGATTCTGTGCAGATTTCCGTGAGCCGTTTCACATCGGCCCGCCTCTGTGGCACACTTCCTAATAGAAATAGCCACGTCAGGGCGATGCAGCCCAGAGGAGGAGCGACGGCATGTCCATCCCGAACGATGTCGCCGATGATGCACCGTCAGCGCCGAGCGCGGTTCTCGATCGTCTGTCGCTCGTCCTCGACGCCTTCGACGGCCGGGACCGGCTGAGCCTCGCCGAGATCGTCCTGCGGACCGGCCTACCGCGGTCGTCCGCGCATCGGATGCTCGAGCGGCTCGTCGCCCTGCGGTGGCTGAGCCGAGACGGCCGCAGCTACAGCCTCGGAATTCGACTCGTCGAACTGGGCTCCCTGGCCGTTCACCAGGACCGCGTTCACGCAGCGTCCACCGAACACCTCCACCAGCTGTACCGGACAACCGGGATGGTGGTTCATCTGGCCGTCCTGGACGGCGGCGACGTCGTCTACCTGGACAAGATCGGCGGTCGCCTGGCACCCCTCGTACCCACCCGGATCGGCGGCCGCCGGGACGCACGTCGATCAGCGCTGGGACGGGCGTTGCTCGCCTACAGCGGCCACCGGATTCCCGGCGCCGATCTGATTCTCGAGCATGGAATAGCCGTCGAGCGCAACGAATCCGTCGCCGGTTTCGGTTGTATCGCCGCGCCGATCGGGCCGATTGGCGAGGCGACCACAGCGGTCTCGGTGTGTGGGCCCCTGCGCGACCTGGTTTTCGATTCGACGATGATCACCCCGGTACGCCTGACCGCCGGCGCCATCTGGCGCAGCATGTGCGACGGAACCCGGGTCACCCCGACTCTGCAGCGGCGCAACCTGATGCGGTCGATGCCCACGGCGGCGCGAGTACTCGCCGAGGGCTGATCCCCCTTGCCGCCCGCGCCGCTTGGCGCGGGGGTCAGCCCGGCTGCGCGGGGTCGCTCGAATCAGCCGGGACATCGCGCCAGACCCCGGGATTCCGCGGAATCGGCAGCCCACGATCGTCGTGGTCGGCGCCCGATTCGAACCGCTCGGCAGCAGAGTCGATCTCGTCCAACAACTCCTGCGCGAGCTCGATCTCGGACCGGTAATAGCGCTGCGCCCACCGCAGGCTCATCTGGGAGAAGGCCCAGCCGGGCTCGGCCTCGGAGTGTTCGGCGTGCAGCGCAGCCCGATCGGCGGCCTCTCGAATGTTGGCAATGTGTGCACGCACAACACGTTTGAGTTCCCCAGGCGTCTGCAGATGCCCCATGTACAGACGTAACATGACCCCGTGCTTCAGTACGGGGATCTCGACGTCGGCCGAACGAGACCAGCTACGCAGCGCGTCGAGACCTGTATCGGTGATGCCGTAGACGCGCCGTCCCCGGACCCCCTCGTCAGAAACCTTCCGAGACACGACCAGCGCCTGATCCTCGAGCTTCTTCAGTTCGGCGTAGACCTGACTCACCGACGGGCTCCAATAGAAGAAGCCGATACTCCAGTCCGCCCACTTCTTGAGATCGTTGCCGGTCAGTTCCTCGCCGAACGACAACATGCCCAACACCGCCCAGCTCGTCGCCGGTAGGTTCGGATGTGGATCGTCGCTCACCAGGCGACACTACCAACGGGCCGGCCGTGATCAGCCGTCTGCTTTCCCGGCCACCGGGAGCGCACTGCGCCCGATCCGCACACCTCCCGGCTACCGGGAGATCGACCAGCAGGTCGTTCACCGGCCGGATACCGTGATCGTCCATGAGCGACCGAATCATCTTCGTTGTCGATCAGGTCGTCCTCAAACCGGGTGCGGCACGCGACTTCGTCGACGCCTATCTGGATGAATACGCACCTGCCGCCACGCGCCGGGGGTTGACCTTGGACCGGATCATCGTCAGTCCACCGGTCTGGCTCGACGACGCCAGCAACACCGTGACCGCGACCTGGTCGGTGCAGGGACCACGCGATTGGTGGCAGACCATGGTCGCCGCCCGGCACGACCCCGCTCCCGCACAATGGTGGACCGACAAGGCGCCGATGATCGTCGAGCGCTCCCGTTCCATGGCGGCCGATGTAGGCGACGTGGAAGGACTCTGCGATGTATGAGATCACCCGGCTGATCCACCTGACCGACCCCGACGATCCACGGGCACTGGACGCGGTGGTCGACCGCGTGACCGTGGCCGCCTCGGCGACAGAAGCGCGCAGGACCCTTGTGTCGCCGACGCTGGCCGGTGTCCGCAACGGCGGAGATTTAATCGTCCACCTACAGTTCGATTCCGAGGAGGAGTGGCGGCGGGGCCGCCCCGATGTCGATTGGGCGACCTCGGGGGCATCGGTCGCTCGCGTCAACTCGGTCGAGTATCACGGTGGGAACACCCGCCTGCCCGGGGATTCTGGCCGGCGGCAGCGCGCCGGGGACGGGATCGTCTATCGCACTCTGCTCCTGCGGGTTGACGAGACGGCATCCGACCGACAGATCGACGAGTTCGAGCGCACGCTCCTGCGGATGCCGCGGTATGTCACCTCGATGCGGGCGTGGCAGCTCAGCCACGTGGCCGAGGCGGGCGGTGACTCACGGTGGACGCACGTCTGGGAACAAGAGTTTTCCGACATCGACGGGCTGCTCGGAGAATACATGCACCACCCGATCCACTGGGCGTCGGTGGACGCGTTCTTCGACCCTGAGAACCCACGGTGCATCGTGAGAGAGCGTGTCTGCCACAGTTTTTGCTCCGCCGACGAAACCGTGGTGCCCTCTGTCGAGCTGGCCGACTCGGTGGATTCCGCACGGTAGAACACCGAGACGTGCGAGCGCCCACGGGACGTCCCGTGGGCGCTCGCAGTCCGCCACCGAGAGCCGTCAGCGCGTCAAGAACGCGAGAACCACCGACTCCCATGCCTTCTGCTGCTCGATCATGACCCAGTGGCCGCAGTTCGGGAAGATGTGGACCTCGCCGAGGGGCAGAGTCCGCATCGGGATTATCGACATGTCCACGGGGCTGACCCGGTCGTCACGACCCCAGGTGATCAGAGTTGGCACCTGGAGCTTGCGCAGGTTCGCCCACCCGGGTGTCGCCTCGGAGGTCCGCATGGCATCGGACATTCGTTGCAAGGCTGCCGAGCCGTACATCGCGCGCGAACTCGCCAGCGTGTCCGGGTCCGTCGCCTGCTCCCACCGCTCCTCGATCATCTCCTCGGTGATCAGCGAACGGTCATAGACCATCGAGTTGAGCCAGGCGACCAACGATTCGCGGGTCGGGTTCTCGACGAACTCGCTCAGACGGATGATGCCCTCGCCCGGCTGCGGGCCGTACAGATTGGTCCCGGCGCCGCCGACTGTCACCAGCCGCTCGACGCGGTCCGGAGCGCTCAGCGCGAAGTCGGTGGCGACGAACCCGCCCATGGAGTTGCCGATCATGCGCACGCGGTCGAGGTCCAGCCCGTCGAGAAAAGCCGTGACCGCGGTCTGCGCGGACATCATCGGATGGGGAGCCCCGAAGCTGTCACTGACCCCGAAGCCCGGGAACTCCAGCACGAATGTGCGGAAGTGCGCGGCGAGCGCGGGTAGGTTTCCGCGAAAGTTCCGCCAGCCGGTGACTCCGGGGCCCGATCCGTGGAGCAGCACCAGGGGTGGACCGTCACCCGCCTCGCGGTAGCGCAAAACGCCGTGCTCGGTGGTCAACTCGCGGAGCTCGAGGGCGGTCTGGTCTGGGGTTCGGGTATCGCCGTTGATCGTCATCAGTCGAGCGTGCCACCGTCATGTCGACACGACGATCGACGTTCCCGTTCACCGGCACACGCGGGGCCGGTCTCGGCAGCCGCGTCGAAGACGACGTCGGAACTCAGTGCAACCGCGGGAGCTGTTCTGCCGCCGGCAGTTCCAGCACGGACTCAGTCAGTTCGTGATCGGCGACGGCTTGATCGATCGTCCTTCGCAACTGTCCGCATTGTCGCGAGTGCGATCCGAAAGCATCGGAATCCGCCAACGCGGCGATGAACGGGCATTCTCGCGCGTCGAAGGTCCATTCGATGGATGTGTGTGCCGCGCTGAACTTCTCGACGCGCACAATCCGACCGCAACCCCTGCAGTCCAACGGAGTCATCGTCACGGTGTTCTCCCCTCTCCTCGCTCAACCCGCCCGTACCGCGGACAAGCGTCCGTACTGGCCACGGAAGAACAGCAGCGGGGCCTGATCAGAGGCGTGCAGATGACGAACCCTGGCCACCACGATCGTGTGGTCACCGGCCTCGTGTTCGTCCTCGATCTCCGCTTCGATCCAGGCCAGGGTCCCGGTCAATACCGGCGCACCGGACGGCGACGGGTCCCAGCCCAGGCCGCGGAACTTCTCCGTTCCACGCGCGGCCAACTGCCGACAGATGTGTTCCTGCGCCTCCGCGAGAATGTTGATCGTGAACCGCCCTGACGCGCGGACAAGGGGCCACGACGAACTCGTCTGCGCGACACAGAACGCGACCAGCGGCGGGTCCAACGACACCGAGGTGAACGAATTGGCGGCCAGACCGGTCGGTTCCCCGGTGCCGGGGTCCACACCGGTCACCGCAACCACACCGGTCGCGAAGTGGCCGAGCACTCGACGCATGAGCTGTCCGTCGACCTCCGGCAAGCCGGCACCGCCGTCAGCGCCCGTACGCGCCGTCCGATCCGGAACTGATGCCATCACACACCCATCTCCTCCGTCGACACGATGTGATGGCGACCATAGTTCCCCCGTCCCGTCAGCGCGCCGGGGTTCCCGTTGGCCGGGACAGGTGAGTGCGAAATCGCTCAACACCGGTGCATACCTGTTCCACTGATCAGGAACTCGCATCGGCCCGGCAACCCTACCCTCGTAGCCTTACCTCGAGCCCTCCTATGCGGAGGACCGACCCTGGGGCGCAAAGCATCTGCCCGCCAGGTGTACAGCACGACAATGATCAGTCACGTGGTCGGGACCGAGAGGAAAAAAATGGGTACGCTCGATGGCAAAGTAGCCTTCATCACCGGCGCCGCACGGGGTCAGGGGCGCAGTCACGCGATCAAACTCGCGAGTGAGGGCGCCGGCATCATCGCGATCGACCTCTGCGCGCAGATCTCCACTGTCGAGTACGCGATGTCGACGCCAGACGATCTGGACATCACGATCAAGGAGGTCGAGGCGGCCGGCGGCAAGATCGTGGCCTCGCAGGGCGATGTCCGCGACCCGGAGGCGGTATCGTCGGCACTCGCACGCGGTGAGGAGACCCTCGGCCGGCGTGTCGACATCGTGCTCGCCAACGCGGGCATCATGCCCCTGGGCGTCAACGTGAACACCCATGAGGCATTCCTCGATGTCATCGACGTCAATCTGAACGGCGTCCACAACACAGTCGAGGCAGCCGTACCCAGCCTGCTGGAGAACAAGGGCGGGTCGATCGTCATCACCAGCTCCAGCCAGGGCCTCAAGGGGACCGGCGGCATGGGAGGGGTCAACGCGGCTTACACCGCCGCCAAGCACGGCGTGGTCGGCCTCATGCGCAACTATGCCAATTGGCTGGGCCCGCAGAACATCCGGGTCAACACCATCCACCCCACGGGTGTGGCCACCCCGATGATCCAGAATCCGATCATCGAACAGTTCTACAGCGACCCGAACGCCGACTTCGACGCGGTCCGCAACCTCATGCCGGTGCCGTTCATCGATCCCATCGATGTGTCCAACGCGATCGCCTTCCTGGTCAGCGACGCCGGCAAGTACATCACCGGCGTGACCTTCCCTGTCGACGCGGGCTTCAACGCACGCTGACACACGTCACACGAGACGGGGCCCCGATGACTGGTCATCGGGGCCCCTTCTCGTTGTTCGGTTGTCAGTGAGCGACTTTCGCCGACTCAGGCAGACGCCCGGCAGCTGCGAGGGCGGCGATGTACCCGTACACGAGCCCCTGCCCGATCGTCGCACCAGCGCCGGGATAGGTGGCGCCGAAAGCGTTGGCAGCCGAGTTGCCGATGGCGAACAAACCGTCGATCACCGAGCCGTCCTCGCGTAGAACCCGTGCGCGGTCGTCGGCACGTAGTCCACCGCAGGTACCCAGATCGCTCAATACGACGCGGACTGCGTAGAGCGAATCACGATGGAGAGCGCGAAGATTGGGATTCGGAGTGACGGTCGGATCGCCGTAGTAGCGATCATAGGCACTTGCACCCCGGCCGAACGCGTGGTCGACACCCACCTCGGCGGCGGCGTTGAACGAGTCGAAAGCTTCGACGAAGCGGGACTCGTCGACCCCCATACGTACCGCCAGATCGCGCGGATCGTCCGCGGCGACCGCGATACCCTCGTCATACCATCTCTGGGGCAGCGGTTGCCGAGGGAACAAGCCTCCTGCCATCACATAGCTGTTCCGGTACTTCTGATCGAAGACGAGCCACATCTCGCCGACCGGATCCCCCGCACGCTCTCGTTCGAGGACGCGCTGACCGAAACTCATGTAGTCCACGGCCTCGTTGATGAACCGGCGGCCCGAGGCGTCCACGATGAACGAACCCGGTAGGGACCTCTCGGCGAGCAGGACCGACGGCGACCCACCTGGGACCGCCGCCACCGCGGGAAACCACCACGCCTGGTCCATCGACGCGAGTCCGGCTCCGAGCTCCTGGCCGATCTTGATGGCGTCACCGGTGTTCGTCGTGGCCCCGAAGCTGACCCCGTCGATCAACTGATCGGACTGGAACTTGTGGCGCATCTCCATGTCGTGATCGAATCCACCGGCGGCCAGGACAACACCCTTGCGCGCGTGCACGACCGTCTCGACGCCGTTACGGGACACCACCGCGCCAGTCACCCGGTCTTCGTCGGAGAGCAGCTGTAGCAACGGCGTATCGGTCCACACCGGGATCCCGGCACGCACCACTCCGGCGAACAGGCCCGCCGCCAGGGCTTGACCGCCGGCCACGTACTCCTTCTTCAGAGCGAGTCCGCCGACCCCGATGGACAGCGCTTTCACAGCACGCCACAACGCCTTACGAGGGACACTGGTCAGCAGATTGAGCCACTTGTAATCAGCACCGGTGACGGGCATGGGTAGCGACGCCTCCATCAAGCCCGGACGCAGACGCGCGCGTTCGGGTCCGAGCTGAGCCGCATCGAACGGCTTGCACTCGCAGGTCCGACCGACCGCGGAGCCGCCCGGCAACTCGGGATGGTAGTCCGAGTAACCCGTTGCCCACATGAATTTCATCGGTGTCGTCCGCGAGAGCATCTCGACCGTCGCCGATCCGTGTTCCAAGAAGGCGGCACCGCGTTCCGATGGCGCTGTGTCGCCGACGACCGATCTCACATAGGTCGCCGCCACCTCGGTCGTGTCCTCCGGCTGCTCGCGCGTCAACACGGGATTGCCAGGTATCCAGAACGCGCCACCTGACCGCGCAGTGGAACCGCCCACGTACTCCGACTTCTCGACCACCAGGGTCGACAACCCGAGCTCGTTCGCAGCGAGTGCTGCCGCCAGCCCGGTGCCTGCGCCCACGACCAACAGGTCTACTGTCCGCGCTGCCTTCTTGGGGGTGGTCATCGTCCTGTCACCAGACTCTTTCGATCGGCCACGAACGTCATGTCCGCGGGATTGGGTTCGCGCATCATGGTCCAGTAGTCGACCAGACGCCACGGACACGGCACGATGGCACGTCCGCTGCTGTTGCGGTAGTAGCTGTTGACCGGTCCACCGGTGTGCACCCAGACCGTCTCGTCGAGGGCTTTGTCGACCTCGGCGTTGTACTCCTCGAGCACTTCCGGCCGCACATCCATCGAGGCGTAGTCGTGCTCCAGCAGATACTGCAGGCACTCCACCACGTAATGGACCTGCTCCTCGCTCGTGATATTGTGTCCGGCACCGTGATTCGGCGCCGAGTTCGGACCCGATGTCACGAAGAGGTTCGGGAAGCCGGACACCTGGACGCCCTTGTAGGCGCGCGGGTCTTCGCCGCCCTTCCAGACGTCGGCCAGCTTCTCACCGTTCTGTCCGACGATGTCGATCTTCGTCGTGAAGTCGAGCGTGAAACCGGTGGCCAAGATGATCACATCGGCCGGGATGAACTCTCCCGTGGTGGTGTGCACACCGTCGGGGGTCACCCGCTCGAACGAGGCGCGGTGTAACGAGACATGGTCCCGGGTCAGTGCGGCGTAGAAGCCGGGATCCTTGACGATCCGCTTGGCGTAGGGGCGGAAGTCCGGCGTCAGCTTCTCGATGAGGTCAGGACGGGTCGGGAAGCTGTCCCGCAGATACTTCTGGGCGTTCTTCAGAACCATGTCGTTCTCGGCGGACGCGGAGAAGTGGCTCGCCGCCCACTCCGGGTCGACTCGCGGCAGCCGGTACAGATTGTCCGAGGCGAACCAGTAGGAGCGCAGGCGGAACCAGTGGTTGTAGAACGGAAGGTGTTCGAGCGCCCAGCGCTGTCCGGCCGGGACGTCTCGGACGACGGTGCGCTCGGGGACGATCCAGTGCGGGGTGCGGACAACCACGTCGAGTGCCGACACCTTGTCGACGATGCTCGCCACGACCTGGACTGACGTGCAACCGGTGCCCAGCACGATGACTCGCTTCCCGGTCACATCGAGGTCGGCGTCCCATTCGGCGGTGTGGACGACGCGACCGTCGAAGGTGTCCAGGCCCGGGACGTCGGGAATGTTGGCTGAGTTCAGCATCCCCAGCGCCGAGATCACGGCTTTGGCCCGGTGATGCTCGACGGCGCCCGCGCGGTCGCGGGTCACGACCTCCCAGACCTGATCCTCCTCGGACCACGCCATCGACTGCACGGAGGTCTTCAGCCGAATGTGTTCGCGGAGCTCGTGCTTGGCGACCACGTCGAGCAGATACTGCTGGTATTCAGGACCCGTCGGGTAGTAGCGGGACCAGTTCGGGTTCAGCTCGAACGAGTATGAGTAGTAGTGGCTCGGCGTGTCGACGGCCGCGCCCGGGTAGGTGTTGCGCGTCCACGTGCCACCGATCTCGTCACGGGATTCGAAGACGGTGTAGGAGAAACCCGCCTCCCGCAGCTTGATTGCGGCGTTGATACCGGTGATCCCCGCGCCGACGACGATCACCTCGAAATCGGTCGGCGGCGTCACCGTCACCGGTACGTGCCGCTCGTCGGTGACGAAACCGGCCTGCTCGCGCAGCAGCGGGATGAACTCCTCGTCGACCTCCTGCGAAGTGGCCACCCGGGCCATCGAGCGGAAGAGGTCGGGTGCGGGTACGTCCAGCTGCGCAACGAAATCGGAGCGAGTGAGGACCTCGAAGGCGCGGGCCCGGACGTCGTCGACCACATCCTGCGGATACTGCCCGGCGGGTAGGGCTCCAGGCGCCGGGGTGCCGTAGTGGGTTCCGGGACGGGAGTATTCGAGCCTGGCTCCGAACTCGTCGAGAAGCGTGGTGTCACCGGTGAGATGGACGAGTGACATGAGCAGCGGCGCGGGGTCGCACTCGGCGAGGATGTCGCGGAGAGCGTCCGGATCGACACGGGCCCCGTCGGATTCGGTTCCGTCGGATTGAATTCCTGCGGAGATGGTCTCGGTCATGGTCTGCCTTCCGGGAGCGGCACACCCATGCGGGTGAGCATGTCTCGTGGGTCTGATGGTGGGCGAAGGTCGAGGAGCTGGCGGCCACGTCGCTGCGCCGCGGCCGTGCACATCTCGTCGTCGGAGTGGATCCAGAACTCGCCTTCGGCGATCTGCTCGATCATGTGCTCCGCGGCGTCGAGCGGATCGAGCCCCTTGGTCACGTTGTCGCGCTGCATGGCGTCGAAGACCGCGTTGGCGGTCGCGTTGTCGGTCGGTGCCTCCCGCTGAGCCGCGAGGAAGATCTGACTGCGGACCGAGTGCGGGATGATCGCACTGACCTGGATGGGGGCTCCCACGATCGACAGGTCCTGGTGGAGACACTCGGTCATCGCGAGCACCGCATGCTTGCTCACGATGTAAGGACCCTGCACCGCAACCGCATTGAGCCCGCCGACCGATGACATGTTGGCGACACACGCCGGCGATCCCGCCGCGATCATCCGGGGTACGAAGGACCGGACGCAGTAGAACACTCCGTCGACGTTGATCTGCATGAGGCGTCGCCATCGTGCTTCGTCGATCTCCCACAGCAGCCCCGCCGATTCGATCCCAGCGTTGTTGATGAGCAGTTCGACGCTGCCGTGGCGGTCGAAGACCGACTCGGCGAGTGCCTCGACGTCGTCGGGGCGACTCACGTCGACTCCTCGCCCTTCGGCGCGCCCACCATCCGAGGAGATGTCAGCGGCCACCGCGGCAGCACGATCGGCGTCGATGTCGGCGACCACGACCGTCATCCCGAGAGATGCCAGCCGGCGCGCTAACCCCTCTCCGATTCCCGCGGCCGCTCCGGTGACCACCGCGGTTCCGGTCGAGAACCGCTGTTGTGCAACAGCACCCATCGTCGTGCTCATTCCTCGTGTCAGATCCCGGTGGGGCGGATGTTCGGGTTGCTCCACGACGGTGGCTCGCGGCGCGGCAACTCGTCGCGCCCGTCGAGCGTGCGGACGACAGTGCCGGTGGCCCACGGATAGTGGAGGCTGAACGCGATCAACCCGGTTCGTTCGGCCGCCGGTGCCGTGCACATCTCCAGCACGGTCTGGGCGAGATACTCGACCGGTTCGGTCTCGTAACCCTCGGGGAGCAGTGCCGCCGCACCTGGCGTCCGGATGGCGGTCGACGGACCGACCGCGTTGACCGCGATGTTGTCGTCGAGCAGTTCCGCGGCAAGCCCCTGGGTGAACCGGTGCTGCGCAGCCTTGGTGGCGGCGTAGATGACGTCGCCGGAGGTCTTGTTGTACTCACGGAAGGGTCGGATCGGGCTCATGCCGGTAGACGACCCGATGTTGACGATCCAGCCGGCGCCACTCTTCCGCATGTGCGGAATCGCTCTCTGCGACAGTAGGAAAGGAACCTTCAGGTAGTGCTCGACGGTGCGGTCGAAGGTCTCCTCGCTCATGTTCTCGATGCTGCTGTAGTCGGCGAACCCGGCATTGTTGACCAGGATGTCGATGCCGCCGGCAGCCTCTGACACAGCATCGACGAGGCCGTCACGGTCCACCGGGTTCTCCAGGTCCGCCGGGATCGCGATGACGGTGCCGCCCGCTTCCTCGATCGCCTGGACGGTTTCGGCCAGCGACCCGGCGAGCAGGTGGTTCTCACCGTTACGCACCGACGGTGACGGTTTGACCGACCGAGCTGTGACGACCACCGTCGCGCCTTCCGACGCCAGCCGGCGCGCGATCCCGCGGCCGATACCGCGACTGCTGCCGGTCACCAGGGCAACCTTGCCCCTCAACCGCCGGCCCGCCACCCCTTGTGTCATGACCACCTCTACGCACCTTCTGTGTTCGACTTCACATGTCGTCTCATGCTCGGTCCGCTGCCGCGACTACGGGCCGTCCCAGTCCATTCAATGGGAGGGTGGATTCACCCCGCCGGCGCGAGGACGTCGCGCATCATCTGCCAGACCTTCTCCCGCGCAGGAGGTGTCAGCGACAGCTGCGGAAAGGTCAAGAATCCGTGGAACAATCCGTCGAACCGGTGCTCGACGACCGGGACACCGGCCTCGCGCAGGCGGTGCGCATAGTCCTCTCCAGCCGAGCACGGCGGATCGAGTTCGGCCGTCGCCACCACCGCCGCCGGTAGACCGGCGAGCGACGCCGCGCGCGTGGGAATGATCCGGGCGCTGTCACGCCCATTCGGCGCGTACTGATCCCAGTACCATCGCATGGCTTTCGTGCTGTTGTAGTAACCGACTCCGTAGCGCCGATACGACTCGGTCTCGGAGTCGTCGTCGACGACCGGGTAGAGCAGGACCTGGGCAATGATCGCAGGGCCGCCCCGGTCGCGCGCAGCGATGCTCGCGGTAGCGGCCAGGTTGCCGCCGGCGCTGTCGCCTGCGACCGCGATCCGAGCGGGGTCTCCTCCATAGCCGGCGATGTTCTCGGCCGTCCAGCAGATCGCCCGGTACATGTCCTCCATCGCCGCCGGCGCCGGGTTCTCCGGCGCCAGACGGTAATCGACCGACACCACGACGGCGTCGACCTCGGCCGCCATCACCCGGCAGAACTCGTCGTGGCTGTCGAGATCGCAGAACACGAAGCCACCGCCATGCGCGAACACCACGACCGGCCGGACATCACCTCGACGATCGTCGGAACGACCGTGCGGGACGTAGATTCGCACTCCGAGACGGTCGCCATCGGGTCCGTCGATCGCGACGTCACGGGCGACCGCCATGTCGGGTAGTCGTGACAACGGCGCCCGCCGGGACACGATGATGTCACGCAGTTCGGCGGGATCGTGTTCGGTCACGTCCGGGAACCCGGCCTCCAGCGCCGACAGCATCGCCTCGACATCGGGATGTAGATCGGTCCTGCGTTCAGACATGCTGCAGCACTTCCCTTCTCACGAGATCGCGAAGCCCTTGTAACCGGCATCCGCGACTTCGGCGCAGATCTTCCCGTAGTTGCCGAATCCACCGATGTAGGGCATGAACACGCGGGGCTTGCCCTCGATGTTCGCGCCCATGTACCACGAGTTCGCGGTGGGGAAGAGTGTCCCGGCAGCCTTGGCGTTGCACTCCGCGACCCAACTGTCGACGGCTTCCTTCTCCGCCTCGATCGTCGCCGCGTTGTGTCCATCGACGTGGGCGATACACGCTGCGATCCAGTCGATGTGTTGCTCGGCGCCGAGCACCATGTTCGCCAGCACACTCGGGCTTCCGGCACCGGTCACGAAGAACATGTTCGGGAACCCGTTGACGGCGAGCCCGAGGTAGGTGCGCGGCCCGGCCGCCCACTCTTCGACCATGGTCCTTCCGGCCCGACCACGGATGTCGATGCGGGACAGCGAACCGGTCATCGCATCGAAACCGGTGGCGTAGACGAGCATGTCGAGCGGGTACTCCTGCTCGGTGGTGCGGACCCCACCGGGAGTGATCTCCTCGATCGGGGTGGCACGCAGGTTCACCAGGGTCACGTTGTCGCGGTTGAAGGTCTCGAAGTAGCCGCTGTCGGTGACGATCCGCTTGGTTCCGATGGGGTGGTCGGTGGGGATGAGCAGGTCGGCGACCGCCGGGTCCTTCACGATCTCCCGGATCTTCGCCTCGACGTACTCACGGGCGGTGTCATTGGCCTCCCGGCTGATCGTCTGATCGGGGAATGCCTTGGCGAACAGATAGCCGCCGCGGTGCCACCACTCGTCGTAGACGCGTTTGCGTTCGGCCTCGTCGACCTCCATCGCGCCCTTCGGGTACGGGGCGTTCGGGGTACCGCCGCCACTCTCCCGGGACAACCGCCTGCGCTCGGCGTAATTCGCCTTGACCTCGGCGATCATGTCGTCGGTGAGTGGCCGGTTGCCGGCTGGAATCGAATAGTTCGGGCTACGCTGGAAGACCACCACCTGCTCGGCCGTCTCCGCGATCACCGGGATCGACTGGATGCCCGAGGACCCGGTGCCGATGACACCGACACGTTTGCCGCTGAAAACGACTTCATGGTGCGGCCATTCGCCGGTGTGGTAGTTCTCCCCCTCGAAGAGGTCTCGTCCGGGGATGTCGGGCCGGTTGGTCGCCGACAAGACCCCCGTCGCCATGACGACGAAGCGCGCGCTCGTGGTCACCCCGGTGTCGGTGGAGATCGTCCACCGGGCGGTGTCCTCGTCGTAGACGGTCGAGGTGACCCGGGTCAAGAAGTCGTAGTGCTTGCGCAGATCGAACCGGTCGGCGACATGCTCGAGGTACGCCAGGATCTCGGACTGCGTGGCGAATCGTTCCGACCAGGTCCACTCCTGCTGCAGATCGTCGTCGAACGAGTACGAATAGTCGATGCTCTCGACGTCACACCGCGCGCCCGGATAGCGATTGTGATACCACGTTCCGCCCACGCCCTCGGCGGACTCGAACCCGTGGACGGTCAGGCCCTGAGCGCGGAGCTTGTACACCGCGTAGAGACCGGAGAGCCCTGCGCCGATGACCACCACATCGTGATCGAAGTGCCTGATCGTCACGATGCCACTTCCTCTTCCTGGGCCGCTTCCTCTTTCTGGGCCGCTCTGCGTGCCGCCGCCTTCGCCTCGCGCGCCCACATCCACTCATGACCCCAGTAGCTGTCTGCCGTGATCTCTTCTGCGGTGTAGTAACTCTCGTCGACGAGCTTCCCGCCGGTGCCGTACTCGATGTCCCAACCACCCGGAACGCGGACGTAGAAGGACACCATCTTGTCGTTGGTGTGCCGCCCGAGCGTCGAGGACACCGGGAAGTCGCGCGACATCACCTGGTCGTAGGCGCGCCCGACGGCGTCGAGTTCGTCCACCTCCACCATGACGTGGATCAGACCGGGATCACGGCCCTCGAGACTCGGCATGATCGCCAGGCTGTGATGGCGCTGATTGATGCCGAGGAAGCGAATGCGCAACGGGCCGGCGCCGGGAGGCGACGGCATCCGGAAAGCACCGCGCGGAAGGAAACCCAGCGTCTCGGTGTAGAAGAGATAGGACTCGTCGAAGTTCGTGGTCGGCATGACCACGTGCCCCAGACCCTGTTGGCCCGTCACGAACTTCTGGCCGTATTTCGTGATCACCGGGCTGTGATCGAGAGCCGGCCCGTGGAACATCTCCAGCGGCGTGCCGCCCGGGTCCTTCAACGAGATGCCGGCTTCGATCTTGCGGGCATCACAGAGGTCCGGCGACATCGGCGCGTACTCGATGCCCTCGGTGTCCAGCGTGGACATCAACCGCTGCAGGGAGAGGTGGTCACGGACCTCCCAACCCACCGCACTGACACGGTTGACATCAGCGTGCTCGACGGTGATCCGCGACGGCCGCTCGTCCATCCGGAAGTGCAACGCGTCCTTCTCAGGACCCGAGCCGGGGGCGAAACCCAGTACTTCGTACCCCAATTCCCGCCAGCGATCGATGTCGGTGGCCAACACCCGCACGTACCCAAGGCCTTTGATCTCAGTCATAACGTCCTGTCCTCGACTCGTCCGGCTCAGATCAGAACTCGAAGCGGCCCGGCAGGGACCTCGACTCCGAGTGACGACAACGCCGATGCGTGATACGTCGTGCTGGTCACATGGATCGCATGGTGCAGACCAGCATGGGCGTCGCGCCAGAAACGCTGTAGCGGATTGTCCATCCGAAGAGCGTTTCCGCCGGAACGATCGAACACGTCATCGGCGGCCCGCACGGCACGCCATGCCGAGCGAACCTGGTTGCGTCGCACGGCTGCCCGGGTCTCGAAGTCGACGTCCCGCCCGGAGTCGACGAGGTCCCAGACCCGATCGACGTTGCTCAACAGCTGTTGCCGGGCTGCATCGATCTCCGCAGCGGCTTCACCCAGTGCGTGCAGTACGTAGGGGTCGTCTTTGATCTTGGTGCCGTTCGCGTTCACTCGCTCGCGCTGGTAGTCGATTCCGGCGGCGAGCACACCCTCGCAGATACCGATGGTCGCCGAGGTGATACCGAGTGGGAACATCGTCGACCACGGCATCTTGTACAGGGTCTCGGTGACGCCGTACTCCTTGGCCGCGGTGCCGTCGATGACTTCCTGCGACTTCATCACCCGGTAGTCCGGGATGAACGCATCGGTCACCACGATGTCCTTGCTTCCGGTCCCGCGCAGGCCGACGACGTCCCACGAGTCGTCGATGATCTGGTAGTCCGACCGCGGCAGGATGACGTGCAGCCCGGTCGGGGGCATCAGGGGCTTGCCGTCGTCGCCACCTACCATGGCGCCCAGAAAGATCCAGTCACAGTGGTCGGTTCCCGACGAGAACTGCCACCGCCCGGTCATGCGATACCCGCCCTCGACCGGGATGGCGACGCCGCCGGGCATGTACGGCGACGCCTGCCATGTGTCGGAGTCTCCGCCGAGGACCTCGTCCTGAACCTTGGGGTCGGCGAAGGCCAACTGCCAGGGGTGCACACCGACGATGCCGCCGACCCAGCCGGCCGAGCCGTAGATGCTCCCCGTCTTCATCACGGTCTCAGCGAATTCTCTCGGGTGGGCTTCGTACCCGTCGTACTTCTGGCGCTGCAGCAGTCGGATGATCCCGGACCGCTTGAGACCTTTGGCGACATCGTCGGACAGCCGACCGAGGTTCTCCGATTCAGCCGCGCCGGCACGCAATTCGTCAGCCGCGTCGACGATCTTGTCGAGGACTTCGTAGCTCATGTTGTTCTCCTGGTGGGTGTCAGGTCAACCGCGCGAGGCGGTCAGGATGTCGAGTCCGCTGTGGCGGACGTCAGGTTCGGCGCGAACGCGCTGCGCCCGGCTGCGAGATTGTCGTCGACCTCTGCCTGCCACGACTGCAAAGCGCGCTCGGTGTCGATCTCGTATTCGAAGCGGTTGACCATCTCCGGGGCCACGTCGTCGACGTCGACATAGAACTGCTCGTACCAGCGGCGGAGCTGGTAGACCGGTCCGTCCTCCTCGCAGAGGAGCGGATTGTCGATCCGAGACTTGTTCTTCCAGATGTGCACGTCCTGCTCGAAGCCGATGGCGACACCCTTGGCCACCGCCTGGGCGATCTGCTCCGCCTGCTCATCGGGGAGTCCGGCGGGCTTCTCGACGATGACGCCGTACTGGAGCCGGAACGAGGTCGCCGAGATCGGGTAGTGACAGTTGATGAGGTAGATGTTCGGCCCGTCCTCGTGGTCCCGACCACCGCTCCACAGCTTGTCGATCATGTAGGACGGCCCGTAATAGGTGGCGTCCGACTGGCTTTCGGTGCTGTAGTTCGTGCTCTGACTGACCCCCGCCGCATCCGGACGGGGCCGCGTCCGCATCGACTGCGTCGCCGTGTGTCCCTCGAACACGTTCCGGAAGTACGTCGGCATTCCGTAGTGGACATAGAAGAAGTGGGCCATGTCGACGACGTTGTCGACGATCTCCCGACAGTGCGACCCGGTGACCTCGATCGAGTTCCAGACCCAGTCCGTCCATCCCGGATCGCCGTACGTCGGGATCTCGGGAATCGCGAGCTCGGCCGGCGGCTTGCTGTTCTGCGGATCGTGCCAGACGAACAGCTGTCCGCTGACCTCCGAGGTGTGCCACGACCGGGTGCGGGCGATCGGCGGAACCCGCTTGGCGTACGGGATGGCCGCGCACTTGCCGTCGCCGCGCCACCGCCAGTCGTGGAACGGGCAGGCGATGGTGTTGCCCTTGACGGTTCCCTGCGCCAGGTTTCCACCCATGTGCCGGCAGAACGCATCGAGGACGTTGATGGTGCCGTCTTCGCCTGCGAACACGACGAGTTCGGTACCGAAGGCGGAGACCTGGTGAGGCCGGCCGTCGGCGAAGTCACGCACCAACCCGAGGCAGTGCCAGCCGCGCGCGAAACGCTCCGGCGGCACTCCGGCATCGATGACCCTTACCTCGTCGTTGATTTCGGTGGTGGAACTCACTGGGCCTCCTGATCGGATTCTGGCGACGTCCGTCGCTGCATCGCGGTGTGCTCAGCTTGGCAACCCGAGGTCCACTTGTGACGTGCGTCTCCCATCGAATGGGAAGGGGATTCCGAACCCAGGCGGCAGGCTTCAGTACTCGATCTCGATGACCTCGCTGACCGGCTCGGCCTGACACGCGAGGACATACCCGTCCGCCACGTCTTCCTGGGCCAGTATCTCGTTGTGCGCCATGGTCACCTCGCCCGTTTTCAGGACGCAGACACAGGCGCTGCAGGCGCCCTCCCGGCAGGAGTAGGGAGCGTCGAGGCCGGCCTCGAGCAGCGCATCGAGCAGCTTCTGCCGTGCCTTCCATTCGACGGTGCGCCGTTCGCCGTCGAGTTCCACCTCGACCGTGCAGACAACATCACCGGCGTCGGCGGCAGTGGTGTCCGGCGACTCGACGTTGTCGAACGGGTTGCCGTGCAACGACACGAATCGTTCGGTGTGGACGTGGTCGTGCGGGAAGCCGACCTCCGCACACACCTCCACGGCGAGATCCATCAGCGGAGTGGGTCCACAGATGTAGACGTTGCGATCGGTCATCGGCCGCAACAACGCCGACAGCCCCTCCCGGGTCGGATATCCCTGGACCGACTCCAGCATGTGGACCACGGTCAGTCGCGTGGCGAACCGCTCGGTCAGCGAGCGGAGTTCGGCAGCGAAGATCACCGACTGCTCGTCGCGATTCGCGTAGACGAGGAAGACGTGACCGGATCCGCTCGAGAGCAACGACTTGGCGATGGAGATGACCGGCGTGATGCCACTGCCGCCGGCGACCAGCACCACCGGTCCCGTCAGGGAGCGCGGACCGAAGGTGCCTGCGGGCGGGAGGACCTCGAGCTCGTCTCCCACTCCGACGGTGTCAAAGATCCAATTGGAGCCGTGCCCGCCGAGGACCCGCTTCACCGTGAATTTCGCGTCGGTGTCGGCGTGCGGCGAACTCGCCAGCGAGTAACACCGCGCGCTGCCCGTACCGACGTCGGGTACCCGAACCGTCAGGAATTGACCAGGGGCATAATCGAACTCGTCTGCGTTCTCGGGCCGGGGGCGCACCACGATCGACCGGGCGTCGGCGGTCTCGTCGATGACCTCGACCACGCGGACACGTCGACCACGACCTCCTTCGGTGGTCGCTCCGGTTGCCGGCAGCGTCACCACCTCGGCGTCGGCGATCGCATCGCTGGACATGGACCTCCTCATGGGTTCTCGAGCGGGATCGCGGCCGCAGTGTCGGGCGTGACCGTGCCGCGACCGCACGGACATTCCGCGAAGGATAAGCAGGTGGACAGGCTCCGGCGGGGGGCTCGTTCCGCTGGCCGGGAGCACGAGGCGACAGGAGGTCGCGTCGCCTGGAACGGTTGGTGTCGCAGTTCTGCGGGGCCTGACGGCGGCCGACGGTGGCACGGCGGCCGACGGCGCGAGGGTATCGTGATCGGTGTCACACGAGGAGGTCAGGTGAGAACGACACAGACGGGCGACGCCCCCATTTCCGTGGTGGACAGGGTGTCGACGGTGCTCGAAGCCTTCAACGGGACCGGGCCCTTGACCCTTGCGCAGGTCACCGCTCGGACCAAGTTGCCCCGATCGTCGGTGCATCGTCTGCTCGAGCAACTCGCCGGCGCCGGATGGTTGGCACGTTCGCCGGATCAGACCTACGAACTCGGCGTCAAAGCGTACGAGCTCGGTCAGGCGGCGCTGAATCAGAACCGGCTCCTCCAGGGTGCCCGCCCCGTGATGGCCGCGTTCGCCCGTCGAACCGGTTACACCATGCAACTCGGCGTCGTCGACGGCGGCGACACGGTCTACCTCGCAAAAGTCAACGGACGACTGTCGGGCCCTACCCCCACCGCCGTGGGCCAACGCATCCCAGCGCACCTGACCGCGCTCGGCAAGGTGGTCCTCGCCTACGCGGACATCTCGCCGCGACGCATCTCACCGAGAGGTCTACACACGGACGAGGACGGTGGGCTCGTCCGCCGCACCGCGCTCAGCATCACAACGGCATCGCGATTCGACAGCGAGCTGGCACAGATCCGTGACCGTGGTGGCGCGTTCGATCGGGGCGAGGCTTTCCCGGGGATCGCTTGCGTCGGTGTGTCGATCGGCCCGCCCGACCACATCTACGGCAACATGGCGGGCCTGTCCATCTGCGGTCCGGTGGGAGCGATAGATCATCGCAAACTTCTGGGCCCGGTCCGGATCGCAGCGCGCGAGATCTGGGACCGCTGCGTCGCCGCCGATCTCGCCGATCATTGATCCGACACGGGTTCCCACCGCCGTCACCGCCCACCGAGTGGGAGACGTGGGCGACTCACCCTTCCCCTCGCGGCACGATCGAGGCCCAGAGCCCTCGTGCACCGGACAGGGCGACGAGAAGGAGGAACGGATGAATCGATTCGACGGCCGACGGACCCTTGTCACGGGCGCGGGTTCGGGGATAGGCAGGGCCACCGCTCTGCGGCTGCTGTCCGAGGGAGCCACCGTGATCGGGGCCGACGTCTCCAGCGACGGACTCGCCGCAACCGCGCGGGCCGCAGCCGACGTCGCGAAACCCGACCAATTCGTCGCGCATGCCATCGACATCGGCGACGAGGATTCGGTACGGGGCGGCGTCGCTTTCGCCGTCGAACACCTCGGCGGACTCGACGTGTTGGTGAACGCCGCCGGAATCCTCCGCAGTGGACACACCGAGCAGGTCACGCTGGAGGAGTGGGATCAGATCATCCGCATCAACCTGACCGGAACCTTTCTGATGATCCGGGAGTCGCTGCCGGCGCTGATCGAATCCGGCCGCGGCGTGATCGTCAACTTCAGCTCGACCTCCGCCGGCTTTGCGCACCCGTACATGGCCGCGTATGCGGCCAGCAAGGGCGGCATCCAGTCGATGACGCACACCATCGCGCTCGAGTTCGCCAAGCAGGGCGTCCGTGCTGTCTCGATCACTCCCGGCGGCATCTCGACGAGTATGACGGCGGCGCCCGGCCTTCCGGAGGACTCCGACCCGTCGTTGTTCGCGAAGCTCCAGCCGGTGGTCGCGGTGGCCCCGTCGGACTCCGACCCGGTACGCATCCCCGGAATGGCAGGCCCTGACCGGGTCGCCGGCGTCATCGCAATGGTCGCTTCCGATGACGGGGCGTACATCAGCGGAACCGAGATCCGCGTCGACGGCGGCGCTCACATGTGAGTTGCGAAGCCCCTGGACACGACTCCGGGCCGTGGTGCGCGTTCGCTGCCTGCACCACGGCCCGGAGTTCTCATCAGACCAGGGTCCCCGACTCTCTCGCCCCTCCGACGTCAGGCTGGTCCGGCCGCGGTTTCGCGCCGGCGAGTTGCGCCGCCATGTCCGCGACGGCACGGTAGGCCATGACCATCCCGGAGCCGAGTGGCGTCCCCGGACCCGGATAGACCTCTCCCGAGATCGACGCCGTGGAGTTGCCGGCCGCATACAGTCCGGGTACCACGCCGTCGTGGTCGGACCGGAGCACCGCACCGTCCCCGGTGATCACCGCCCCGCCCTTCGTACCGAGATCACCGAGCACCATCCGAACCGCGTGGAAGCGAGATCCGTCCAGGGCGACCAGGCATTGGTCCGCCGTCTGTGCGCCGAGGAAGAACCGGCCGTATGGGTCCTCGCCACGCTGGAAGTCGTCGTCGCTGCCCCGCGCCGCCAGCTCGTTGAAGCGCTCCACCGTTGCGGTGAGCGCCGCGGCGTCGATCCCGATCGCGGACGCCAGGTCGTCGATCGATGATGCGGTGTGCCACAGGCCGGCCTCGGTCATCTCCGCTCGGTCCGGGGACGGCGCACAGATCGCCGGGAGGTCGTCGCCGGACCGGTCGTCGAAGATGTACCAGAACCCGTCGCCCTTTCCGGCCAGCATCCGGTCGCGCATCGCACGGCCCATCTGGTCGTACGGGAGCAGTTCGTTCGCAAAACGGCTGCCCGTCTCGTCGACGACGATCCCCGCGCGCAAGCCGAGCGTGAACACCGCGTGGCCGTTCGGGAAGAGAGTTGCCGGGCACCACCACGACTGGTCGAGCAGATCCAGTGCCGCGTCGACGGTCCGGAGCATCGCGAGGGCGTCGCCCGATCCCGTGTCCGGGTGCGAGGACGTCCACTCCGACGAGGGCATCTGCTGGAGGTCGTGTCGCAGCTCGGCGTTGCGTTCGAAGCCACCGGCCGCGAGGAGGACCCCGCCCCGCGCCTGGATCCTCCGTTCGCCGTTCGCACCGCGAACCACAACGCCGGTGACCCGTCCGGACTCGTCGGAGACCAGTGACTCGGCGGCGGTCTCCTTGTGGAGCTCGGCGCGTCCGGATCCGTCGAGGGCCAGCAACATCCGTGCGATCCAGGCCTGCCCACCGTCGAGTACGGTTCGGTCCATCTCGATGCCGAACTGATCGGCGGGGACCATCGGGCGGATGTCGTGGAGTCGAGCCCCCACCTCGTCGGCCGTGATCGGTTTGGCGAAGATGCTCCGCCCGTAGTCCTTTCGGCCCGGCGCCGCGTAGTAGTCGGGAAACGGCCGGTGTTCGAGCGGGATCCCGATCTCGTTCTCGAGGAACTCGGCAACCACCGGTCCGGTCTCGATGAACGTGCGCTGCACGTCGGGATCGGTCCGGTCGCCGACGGTGTTACGGAAGTAGGTGAGCCCGTTGTCCACCGAGTCGTCAACGCCGTCGCGGGCGAGGACATGGTTGCCGGGCAACCACACGCTCCCGCCCGAGTAGGCCGAGGTTCCGCCGAACCGGTCCGACTTCTCCACCACACACACCGTCAGTCCGCGCGACGTCGCCGCGAGCGCGCCGGCCAGTGCGGCCCCGCCCGAACCGATGACGACCACGTCGTAACTGCTGTTCCAAGTCATTGCGCACTCCGTGTTCTGGCGCCGCGCCGGCCGTCCCGGCGTGCGCGGATGTCGATCTCGCGCCGGCGCTCCTGGTCGCCACCGGCAGCGGCCACGCTAATGGCCGGGTGGTGACCCATTCCGTTCCGTTCCCGCTCAGCGGTCCGTATCACGCGGCGGGTTGTACTGGCCCGACGAACTCCAGTTCGTATCCGTCCGGGTCGGCGATCACCCCGATCGTCATCCCGTACTCGGGGTACTCGGTGGCCTCGGCGATCACCCTGCCGCCGATTCCGCAGGCCTGGCGCATGATCGCCGCCGGGTCGTCGGTGTTCAGGACGAACTTGCGCAGCATGTCACCGTGATCGGTGGCCGAGGACGCCGTGGCGTCGGCGGGCAGGATGAGTTCGAGGCCCGCGGAGCCGGCGCGGACGATGACCGCGGTGAACGAGCTCGTGCTGAATTCTTGGACCAGCTCGAAGCCCAGTCCCCTGGTGTAGAACTCGACCGACCGCGCCAGGTCGCCGACCCGGATCGCGGTGAGCGAGAGAGTGACCGCGCCGTCGCTCATCGCGTCTGCGACCCGCCGTTGAAGTCGAGGGTCTGGCCGGTGATGCCGCCGGCCTCGTCGGAGGCGAGGTACGCACAGAACGCTCCGACCTCGTCCGGGTCACCGAGTCTGCCGATCGGGATGGTCTCCAGGATTCGCTTGATCGCCTCCGGCGACATCTTTGATTCGAGGTTCTTCTGATGGCCGAGCGCGACGATGTTCGCGGTGATCCCGTACTGTCCCGTCTCGGCCGCGAGGTGGCGGATGAAACCCTCGATTCCACTCTTGCCTGTCGCATACATGGTCTGGTTGATGTTCTGACCGGTGCGCGCCGAGCCGGACGAGATCTGCACGATTCGCCCCCAGCCGGTGTCACACATACCGTCCAGCACAACCTTGATGCAGTTCATCGCGCCGAAGATGTTGAGGTCGATGGGCGCCCGCCAGTCCTCCGGCGACAGATCGCGGAACGGTTTGATGATCCGCCCCTCGGCGACGCCGGCATTGTTCACCACGATGTTCACCTGACCGCCGAGTTCGGTCTCGGCGGCGTGGATGCTGTCGCGCGTGGCGTCGAAGTCGGTCACGTCGAACGCCGCGGCGACCGCCCGGTTGCCCTCCTCGACGATCGCCGCCGCGACCTTCTCGGCACGATCTTCGAACAGATCGTTGACGATGACGGACGCGCCCTGCCTGGCGAGAACTCTTGCGATTCCTTCGCCAACGCTCTGTCCCGCGCCGCTGACGAACGCGACCCGTCCGGTGAGATCAAACATGTGGTTTCCATCCTTGCCGGCCACTGTCCTGCGACCGATATGAGTGTGATGCGGCCTGCCCTCGCACACCGACGATGCTCGCGAGAGTGACCACCGATCAATAACGGCGACCGATCCCACCGTCGTGGTAGAGCGAGGCTCCGGTGACGAAGCGAGCTTCCTCGGAAGCCAGATAGACGAATGCGTGTGCAGTGTCCTCGGGCCGGCTGCTCGTGTTCAGAGGTGCGGCGCTCGAGATCGCGGCCTCGGCTGCGTCCCGATCTGACCACAGACCGCTGTCCACATACTCGACGAGCGCTTCTTCGATCAACGGCGTCATCGTCAGACCCGGATGGACCGAGTTGACGCGAACCCGCTGCGGGCCCAACTCATCTGCGGCACAGATCGTGAGCATTCGTCCAGCCGCTTTCGACACCGAATAGGCGAGATTGTTCGGATTGGACATGTACGACGACATCGACAGGTTGTTGATGACCACGCCGCCGCCGGCGAAGCGCTCGTGCGCGGTGAGCAGCTGCTCGAGGCACGCCTGCATACCGAGCAGCAGCGCGTCGTGGTTGACCGCCATCACCTTGCGGATGTCCTCGAGGCTGCTGCTGGCGACCCCGCCGTGGACCGAGATCCCCGCATTGTTGACGAGAACGTCGATGACTCCGAACTCTCGGACCGTCGCATCGACGACCGTCGCCCAACCCTCCGCTGAGGTGACGTCGTGCTGCAGCAGCAGGAATCGTCCCTCGCCGAACTCTGCGCTGATCCGCTCGTTGATCTGGTCGGCTTCGTCGGTACGGAAGTCGGTTCCGACGACCCCCGTGCACCCCTCGCGTAAAAACGCTTCGCACACCGCGAGTCCGATGTTGCCCACTCGTCCCGCACCCGTGACGATGGCAACTTTTCCTTCGAGTCTCTTCATCGTGATCCTCTCTTCGATGGTCGTTCGGTTGTGGCGTCGAGGCGACGTCATGGGCGTGTGGCGCCGCCGCGATACGGGACCTCGGCCGTCCAGATGGACCCCAACTTCTCGCGGGCCGACTTCTCGAAGTCGTAGACCTCGACGCCCACCATGACGTAGAGCGTCGATCGTTCGGGGCCACCCAGAACGCATGCGGCGGTCGACCCGACCGAGAGCGGGATCGGTACGGCGTCGGTCATGCCGTCTCGGGTCACCCGCACGACGTGGCCTCCGCCGGGTAGCGCCGCCCACACGCCGCCTTCCTCGTCCAGCGCGATTCCGTCCGGTAGGAACGGACACCCCGCGAACTCCTCCGGTGCGCTGAGACTGCCGTCGGACGACCGGTCCATCATGATGATCCGCGAACGCAGCACCTCGGCCGCATACACCTGCGAACCATCCGAGCTGATCCCGATCCCGTTGGCGCACTGGAGAGGTCCGACGGCGTCGGCGGCGTGTGACGAACCGTCCGGCTCGACGACAACCAACGGCGACGAGGCCACCTGAGGGTTCTCGGTGAAGATGTCGAATCCGAGCTGCGTGACATACGCACGGCCGTCGGCGTCGACGACCATGTCGTTTGCCGCCGACGGGCAGAACGGCGCGATGTCGGCGTACACCTCCAGGTCATCCGGGTCGCGTCCGCCGTGCACCAGGACCAGTCGCTCGTGCATGGAGACGACGATCAGCCTGCCATCCGGAAGCCACCCGAAGCCTCCGAGGACGACGGGGACACCGTCAGGAGTCCGGCGCCCCGTCGCATCGACCGCAGTTCGCACGTTCCCGGAACTGTCGACGGTCTTCAGCGTGGCGGTGTACATGTCGGAAAACCACAAGGTGTCGTCGTGCCAGCGGGGACACTCCGGCCACGAGAATCCGGTGGCGACCCGACGGGGTTCGATGACTCGAGCTCCGGCAGCGGCGATAGCCGGCGCCACGAGCGAAGGATCGGAATACGTCATGCCCGACAGAGCTTTTCGCAGACGTTTCCAGAACAGGTCGCAGCACCGGGCAGAGATCTACACGTCATTCCAATTCCCATCGTCGTGGCCTCGGACGCGTGCGGCGAACGGCCCACGCGCGTCGCGCTCGAACCGAGACACTAGTGACGCAGGCAACATCTGCTCGAGGTCGTCCCATTCAGCGGACGGGCAGGAGACAGTCCCGACAGATTGGATGTCTTTTTGTATCCAATATTGTAGAGTCGGCGCCATGACTTCCGCACCAGCCACCTCCGAGGCCGTTGGCGATCCTGAACAGCCCTCTGTCATAACCACTTTCACGGACGGGGTGGCGCGTCTGACGCTCGACAACCCGCGACGCAAGAACGCGATCAGCCTCACCATGGCGGCGGCGATCGATGAGTTCTGCGACCGGGTGACCGACGATCCGACGATCGGAGCCGTGATCGTCGACGCCGCGGGTCCGTACTTCTGCAGCGGCGCCGACACCCGCGACCTGGCGACCTCGTCGTCCGATCCGGCCTCGCCGGAGGCGGTCTCACGGACGTCGGCCGTCTACGGCGCGTTCGTGCGAGTCGGGTCGCTACCCGTGCCGACCATCTCCGTGGTGGTCGGCGGCGCAGTCGGTGCCGGACTGAACTTGGCCATGGCCACCGACGTCCTCGTCACCACACCGGACGCAATCCTCGACAGCGGGTTCCTCGCGCGCAGCATCCATCCCGGCGGCGGTCACCTGTCCCTGCTCGGGCGGGCGGTGGGCTGGTCGACGACGATCGCCATGGCCGCCTGCGGACAGAGCCTCACCGGCGCCGAGGCGGTCGCGAAAGGTCTCGCACACGCCGCCGTCCCCGCCGAGGAACTGCCCGCACTCGTCGACGGGCTGACCGGCCCGGCTGCGCGCGATCCCGAGCTCACCCGTCGGATCATGACCAGTGCCCGGCTCGAGCTCGGTCCACCGGCGGTCAGCTGGTCGTCGGCCCTGGAGATCGAACGCGGCGTGCAGATGTGGTCGATGTCCCGAAAAGGACAGCAGGCCTGGTCCTCGCGGGGCCCGAACCGGTGACGACAACCTCCGCGCCGCGGCGCTCGGTGACCGGCGACGACCTCGAGCCACTCCGGTCCGAGGTCCGCGCATTCCTCCGCGACGAGATCGAGAGTGGCGGTTTCGTCCCCGATGTCGACAGCTGGATGACCGGATTCGATCCTGGCTTCAGCAGCCGTCTGGGCGAGCGCGGGTGGGTCGGCATGACCGTTCCGTCCGAATACGGTGGCCACGGCGGCACGCCAGTCGAACGTTTCGTCGTCACCGAGGAGCTGCTCGCGCACGGGGCCCCGGTGGCCGCCCATTGGATCGCCGACCGCCAGATGGCACCGGGCATCCTCGCGAACGGGACCGAGGAGCAGAAGCGGCGGTACCTGCCCGGGATAGCAGCCGGCACCACCTTTTTCGCCATCGGCATGAGTGAGCCCGATGCCGGCTCCGACCTGGCTGCCGTTCGCACGCGCGCCGTCGACAATGGTGACACCTGGACGATCAGCGGCACCAAGGTCTGGACCACCGGCGCCCACCTCGCGCACGCCATGGTGCTCCTGGCACGAACCGACGGCGTCCCTGGGGATCGCCACCAGGGGCTGTCCCAGCTCCTGGTGGACCTCCCGCACCCGGACATCGAGATCCGGCCCATCCGGAGCATCGACGGACAGGCGCATTTCAACGAGGTCATTTTCCACGACGCAATCGTCGACAAGTCGGCGCTGCTCGGCGCACGCGGCCGCGGTTGGGCCCAGGTCATGGGCGAACTCGCCTTCGAGCGTTCCGGACCGGAGCGGTACCTGAGCACGATGCCCCTGCTCCGTGCCTGGGCCGGCCAACTGCGTGCACATGGCGCCACACCCGAGCAACGCACGACACTCGGAACGCTCACGGCCGTAGCGTGGGCACTGCGCGGAATGTCGCTGCAGGTCGCCGACGAGCTGTCGGCGGGGGGCAAGCCGGATGTCCTCGCAGCGATGGTCAAGGACCTCGGCTCCACCTTCGAGGGCGATCTTGTCAACGCGATCCGCAGCTCCTCCGGAACCATTGCCCGCCGCGACGGAGGCACCCCCACCGAGCGCCTGCTCGCGCAAAGCGTCCTACACACACCGGCTTTCACCCTGCGTGGTGGAACGAACGAGATCTTGCGCGGAATCGTCGCGCGCGGATTGGGGATCCGATGAGCGACCTGGCCGATGAGTTGATCGCCGCGACCCGCTCGATGCTCGACCGCATCGACACCGACACCGAGACCCCCGCTCAGGGGGTGTCGGACGCGCTCTGGGCTGCGCTCGTCGAGGCAGGCTTCACCTCGGTGGACGTCCCGACCGAGGCCGGCGGCCACGGTTGCGACACCTCCGACGCGATCGCGGTGCTGTCCACGGTGATCGGGAGCGGCGCACTCGTCCCGTTCATCGAACACGCGATGCTCGCCGCGTGGCTGTCCGGAACGACCGGACACGACCTCGGTCAGGGCACCGCGACGATCGGCACATCCGACGCCGGCTTCGTCGTCGATGAATCCGGCGAGCAACCGTGCGTGACCGGCACCGTCCGCGACGTCGTGCACGTGTCCGCGGCGTCATCGCTCGTCATCCTTCTCCCCGAGACCGAGAACTCTGCTGGCCGCGTGGCGACCATCTCGCTGGCCGACGACGGCGTGTCGATCACCGCGGGCAGCGATCTCCTGGGCGCCTCGATCGGCACTGTCACCCTGGACTCTGTCCCGGCGACGATTGCGGAGTGCCCGGTCACCACCGCCGATCTGCGACAGCGCGGTGCGCTCGTCTATGCCGCCGCGTTGGCGGCCGCTGCCGGCACCGTCCGTGACCGGACCGTGCAATACGCCTCCGAGCGAGTCCAGTTCGGCAGACCGCTGACCAAGTTCCAGGCGATCCAGCAACGACTCGCTTCGATGGCCGCATCGACGACCATGATGGAGATCGCGTGCCGTCGGGCCGCCGCGGGGGCGTCGAGTGACCGGCGTTCCGCGCGAAGTGCCACTGCGGCTGCGAAAGTCGTCACGTCGCTCTACAGCCACGAGGTCGCTGCGGCGGGGCATCAGATCCACGGTGCCATCGGCTTCACCTCGGAGCATCCGCTGGGACGTTCGACCACGGCGTTGTGGGCATGGCGCGACCGCTACGGCACCGAGCGGGAATGGGCGGACGTGATCGCCGCACAAATCCTCGACGACGGTTCCGACCCATGGGACCTGATCACCGCCACCGCAACGACTTCGGGTATCGAGCAACCATCGACAGAACGGACTTCGCAGTGAGCACGATGATTTCGGTCGGCGACGACACCGCACCCGAGCCGACGCCCGCGGTGAACCCGCGGGCCGCATGGCGGGCCGCCGACACTGCCGAGGGCAACGGCGTACTGACCGGCGTCCGCGTCCTCGATCTGAGCCGGGTGCTCGCCGGGCCCTTCTGCGCGCAGACCCTCGCCGACCACGGTGCCGAGGTGATCAAGGTCGAGGCCCCGAGCGGGGACGAGACCCGTGGCTGGGGGCCGCCGTTCGTCGACGACGACACCAGCAGCGCGTATTACAACAGCCTGAACCACAGCAAAGAGAACATCTGCCTGGATCTGCGGACCGACGAGGGACGCGCGGTCCTCGCCGACCTTCTCGCGGGTGCCGACGTGGTGATCGAGAACTTCAAGGCGGGCACCATGGCCCGCTGGGGTTTCGATTACGAGACGGTCCTCGCCGAGCGGCATCCCGGGCTGGTGTATTGCCGCATCACCGGCTTCGGTGTCGACGGACCGATGGGCGGGCTACCCGGCTATGATGCGGTACTCCAGTCGTTCGGGGGTTTGATGAGCATCAACGGCTACCCCGACGGCACCCCGCTGCGCGTCGGAGTCCCCATCGTGGACATCGTCGCGGCGAACATGGCGGTGAGCGGCATCCTGCTGGCGCTCCTCGCGCGCGAACGCAGCGGACGCGGACAACTGGTCGACATGACGCTCCTCGACTCGGTCATCTCCATCCTCCATCCCCACGCCGCCAACTGGGTCGCCAGCGGCCGGATTCCACAACGCACCGGGGACTTCCACCCCACTGTCGCGCCCTACCAGGTCTTTCCCGCCCGCGACGGCGACTTCTTCGTCAGCGCCGCCAACGACCGCCAGTTCCGTTCTCTGGTCGACACACTCGGCATCTCGCACCTCGCCGACGATCCCCGCTTCGCCTCGAACAAGGACCGCTACGCCCACCGCGAGATCCTCGCTGCCACACTGGGAGAGCGCATCGCCGAGTACGATCGCGCCGACCTCGCCGCCCGCCTCGAAGCCGCCGGGGTACCCGCCAGCTCGGTGAACACCATCGACGAAGCCCTCACCTCGGCACAGGTCCGGCACCGTGGTTTGTTCCTCGAGACCGATACCTACCGTGGTGTCGGCGTGCCGATCTCGCTGAGCGACGCGGGGCACCGGTCACCACGTCCGGCAGCGGCGAGAGGCGCGCACACCGGTGAGGTCCTCGAAGCGATGGGATACGACGCCGAGCGGTTGGCGTCCCTCCGCGCCGCCGGGGTGTTCGGCGACTTATGACCCGAGTCGCGATGAGCGACGGCTCAGGCAAGCCCGCGGTGTCACGTGCGGCCACTCGCGTCGTCGCCGAACTCGAGCGGATGATCGTCACCGGCGAACTGCTGCCCGGACAACCGATCCGGCAGGAGCTGATGGCCGAGCGCCTCGGTGTCAGCCGGTTGCCCGTCCGGGAAGGACTCCGCCAGCTCACCTCCGAAGGACTTGTCCAACACGAGCACAACGTCGGTTACACCGTCGCGCGGCTGAACCAATCGGAGTTCGACCAGATCTACCTCATGCGAGCCGCGCTCGAGCGCGAGGTCCTCGCCGTGCTGCCCAGACTCGACGACGCCGCGCTCGACGAGATCAGCGAACTCCGCGACCTCGTTGCGGAAGCGGCCGAGGCCGCCGACATCCTCGAGATGCGGCTGCGCAACCAGACCTTCCACTTCGCTGTCTTCGAGCGGTCGCCGCTACTTCTCGTGGTCGCGGAGTTGCGGCGGCTCTGGAACCTGGCAATGCCCTATCACGCGGCCTATCTGTACGACGCCGACGTACGCCGCAAGGTGTGCGCCGAGCACGACGACATGGTCGACGCACTCGTCGCCGGAGACAACAACCGCTTGATCGAGCTGATGAATGTCCACCGTCAGGGCGGCGAGACGAGCACGGGTGTGATGCTGGGCGCCGTATCACCGACATCGACGGGCGAGCTACCGGAACCGTGACGGCCCCATCCGAGCCCGCGGAATAGCCGGACACCGTGCTCTACGACATGACCGAGGTGACACCAGAGATGACCGCAAGTACACCGCACGACGCCGGCCCGCCCTGGGATCCGGACGTCGCCGTGATCGTCGACCGGATGATCGCGGCAGGTGCGCCCGCCTCATGGCAGCGCGGCGTCGAGAAGACCCGGGAGATGCTCGAATCGATAGTGCGGCCACCGGGCCCGGACATGGCTTCGGTGGAAGATGCGTCCGCCGACGGGCCACACGGGCCGATCCCGTTGCGGATCTACCGCCCCCACATCGCGCCGGCCGTCGGTGCGCCCGCACTCGTCTGGTATCACGGCGGCGGCATGATCATGGGTTCGCTCGACTCGTTCGACCGACTCGCGCGCGATGTGGCCCATGCCACCGGTGCGGTGTTGATCAACGTGGACTATCGCCTCGCTCCCGAACATCGTTATCCCGCAGGCAATGACGACGCTTACGCCGCACTCGAGTGGGCCCACCACCGCGCAGGAGACCTCGGCCTGGACACGTCGCGCATCGGGGTCGGCGGCGACAGCGCCGGTGGCGGGCTCGCCGCGTCCACCGCGCTGCGCAGTCGGAACACCGGTGGCCCGCCAATCGCCCAGCAGGTCATGTTCTATCCCGGTGTCGCACGCCGCGACGACACCGCGTCGATGCGCGACTTCGGCGACAGCGTGTTCCTGACCGCCGAGGACATCGACTGGATGAAGAACATGTACCTGGGCGAGGACCCGTCGCAGGACGACGAGTACGGTACGCCGGCGATCGCCGAGAGTCTGGCCGGTCTCCCGGCGGCGATCATCGCCGTCGGACACGGCGACCCGATCCGCGACAGCGTCGAGCTGTACGGTGACCGGCTGCGCGATGCGGGAGTCCAGGTCGCGCAACTGCGGTATCCCGGTGTCGGACATGGGTTTGCGATGCAGACCGCGTCGGTGGCGCGGGCGCGCCTGGCGATGGCCGAGGTCGGCGCACTGGTCGCTGCGCGATTCGCCTCTCAGACGCACTGACGTCAGGAGGCGAATCGGTGCCGTGCAGGGTCGGCAGCGAGGAAGGTCAGGCCCGAACCGGCGCCAGCAGCTTCTTGAGGGGTATCGACATGTCGCTGAGCATCGCTGCGGACGGACGGAACCCGCGGGCCAGGGCCGACCGGAGTGCGACGAAGTCGGCGGGCGCGTTCAGACACTCGGCCGCGACGAGTGCGTCGTCGGCGAAGTACAGCGCGACGCGGCGACGGGGACGTTCGGGATCGACCCGGATGAGCACCGACGAGTGCCCGCCGATGAGCCCTACGATCTGCAGCTTCTGATCGCCCTGATCCGACCAGAACCACGGCGTTCCGCGCGGCGGGACCTCCGTGCCGGCGATCACGTTCGCCGCGATGGTCGCCTGCTCTGTGGCGTTGTCCACCGATTCCAGTCGGAATCGCCGACCGCTCTCGGCGACGTGAACGGTGCAGTCGCCGATGGCGAGTGTCTCTCCGTCCGACGCGAGGCAGTTGCCGTCGACGACGACTCCCCCGTCGGTGTCGAGACCCAGCTCTTCGGCGAGCTCGGTACGCGCACTCGCCCCTACGCCGACCAGGACCGTTGCGGCCGGGATCACCCGCCCGTCGTCGAGGCGAACCCCGACGAGGCCTCCACCATCGGCGACGATCTCGACCGGCACGGCGCCCAGTTCGACGTCGGTCGCCATCGCCCGATGGGCGGACAGCAGGGTCTCGGCCGTCGACGGCCCGACCGCCCGCGCGAGGAGGCGATCGCCTGCCTCGATCACCGTGACGTCGGCACCGAGACCCCGTGCGGTGGCGGCGACCTCGAGCCCGATGAAACCTCCGCCGATCACCGCGACCGGGCCCTGAGCCACCCGCGACAGGAGACGGTGCGCGTCGTCCATCTCGCGGAGTACCAGGACGTCGGGATGGTCCGCCCCCGGCAGGTCGAGGGTTCGCGCGCGTGCCCCCGTCGCCAGGACCAGTCGGTCAACCGAGAGTGTCTCCGTACAGTTCTCGCGAATCATCTCGAGCGCGTACCGCCCATCGGTGCGCGTGACCCCGGCGACATGGGTCCCGATGCGGAGCTCGATGCCGTTGTCGCCGTAGTACGAGGGGTCGCGCAGCAGCACCGAATCCGCAGAGGCCTCCCCCTTGAGCATGGTCTTGGACAGCGGCGGACGCTGGTACGGGAGGTGGGTCTCGTGCGAGATCAGCGTGAGGTCACCGGTATACCCGACAGCGCGCAACCGATCGGCGAAGTGGACCGCGGCGTGCGAGGCGCCGACCACCGCCACGCTGCGCGGGGTCGGCGCCTGCGAACCGGTGCGGCGGTCGGGTCCGACGGTCATCTCAGACCTGCTCGTCCGGAACGGTGACATGGACATCGACGCCCTCGGACAGGACGAGCTGACAAGAGAGTCGCGAGTTGTCCTCCCGGTCGGAGGCCGTGCACTCGAGCATGTCGTCCTCGTCCTCACCCGGTGCGGCGAAGTTGTCCATCTCGGCCGGGTCGAGATAGACGTGACAGGTCGCACACGACAGAGTCCCGCCGCACTGGCCGACGATTCCGGTCACGCCGTGACGGACTGCTGTCGCCATCACCGAGTCACCAACCGATGCGTCGATGACCTTCTCGGTGCCATCTGGTTGTGTGTAGAACACCTTGGGCACGAGGTCCTCCTACCAGGTGACAGGGAGGTTGGTGACCGGCTGCGTGAGGTTGGTGTCGTCGACAACGACCTCGCCGGCAAGCCGCAACTCTGGGAAGCGCTTGAACAGTTCGGCGAGACCCACCTGCATCTCCATACGTGCCAGCGGCGCGCCGAGGCAGTGGTGCAGTCCGTAACTCAGGGTCAGATGCGGATTGTTGGAACGGGTGACGTCGAAGGGTTCGGCATCACTCTCGATCACGATCCCATCGTGATTGGTGGATGCCGGGTCGACCAGGACGGCCTCACCTTCGGCGATGAGGTGCCCGTCGATCTCCACATCCTCGGTGGCGACGAACGGTACCAAACCGCTTCCCCCAGCGATCTTGTCGTCGATGGCGAAGCGACCGAAACGAAGCACCTCTTCGACTGTCGTCGGTGCCAGACCGTCCGGGTCACCCAGGAAGACCTCGAGCTGATCGGGGTTACGCAACAACGTCAGTACGCCCAGGCAGATGAAGTTCGCGGTGTTGTCGAATCCGGCGATCACGAGAAGCATTGCGATGGGTAGGATCTCGGCGTCGGTGAGGCTGTCGTCCTTGTCGCGGGCGTTCGCGAGGTCGCTGATCAGATCCTCGCGCGGGTCCTGCCGTCGTTTCTCGATCAGCTCGAAGATGTACCCGAAGAGCTCGGTCATGTTCGCGGTGACCTCGTCCTCGGACATGTTCGAGGTGGACAGACTCGCCGAACTCCACTTCTGAAACTTCGCCCGGTCCTCTGGGGGCACCCCGAGGAGGTTGGAGATCATCTGGATCGGGAGCGCCACGGCGTACTCGGAGACGAGATTGACGGGGTCGACGCTCTCGCCCCGCTTGTCGATCATCGCGTCGATCAGCTGATTGGCATACTCCACCGCCGAATCCCGCATGGCCTTGACACGCTTCGGGGAGATGGAGCGCTGCACCAGTTTTCGCAGCTTGGTGTGGTGGGGCGGGTCCTCGAACTGCAGGGTCGACTTCAGGAAGTCAGGGAACTCGACGAAGTACGGGACCACCCGCTCGCCGGTACGGAACGGCTTGCGGACGAATCGCCCGTCACCGAGCATCGCGCGGGCAGCTGCGTTGCGGTGGATGACCCAGACGTCCCCGCCGTAGGGCATCGTCATCTTCGTCATCGGACGCTCGGCGGCGATCGCCCGATACCGTGCGGCGGCCTCGTTCGGCGGGACTGCGGCGAACGGGTACTCGGTACTCGTCGTCGAGGTGGTTTCGGTTGTGCTCATGTCGATACTCCAGAAATCGGGGCTGTTCGGGCGGTCAGGAGACCGGCATCTGGGCAGGTGCGACGACCTGCGGAATCGCGTCGGGAGTGACGGCCATGATCTGTTCCCACTGCTCGGCGACCGTCTCGATCGTGAGCGAGGGGTCGTGAATCCCCACGGTGTTCACGAGGGCCAGCCGGTTCACGATTCCGCCGGCGACGTTGAACACCTCACCGGTCACCTCGCACGACGGGTGCACCAGGAACGCGGCCACCGGGGCGACATGCTCCGGGAGCAGCTGAGTTCGCATGTACTCCATGATTTCCGGCGAGAGCGTGTCGGCGGCAGCGTCGGCCATCCGGGTACCTGCACCGGGGGCAATCGCGTTCACCTTGACGCCCGCTTCGAGGCCCTCGAGCGCGAGATTGCGGGTGAGTCCGAACAACGCGCCCTTCGACCCGCCGTAATGCGACATGCCGGGGTTGCCCAGCATCGCCTGGGAGATCGTGTTGACCACGCGCGGGGCCGGCGACTCGAGCAGATGCGGCCACGCGGCGCGCAGCAGTCGCATCGGCCCGAGGTAGTGCACGTCGAGGTGGCGCTGGTACTCCTCGTCGGGCACGTCTCGAAAGGGTGCCGCCCGCACGATTCCCGCGTTGTTGATGACGGCGTCGAGCCGGCCGAAGTTCGAGATCGCGGCGTCGACGAGCGCGGTGGCACCCTCGTCGGTCGTGATGTCGGAGTTCACCGCGACCGCCTTGCCGCCGGCAGCGGCGATCTCCGCGACGACGTCGGCGGCCGGGTCACCCGATTCCACCCCGGAGCCGTCGGTGGTCGAGCCGAGGTCGCCGACCACGACCGAGGCGCCGCGCGAGGCCAGCAGGAGCGCATGTGCGCGGCCGATACCGCGGCCCGCGCCAGTCACGATCACGACGCGATCGGTGAAGTCGAGTTGTGCTGTCATTTGTCGTCCTTGACTTGAGTCGAAACGATGAGATGTGCGATTCGAGGGGATGAGTTCCCGGTTACGGCCGGGTCAGGGGCGCGTCTGGCCGCCGTGGTTCTTGACGTCGGCGACGAAGATCGCGCCGAGCGCCTCGCGCGCGGACTTCTCGAAGTCGAAGACCTCGTAGCCGACCGTCATGTAAAGCGTGGAGCGATCGGGTCCGCCGAGCAGACAGGCCGAAGCGATCCCCCCTTCGAGCGGCATGGGAACCGCGTCCGTCAGACCCTCCTCGGTGAACCGGGCGACGTATCCGCCACCGGGCAAGGCCGCCCAGACCCCGCCCTCCTCGTCGAGCCCGATACCGTCCGGCATGAACGGGCAGGTGACGAAGTCGCGGGCATTGGACAGCATTCCGTCCGCGGCGCGGTCGATGACGGTGATCTTCTGCGCCGTCACCTCGGCCACGAAGAGTTTGGTGCCGTCGGCACTGATGGCGATACCGTTGCCGCAGTTCATCTCCGGGACACCCTCGGGTTTCGAGACGGTGCCGTCGGGGTCGACGACGATCAGGGGCGAGGTGATCGGGGTCTCCCCCTGGAAGATGTCGAAGCCGAGTTGGGTGATGTAGGCCCGACCCTCGGCGTCGACGACCATGTCGTTGACGGCCTTGATCGCGAACTCGCTGACATCGGCGTACTCGGTGAGATCGTCCGGCCCGTTGCCGCCGTGGACGAGGACCTTCTGCTCGTGCATCGAGTTCACGATGAGGCGTCCGTCCGGCAGCCATCCGAATCCGCCCAGAACGATGGGGACGTCGGTGTTCGCGGCCCGCCCGGTGGCGTCGACGACCACGGTCGCGTTGCCCTCGGCGTCGAGGGTCTTGAGCGTCCCCGTGTACATGTCCGCGAACCAGAAGGCACCGTCGTGCCAGCGCGGGCACTCCGGCCAGGAGTACCCGGTCGAGATCTTGCGGGCCGCGAAGGTGGGCGCGTCCGCGGCGGCAACGGCCGCTGCGACGGTATCGACGGGACTGGTCATCGGTGAACCTTCCGTGGGTCTGGCTGTTGAGAAATGTTGTGCGAGAGTCACTGCGAGCTTCCCGGCGGTGGGCGTCGCAGGCCGCTACGGCGTAATCCGCTTCCGCCGCCCCGACTGCTCTCGACGTTGGATTCGCGTCGCCCATACCCCGCCCGGCTCGTCGCAGGAGACCGTGAACTGGGTCACAGGGATGCGCACGGGACGAACACTAGGTGCTCATCGGCGGGGCGGTCGGGCGCGTCCCATTCAGTGGACACCGACCGCCGCCCCGCGTCGCGTGGCACCGTTTCAGTCAGGGACGGTCTCGGGGTACACCCGCGCGAACCACGCTCGCTGCTCGTCGTCGAAGGTGCCGAGCTCCATCGCCCGCCGGCCCCAGGCCTTGATCAGGTCGAGAAAATTCGTGACGTCGTAGACATCCTGCTGTTGCGAGAACTTCCCATCGCCTGCGTAGGTGAGGACGCTGATGTGAGGGGCCCCGAATCGACTCCCGTCACCGGGATCGCTCATCACGTTGTCGAGCCGCGCCACGATCGTCCCGTTGGTCTCGTCGATGACGTGCCAGTACTCGGGGAAGCTCTCGGTGTGTGAGCCCGGGAATGTCGCAAGGCTCGGTTCGGCCCACGCCCAGATTCCCTCTTTGCCCTTCAGTTCCCCCGCCATCTGTTCGTGATAGACGACATCGTCGGTGAAGAGTTCGACGAAGTCCCGCCAGCTCCCCTCCCCCGAACCCGCGCGATTGATGGTGGCGAACCACGTCTGATACGCCTCTTCGAGTTCCTGTCGTGTCCATGTGTTTGCCATACGTCGGACGCTATTCCCCGGGGTTCGCTCGCCGCGTCCCCTGTGTCCGGTCACCGGGACAAGATCGAACGATGTTCGCGCAGCGCAGACTTCGACATCGGGTCCTGTCCCGGTCAGCGGAAGTATGGCTCGACGCCGACCGTCCCCCGCGATCGAATTCACTGGATACCAGCACGTTGTCATTCTCCTCATCCGACAAAACAGAGAGCCGATCCGTGTCGTCACTTCCCCACTCAGACAACGACAGTCAGATTCAACCCGCAGTCGTTGATGCCTGGCGATCCCCGGGATGGTCGCCTCGAGTCTGCTTCGGACTCGCCGCGATCGTGGCACTCCTCGAGGTCTGCTCGATCTCCTACATGATGGTGTCGACGGCGCTACCTGCCATCAGTGGCAGCTTCCAGACCACGCAGACCGCGTGGATGGTGACGGCGTTCATGCTGGCCGGCGCAGTTGTCTCGCCCATCGTGGCCAAGCTCGCGGACCTCCATGGCAAACGGTTGATGTTGCTTGTGTGTGTGGCGATCGCCGCGGTGGGCGCGCTGGTTTCGGCGATGGCGACAAACTACGCGATGATGGTCGCCGGACGAACCCTCTTCGGCTTCTTCATCCCGTGCATGTTCCTGAGCTATCTACTCATCCGCGATGTGTTCCCGTCCCGCACCGTTCCGCTGGCCATCAGTATCGTCACCAGCGGCTTGGGACTCGTAGCGATCCCCGCACCGTTCCTGACCGGTTGGCTGATAGACACCTTCGGTTTTCGCAGCATCTTCTGGTTCATGTTGTTCGCGATGGTGCCGTCCGCAGCCCTGGTGCGCCTCCTGGTCCCGGAATCCACGGTGCGCGTGCGCGCTCGGATCGATACGACAGGCGCCGCGCTACTCGGCGCCGGTATCGCCGGTGTCCTCGTCGCAGTGAGTTTCGGCCCGTCCTGGGGTTGGGCCGCGGGCTCGACCCTCACGTTCCTGCTCGGTGGAATCACACTTCTGGTGGGTTGGTTCATCTCCTCGCGCGTGACACCCGAGCCGCTGATCGACACATACGTGCTCGCGCGCCGTCCTGTCCTGCTCACTACGCTCATCGCCGGAGTGGTCTACGGAGTCTCCGGACTCACCGGCGTCTTGCTACCACTGTTGATCATGACGCCCCCATCCCTGCAACTGGGTTATGGCTGGGGTTACGACACCACGACCTACGGCATCTACAAGCTCCCTGTGGTCATCGCGATCGTGGTGGGCGGTCTACTGGTCGGCTGGCTGGTGACGCGCGGCCTTCGTCCGCGCCTCACCGTCGTTGTCGGGCTTGTGCTCAGCGCGTGCGGATTCGGATTGTTGGCCGTCGACCATCACTCGTTGCTGACCATCGTGATCGGCGCCGGACTATGCGGATTCGGCCAGGGCATGGGATACGCATCCGTCCCCAATCTCCTCATCGAATTCGTCGAACCCAGACACCAGGCGACAACGGCAAGCGTGATGTCGGTGAACCAAGGAGTGTTCACTGCCGTCATCACCGTGGTGGTATTCGCGGTACTGAACAACTCTCACATCGCCGTGGTAGCCCAGGGTGCGAGTTTCTACGGCTCCTCCGGATTCACCACGGTCTATCTGATCATCGCCGCCGTCGCGGTGGTCGGGCTGCTGATGGCGCTGACATTGCCGAAACCGGTAGGCGCGACCCACCCTGATCCCTCCTCGAACCACCGTGACGGCTGACCGGCAGCACCGGGGTACGGGGGCTGACCCGCCCATGCGAACCTTCACCAGCCTCGACGAGATGAGATCGGCCGTCGGCGAAGAACTCGGTTGCAGTGCCTGGCTGGAGATCTCGCGGGAACGCATCGATGCGTTCGCGAACGCGACCGGCGATCACCAGTGGAATCATGTCGATCCGGACAGGGAGGCGGCGGGCCCATTCGGGACTACCGTCGCACACAACAATCTGACCATGTCGTTGCTGTCGTCGCTGACCGGAGGCATCTTCGCGATCGAAGGTCCGAGGCTGACACTGAATTACGGAATCAACAGCCTTCGGTTTCCGAACACGGTCAGAGTGGGTGCTCGTGTCCGCGCGAACGCGGTGTTCACCTCGGTCGAGGAAACACCGAATGGCATCCGACTGATCATCACCAACACGGTTGAGATCGAGGGTGAGACCAAACCGGCCTGTGTAGCCCAGAATCTGCGGCTCCTGATCTTCTGAGGGAATCGGCGACACCGTGGGCGAATACCGCTCCAGGACAACGAAAAGGGACCGTGATGACAACTTCGACACGCTCGGCGGCCGACTGGATAGGTTGCGATCTGGGCTCGCGCACAGTGGACTGGGACGAACGCGACGCGATCTTGTTCGCATTGGCTGTCGGTGCGCGCGCCGATGATCTCGACCTCGTGTACGAGCGGGAGCTCCGCGTGCTCCCGACCTTCGGACTCACCCTCGGTCAGTGGGCCCCGGACGAGCTCGGCTCACAGGGGGCATTTCCCGTGGGGACGTCGCTTCACGGCTCCCAGCAGCTCATCGTCCACGACGAGCTGCCACCAGCGGGTCGGACGACGCTCTCCGGACGGGTCGACAACGTCTGGGACAAGGGTTCGGCGGCGATCTTCGACGTCAGCGTGAGCTGTGACCACTTCTCCGCCGTGTGGTCCATCTTCGCCCCGGGTTGCGGCGGTTTCGGCGGCGACCGCGGACCAGGTGTGGCTGTCGCCGAGGCACTCTCGCCCGCAACCTCGGTGCGCACCGCCGAGAACGCAGCGGCGCTCTACCGTCTGTGCGGGGATCGTCACGCAATACACATCGACCCGGCGGCCGCACGTGCGATCGGCCAGAACCGTCCCATCCTGCACGGCCTGGCCACCCTCTCCGCCTCGGTTGTGGCACTGGCGCGGCACCGTGGCGCTCATCCCGCCGATCTGGCCTCGCTCTCGGGACGGTTCCGGTCGGTGGTCCTCCCGGGCGACGAGCTTCGCATCGACGTCACCGACTCCCCGACAGACGGATTCGTCGTGGCCGGACCCCAGGGAGTCGTCATCGACAACGCGGTCGCCACCTTCGGGCGCTGACCGGACGGCTGGGCCGGCGATGAGAATCGCCGGCCCGGCCCATGACGACCGGACCCGACCGGAAGAACCCCTCGATGATTGCTCCCCTGGGGTCCAGACCACGGGAGCGCGCCTCGTGGATCCTGGAGCCGAGGAAGAACACCTGACAGTCCATCGCCAGACCGAACAGGATACCCACCACGATAACCGGCAGGAAGCTCAGGATGGGCACCTTCTTCCACCCCGAAAATGCCGCCGAGCCCCCGGCGACCGCGCGTGAACCGAGCGAAAAGATGTTGACGCGGGCTCCGCGCATGGAGCAGTCGCGATGTGGCCCGCCGCCCCCATACCCTGCGACCCTATCTGGTCTCTTGGCGTATGCGCGTCAGGCGCATCGCGTCGATCCGCCACGCGCCGTGGATCTTCCGATACTCGTCGTGATAGTGGCCGAAACCGTGCAGACTCTTCATCGCCGAGCCCTCGGGCCACCACAGCATGTCCTCCATGGCCCACACTCCCGACGCCGATGATTCCGACTCGACCACGACTTCCGGGGTGTGACCGTGATGTACGGTCGCCACGCCGTCCAGCGTCGACCGCAAGAGATCGACGTAGGCTCCCCGGGAGGTGGTGACGGCGCCGCCGGCCTGGGTCATGTCCACGACGACGTTGTCGGTGAACAGCTCGGCCAGCGACGCCCAGTCTTTGGTGTCCATCAACCTGAAGTACTTGGCCTTGAGTTGACCGATCTCGGCGATCGCAGTGGACTCCTGTTCGGCGGTCAACGATCGCCCGCGCGCGGACGGTGGCCGCAGGACATCGATGTTGCCCTGGAAACCGCTCATCATCTTGGTTCGGTGCGACATCCGCCAGCCACGCTCGGTGAGAGTCCATTGGTCGTGGTAGTCCCCGAGAGTGTAGAAAGGTTGCCCCTCCAGCGAACCCGTGCCGAGATGGAGGTCGGAGACGTAGGCGGCGCTCGTGGCCGTCCCTGCCTCGAGGTCGACGTCGACGAGTATGTTCCCGAGGAGGTGTTGAGTCGCCCCGCAGTGATCGAGAAAGGAACGGATCAGGTCGACCACCGCATCCGGCCCGTCGAGGTTTCCGGTCCCGAGCTCGGCGGTCACATCGGACAACATGATCGATCTGAGCGCATCCCAGTCCCGGTCGTCCATGGCTCGCGCGAAGCGAACCACCTGCCGGGTGATTTCGCGCTCGGCGAGAATACTTTCCGTGTTCATGGCCTGGCCTGCGTTTCAACAGGACTGGACATTCGAAACTGCCTTTCTCATGACTTGACGCCGGCACTGGCGATGCACGGCAACGGACCGGCGGGGATCGTCACCGCTGACTGGCGATGACATCCTCCGGCGCCCAGACCGCGCGCATGCTCGTGATCTTGAGATCGTCATCGAACGTCATGACATCGATGGGCTCCACGACGACCGTCTGGTCGGGCAGGTGCGAGGTGACGCGGAAGTGGAAGGCCGCGGTCGACCCGCCGGACCGGACGGTCAGCAACTCCGCAGTCGAATCGATGGAGTCCAGCGCGCTGTAGAACTTCTCGATCTGCGCTCGACCGACTTTGATCTCGGAACCGACCGGATCCTCGAGCGTCGCATCCTCGGCGTACAGCGCGGCGATCTCGGCAGACGTACCGGTGCTCACTGTTGCTATGTACCCGGCAACAGCATCACGGATCTGGCTGGTTGAGGGAGACATGAAACTCCTGTCGAATAGTCTCGCGCATCCACCACGGTTTCTGCGCAACCCCATGGAAGGGCTCACCTCATCGAATCAGCGGGTGCGGCTCGACGACATACCGTCGTCCGCTGGGCGGGACATCACCGCCGGCCCTCCCAATGCACACTGGATGATCTACGGCGCACGGTCGATGCAAACGAACGCACAGCCGACAGATCGGGAGCACCCCTGGCGTGGCATTTCTGTAACGTGTTCTAATTCAGGTAGAACACGTTCCAGCTGCCCGCACGAAGGGGACACCATGGCCGGCTCGACCGAACCAGAACAGACCAGCACCGAACCCGAGACCTTCGACGTCGTCGTCGTGGGAGCCGGCGGTGCTGGCCTGAGCGCGGCGATCACCGCAGCTCAGAAGGGCTTGTCGACGGTCCTGATCGAGAAATCGCCGTACTGGGGCGGCTCGACGTCGCGGTCCGGCGGCGGCGTCTGGATCCCGAACAACTCGGTGCTGCGCCGCGACGGCGTGGTCGACACTCCCGACAAGGCGCGCGAGTACGTGCACGCGATCATCGGCGAACACGCGCCCGCCGATCGCATCGACGCCTACATCGACCGCGGTCCCGAGGCGCTGGACTTCCTGATGGCGCACTCGCCGCTCGATCTCGAGTGGGTGAAGAACTACTCCGACTACTACCCGGAGGCACCCGGCGGCCGGCTCGCCGGACGGTCGATCGAGCCGCGCCCGTTCGACGCGCGCCGGCTCGGGGACGACCTGAAGACCCTGCACCCGCAGTACACCAAGGCGCCGCTGAACATGGTGGTCCTGCAGTCGGACTACCGCTGGCTGAACACCGGCCTGCGGCATTGGCGCGGTCCGCTGCGGATGGCAAAGGTCGGCAGCCGGTTCTTCTGGGCGCGCAGCCGCGGCAAGAAGCTGATCGCCATGGGCGCAGCTCTCGCAGCCGAACTCCTCCTCGGCGTCCGCGAGGCGGGCGTCCCGGTGCGGTTGAACACCGGCCTGGCCGACCTCATCACCGAAGACGGCCGCGTTGTCGGCGTGATCGCCGAATCCGAGGGCAAGCGGGTCGAGATCCGGGCCCGTCACGGCGTGATCCTCGCCTGCGGCGGGTTCGAGCACAACGACGAGATGCGCAAGAAGTACCAGCGCGACCCCATCGGTTCCGAGTGGACCACCGGCGCCCCCAGCAACACCGGCGACGGCATCAACGCCGGACTCAAGATCGGCGCCGCGGTGTCGCTCATGGACGACGCCTGGTGGGGTCCGACGATCCCGCTGCCGCGCGGTCCGTGGTTCGCGCTGTCGGAGCGAGCGGTGCCGGGCACCTTCATGGTGAACACGCGCGGACAGCGCTACATGAACGAGTCCCTGCCGTATGTCGAAGCGGTGCACCAGATGTACGGCGGGGAGTTCGGCCAGGGCGAGGGGCCCGGCGAGAACGTGCCGTCGTGGCTCGTCTTCGATCAGCGCTGCCGCAACCGCTACCTCTTCGCGGGCATCAACGCGCGACAGCCGTTGCCCAAGAAGTGGTTCGAGTCGGGCGTAGTCGTGAAGGCCGACAGCATCGCGGAACTCGCCGAGAAGATCGGCGTCCCGGCCGACGCGCTCACCGCGACGACCGAGCGGTTCAACGGCTTCGCCCGCAAGGGCGTCGACGAGGACTTCGGCCGGGGCACAAGCGGTTACGACCATTACTACGGCGACATCACCAACAAGCCCAACCCGAGCCTCGGCGAGGTCAGCAAGGGCCCGTTCTACGCGGTCAAGATGGTGCCCGGCGACCTCGGCACCAAGGGCGGGATCAACGCGGATGCCTCGGGTCGGGCACTGCGAGCGGACGGTTCGGTCATCGAAGGTCTGTACGCGGCGGGCAACACCAGCGCGCCGGTCATGGGACACACCTACGCCGGCCCGGGAGCGACCATCGGACCCGCGATGGTCTTCGGTTATCTCGCCGCCGCCGACATCGCCGCCAAGGCGACCGCGACCACAGGAGTCTGACCCATGCCGATCGATCCCTCCGTCGCCCTCGGTGCCGAACTGCCCGAGGTGAGCTTCGAATGGTTGGCGTCGGACGCCGCCCTCTACAACCTCGCGGTTGGTGCCGCCTCGGACCCGATGGACACCACCGGGCTCGAGTACATCCACGACGCCACGCCGAAGGTGCTGCCCACCTTCGCCACGGTCGCCGCCGGGTTCCACACCACCGAACCCCCGAAGGTCTCGTTCCCCGGCATCGACATCGACCTCGCGAAGGTCGTCCACGGCAGCCAGCAGGTGACCGCGTACCGGCCGCTCCCGGCCGCCGGAAAGGCGACCACCCGCACCCGGATCGCCGAGATCCAGGACAAGGGTTCGGCTGCCGTCATCGTGCAGGAGTCGGTGACCGCCGACGACGAGGGTCAGACGCTGTGGACCTCTCGCTCGTCCATCTTCGCCAAGGGCGAGGGCGGTTTCGGGGGCGAGCGCGGGTCGTCGGCCAAGGTCGACTATCCCGACCGCGCTCCCGATCATCGGCTGACCGTGGCGACGCTCCCCCAGCAGGCACTGCTCTACCGGTTGTGCGGAGACCGCAATCCGCTGCACTCCGACCCCGAATTCGCCTCCCGCGCGGGCTTTCCCCGGCCGATCCTGCACGGCCTGTGCACCTACGGCACGGTCTGTCGAGCGATCGTCGACGAGGTCCTCGGCGGCGACGTGGACGCGGTCGCCGACTACTCGGCTTCGTTCGCGGGCGTGGTGTTCCCGGGCGAGACCCTCGCGGTCGAGGTCTGGGAGGACGATTCCCGGCTGCTGGCCACCGCGACCGTCGTCGAACGCGACGGCGCGAAGGCCCTCGGCAATGTGGTCTGCGAACGCCGCCGATAGCCCCGCCGTCGCGACGGCTCGGCCGCGGCCCGGAGACGATGTCTCGAGGGGCCAGTACGCTACACACGCGGACCGCGAGGCGGCCCGCAGGTTCCACGTCGCATATCCCCGAGGAGACGCCCATGAGCGATTCGCTGACGCCCCTACTCGCCGACAACCGCAGTGCATTGGTGACCGACCTCGTCGGTGTCATCGACGCCGAGGTGGCCGACCAGTCGGGTCTGAGCGGCGCTGCTGTGAAGACCGCCTACTCCGCGGTACAGAAGGTGAAGCCCGGTGTCGTGCACAGCGCCACCGATCAGATGGCCGAGGACTTCCTGAAGGCGCTGGCGCCGTTCTGGGATTCCAAGCCCGCCGGTGTCGCCTTCGGCGATCACCTCTCGGCCAACAGCGATGCCGCGGCCGAGGCCTTGCTCTCGGTCACCGACGAGCAGGCGGAGACGGCCAAGCCCGCACTCGCGAAGGCGTACAACTCGCTGCGCGGCAAGGGAAAGAAGTACGTGATCGCGGCACTGCCGCGTCTGGGTGCCGCCATCGAGCGGCACGCCGCCTAGGCGTCGGCACGCGCGTCGTCGGCGGCCGGGACGCCACTCCGACGGAGTCGGGTCAGACCGCTGACGACGCGATGGCCACGAGGGCCACGACGATGCCGATCAGTGCGGCGAGCATCGACAGCACACGCCACACATGGACGCGGGCGGGCGAGATCTCGGTCCCGTTCGGGGCGACGTCGGGCGATGCGACCGGGGTCGCGACGGCGGGAGTAGCAGCGGCGGGGGTTCGTGCGATTCGGGGTGAGGCCATGACCTGTCACCACTTTCGGTTGTCCGGGGCCAACGGGGACCGGCGCGGTCTCGCGTTCGCCCGGTATCGATACTGCAGTGATAAATGTGTCACAAGTTACTCGTGTAGCGTCGGCGCCCACATAGCGTGTCGCGATAACGAAATCGCAACACAGTGTCGGTGCCGGCCGACCACGTGTCGCCGCATGCAGACCCCGAAAGCGCAGGACGCCGAATGAGATTACCGTCCGCCATCCGCCTCGACGCTCGATCTGCCTGGCTCGTCCTCGTCGCCTGTCTGTCGGTCAGCATGGTCGTGGCCGCGATGGCGGCCCTCAACACGGCCCTGCCCGACATCGCCATCGACACCGGCGCCGACGCCGGCCAGATGACCTGGATCGTCGACGGTTACACCCTGGCGCTGGCGGCGCTCCTGCTCCCGGCGGGCGCGATCGGCGATCGCCTGGGACGCCGCGAGGTGCTGATCGCCGGCCTTCTCCTGTTCGGCCTCGCCTCGCTGGTGGCGATCTGGGTGGACGGCCCGACCCAGCTGATCCTGGCCCGGTGTTTCGCCGGTGCTGCCGCGGCCCTGATCATGCCGACCACCCTGTCCCTCATCACCTCCGGGATGCCGGAAGGTCAACGCGCGGTCGGGATCAGCATCTGGTCGGCGATCGCGGGCGGCGGTGCCATCGCCGGCTTCCTGGTGACCGGCCTTCTGCTCGAGTTCTTCTCGTGGCATTCGATCTTCATCACCTTCGCCGCGTCGTCGGCCGTGGCTGCCGCCCTCTGCCTGACCATCGGCACGTCGAAGGACAGCGACCCCGGTCGCTTCGACATCCCGGGAACCCTGTGTTCGGTCCTCGCCATCACCGGCGTCGTCCTCGGACTGCTGGAAGCCCCGCACCGGGGCTGGGCCGATCCCCTCGTCCTCATCTGCATCGTGGGCGGCGTGCTGCTCGCCGGAGCCTTCGTCGTCGTCGAGCTGCGGTCGACGTCGCCGCTGTTCGACGTGCGGCTCCTCGGCAACCGTGCCTTCGGATCAGGGGCCCTGTCGGTCGCGGTCCAGTTCCTCGCCTCGTTCGGCATGTTCTTCCTGCTGCTGCAGCTGCTCCAGCTGGTGTTCGACTACACCCCGCTGCAGTCCGCCCTGGCCCTGATGCCCTTTGTGGCCGGCGTGGGCCTCACCACCCTGGTCGCGAACTGGCTTGCCGTGCGGCTCGATTCGCTCAAGTTCGTGATCGCCGGCGGCGCCCTGCTGTCGGGTGTCGGGCTGATCCTCCTCGGCTCGTTCCGATACGAGACCTATTGGACGCTGGCCGGGGTGGTCGCGGTGATCGCCGTGGGCATCGGTCTCGCATCGGCTCCGGCGACCACGGCCATCATGTCCAACACCCCGCTCGACAACCAGGGGGTGGGCTCGGCGGTGAACGACACCGCACGTGAGATCGGCGCGGCGATCGGCATCGCGATCGCCGGCAGCATCGTCGCCGCGGGATACCAGTCGCGGATCGGCGAGACCGCGCAATTGGCGCGCGAGCAGCTGGCGGCGGCCGGTCAGCAGCGAATCGCCGCCGGCGACACCGCTGGGGGGCAGGCCATGGTCGCCGAGGCCGAGCAGGCCGGGACGCTCATCGAGCGATCACTCGCCGAGGCGACGGTGGTCGTCGACCGACTCTCCGGGCAGGCCGCCGATCTCGCCGAGACCATCGCCGAGGGCAGCCGGGAGGCCTTCTACGGTCCGTTCGAGCAGGCGTCGCTCGTGCTCGGCGGGATCATGCTCGCGAGCTCGGTGGCGCTGCTCTGGTTGACCCCGCGTCGCGTCGTCGAGGTGCCACCGACCGAGGCCGCGTCCGATCCCGACCAGGACCGCGACGACACCTACGCCCGCGACTGAGTAGCCTGTCCCGGTGGTACTCACCGCGGACAGCGTCGCCGGCACCCTGGTCGGAGTCGCCGCCCTGCTCGTGGTGATCGTCGCGACCGTTGTCGCCCAGCGTGTTCCGGCCGTTGTCGTGGCCGCGCCGGTGGCCGCGCTGCTGATCGCGCTCGGCCTGGCCGACCTCGGGCAGGCCGCTGACGAGATCACCACGATGGCGCCGACCATCGGTTTCCTGGCCGCGATGCTGGTGGTCGCCGACGCCTGTGCCCGCGCGGGCGTCTTCACCTGGATCGGTTCGCTCCTGGCCCGCTGGAGTCGGGCCTCGCCACATCGTCTGTTGCGCATCGTCTTCCTGGCCGCGGCGACGACGACCGCCGTCCTCAGCCTCGACACCACGATCGTCTTGCTGACACCGGTCGCCGTCGCCACCGCACGGCGGATCGGGGCGCCGGTGACCCCGATCGCGTTCGCGAACGCACACCTGGCGAACACCGCGTCGACCCTCATGCCCGTGTCGAACCTGACCAACCTGCTCGCGTTCTCCGCGACCGGACTGAGCTTCCTCGGTTTCACCGGGGTCATGCTGGCCCCGTGGGTGGCCGCGATCGTCGTCGAATACCTGATCTTCCGGATGTACTTCGCCGACTCGCTCGCGCGCACCGCGCCCGCAGCCGGTTCGACGGTCGGCGATCCGGCTCCGGTCGACGATCCACCCCGCCCGACCCTGATGCTGGTGATGCTCGGTCTGCTGCTGGTCGCCTTCGTCGTGACCGAACCGCTGGGCATCCCGCTGGCCGCGGTGGCCGGCGTGGGCGCGGCCGCCTTCACGGTGCCGCGACTGCTCGACGCCCCGCTGCCCACCCTGCGGGACACGCTGCACGCCGTGAACATCCCGTTCCTCGGATTCGTCGCCGTGCTCGGTGTCGTCATCCTCCCGGTGCGGACCGGCCCGATCGGCGACTGGATCGGCGGGCTGATCCCCGGCGAGTCCTCGCTCCTTGCACTGCTCGCGGTCGCCGCGCTGGCCGCGGTCCTGGCGAATCTGGTCAACAACCTGCCGGCGACCCTGCTGCTCATCCCGCTCGTCGCCCACGATCCCGGCTTGGTCCTGGCGATGCTGCTCGGCGTCAACCTCGGACCCAACCTCGCCTACTTCGGGTCACTCGCCAACCTGCTGTGGCGTGACATCATGCATCGCGACGGCCCCGGGGAGGGCACGGGTGCCCCGACCTCCCGCGACTACCTACGCCTCGGCGCACTCACCGTGCCGGCGACACTCGTCGTCGCGGTGGTCGCGCTGTGGGGCGTGCTGCAGCTGACATAGGGCTGTCGCGCCGCCGGGCAACAGTGACGACCCACCGCCACCACCTCCGATGAGGCTTCCGCCGCCACCGCGGCGACGAGCACACCAGCCCTCCCCAACCACGGCGACCTCTCCGGGCGTCGGCGGACGATGTCCACGATCATTCGCCGTCGGACGAGGACGCGGACTCCGCCGACGAGCCGAGATCTCCCGAATCGTCGCCGCCGGCACCATCTGACCCCGGTGATCCGCTCGCGGCGCTGCCTCCGAATCCCGTGCCTCCGTTGCCGCCCCTGCCGCCGGTACCACTGAGACCGGGGTCGCCGCTGGGACCGCCCGCACCGAAGAATCCAGATGCACCGCCGCTGCCGGAAGCGCCACCGCTGCCGCCATCGCCGCCCGAGCCGCCGACTCCGCCGTAGCCGTCCGGGCCGTCGGGCACGTCGTCGGTGCTGCCGAGCCCGCCGATGCCCCCGTTGCCGCCGTTACCGCCGCGACCTCCGTCGCCGCCGGTGCCACCGGCCCCACCGGTGCCGCCGTTGCCGAACACCAGTCCACCTGCCCCGCCCGCACCGCCTGCGCCACCTGCTCCGCCGTCGCCACCGGGCAACCCGTCACCACCGCGTCCGCCACTGCCGCCGGGGAAGCCGATCACTTGGATTTCTCCGGTCTCAGGGTGCGGCTCGAACCGGATCCCGCCGGTACCCCCGTTGCCGCCGTTGGCGCCAGGGCCACCTGCTCCCCCGACACCGCCCGGACCGTAGAAGGCAAACCCGCCGTGCCCGCCTTCGACACCGGGGACGGTGCTGTCCTGCCCGTCGATATCGATGTAGGTGATGCCGTCGAGCTCAGGAAGGTGCAGCGATGTCGAGATGGTGTCGCCGCCGTGGGCACCGGCGCCGCCCTGGCCACCGTCACCGCCGTCGCCGAAGGTGCCCGCACGCCCGCCGGCTCCGCCGGAGCCGCCGTCGAGGTAGACGATCCCGTCGGCATCAGCGCCGTCGCCGCCGCGTCCGCCGTTGCCGAACAGCCACCCCCCTCGTCCGCCATCGCCGCCGGCACCGTCGGCGACGCCGATCACCCCGTCTCCACCGTGTCCACCAGAGCCGAACATCCCTGCGTCACCGCCTCGTCCGCCGGCATAGGCGTCACCCCCGTCGCCCCACAGCAGGCCGCCGTTGCCGCCGTCCGGGTTGTCGGCGGTTCCGTCGGCGCCGTCGCCGATCCACAGAACGCTGTTCGGGCCGATCACCTGCAGTCCCGTCACGGGATCGCGGGTCACCGTGAACAACAACTGGATTCGCGCGGGACCTGCGCCCCCGGTGACGACGGCCGCGGGCACCGACGTCACCGACGGCGGCGTGAAGGCCGCCATCGTGGCCGACGGACTCGAAACAGGCACGACGGCCGGGTGACCCAGCTGCGCCGCCGCCTGCATCACCCGGGTCGCGAACCTGCGTGACCCGACGCCGGCGGCGGGACTCCCGCCCTGCGCGACGACCGCAGCGAGCAACTGCGACGTCTCGACCACCTGCAGGCGCCCGCCCCGATACGCGACCGGCTCACCGACGCCGAGAGACGACGTGAGCTCGCTCAGCTGATGCGACCACGGTGCGACCTCACCACTCGGGGTCGATGAGGCAGCAGCCGGACCGCCGGCCGCAAACGCGACCGGCACGATCACCACTGCCACACCGCCGGATGCCACCACCCGAGACATTTTCATCTGCTCAACCCTTCGCCGAACTTCTCCGACACGACATGCCCCATCACGGGTCAGCTCGCGATCAACGAATTTCAATGTAGTCGGACTACATCGAATTAGGGTGGATTTCGGGGAACGCACTCGTTCTGCCCGGACGGGTGTACTCGCGCATCCGTGATCTGGTCGGCACCACTCCCCGGCGCACCCATCCGCGCGCCGGTTCTTACCATGACCCCATGCTCGCCGCGCTGTTGTCCTTCGTTGTCACCGCGACACTGATCGTGCTGCTGCCGGGTCCGGACACCCTGGTGGTCCTGCGCGCGGTGGTACGCGGCGGACGCGGGGAAGCCCTGCGTACCGCCGCCGGGATCCTGTGCGGCCTGATGGTCTGGGTCACCGCCGCCGTGCTGGGACTGTCGGCCTTGCTGCAGGCCAGCGAGACCGGCTACGAGATCCTCAAGATCGTCGGAGCCTGCTACCTCGTGTGGATGGGCATCAGTTCGGTCCGCGCATTGCTTCGGGCCGGCCCCGATCTCGCCGCGGCACACGGTGACAAACCGGCCGCGGGTCGTGAACTCGGAATGCTGTTCTCCGGCTTCGTCGCCGGACTGCTCACCAACATCCTCAACCCGAAGATCGGCATCCTGTTCATCAGCCTGCTGCCCGGCTTCGTGCCGGACGGGTCCTCGACGGGATGGACGACCCTCGGGCTGGGGGCCATCTACATCGCGCTGACCGCGGCGTACTTCACCGTGCTGGTGGGCGCCGCCGGCCGCATCGCGGGCTGGCTCCAGAACGCACGACTCCGCCGTCGCGTCGAAGCGATCGGCGGAGTCGCGTTGATCGGGCTCGGAGTGCGTCTCGCACTTGAGGGTTGATCAGACCGGGGCGGTCTCCTGGGCCGCGGCGGCGGCCTTCGCCCAGCGGTAATCGGCCTTGCCCGCCGGGGTGCGCTTGACCTCGTCGACGAAGACGACGGTCCGCGGGACCTTGTAGCGGGCCAGGGTCTCGCGGCAGTGGTCCTGGATCGTCTCGAGCGACGGTTCGACGGCGCCGTCGGCGACCTTCACCACGGCGGCGACACGCTGCCCGTACTTCTCGTCGGGAACCGGGACGACGAGAGCGTCGGCGATCGCCGGATGCGCGTGCAGAACCGCCTCGACCTCCTCGGCGTAGACCTTCTCGCCGCCGGTGTTGATGCACTGTGAACCGCGTCCGAGGAACACGATCGACCCGTCGGCCTCCACGGTGCCCATGTCGCCCAGGATGGAGATCCGGGTGCCATCGGCCAGGGTCGGGAACGTCTTCTTGGTCTTCTCCTCGTCCTTGTAGTAGCCGAGCGGGACGTTGCCGATGCGCGCGATGTAACCGACCTCCCCCGAGCCGGGCTCGATCTTGTTGTGCCGCTCGTCGACCACCATCATCCGGTCGGTCGGCGGCACCTTCAGGTTGCCGTTGTCGTCCATCATGATCTCGCCGTCGTTGCCGGACTCCGACGCGCCGAAGTTGTCGCGCAGCACCAGATCCGGCTTCACCGCGAGCATCCGGTCGCGCACGTGCTGGGACCAGATCGCGCCGCCGGAGGTGATCGAGAACATCGACGACAGGTCGACGGCGTCCTTGCGCTTCTCGAGTTCCTCGACGAGTGGCATGCCCATGGCGTCGCCGACGATGAGGACGATGTTCACCTTCTCCTTCTCGATCTCGGTGACGATGGCCTCGGGATCGAAGTCCCGCTGGATGACCAGTCGCCCGCCGAGGGTGAAGAAGGTGAACAGCGAGTACGACGCCGCGCCGTGCATGAGCGGCGCCGCGAGCAGGAAGGCGATGGGCGGGAAATCCTTGACCGCCGTGCCGATCTCGTCGAGGTCTTTACGGGCCTCCCCGTACGGATTGCCGCCGGAAAGCGGCTTGCGGAAGAAGTCGTCGTGCTGCCACATGACACCCTTCGGGTACCCGGTGGTGCCGCCGGTGTAGAGCAGGTACAGCTCCTCGCCGTTGCGCGGCTCGAAGTCGCGGCCGTCCGGCTTGGACTCGGCGTCGGCGAAGGACACGATCTCCACAGTGCGTCCGTCGGGAAGCGCGGCGGCCGCCGTCGCCAGCTCCTCGACGATCTCGCCGATCACGAACACCGTGCGCACGGTGGGGATCTCGGCCAGGAGTTCGGCGACACTGCGCTGGTGTTCGGGCAGTTCGACGATGATCGCGCGGGAGTCGGAGTTGTCGAAGATGTACTGCAGTTCGGCGTTGGTGTAGCGGTAGTTCACGTTGACCGGAACCGCACGCACCTTGAGCAGACCCAACAGGCTCGTCACGTGTTCGATGCTGTTCTTCAGGAACAGGGCGACGTTGTCGAACGCACCGATCCCCGACCCGGCGAACAGATGCGCCACCTGGTTCGACAGGGTGTCGAGTTCGGCGTAGCTGATCTGCCTGCCCTGGTAGCTGAGCGCGATCCGCTCGGGCACCGAGTCGGCGACGGTCTCGAAGACATCGGCGAGGTTGAACTTCATCGTGCGCGCTCCTTGGTCATACGGAGTGGGTTGGTGGAGTGGAAAAGCAACGGGTGTCGCGGCGTCATGCGGTCAGCACCAATCCGCTTGTGGGAACGCCGGTCCCGGCCGTGACGACGACCTGCTCGGCGCTCTCGACCTGGTTGACCGAGGTCCCGCGGATCTGCCGGACCCCTTCGGCGATCCCGTTCATCCCGTGGATGTAGGCCTCGCCCAGCTGGCCGCCGTGCGTGTTCAACGGCAACCGGCCACCGACCTCGAGAGCCCCCGGTTCGCGGACGAGGTCCTTGGCCTCGCCGCGTCCGCAGAACCCCAGCTCTTCGAGTTGGAGGAGCGTGTACGGGGTGAAGTGGTCGTAGAGGATCGCCATGTCCATGTCGTCGGGACGCAGCCCCGACTGCGACCAGAGCTGGCGGCCGACGAGCCCCATCTCCGGCAGACCGGCGAGCTCATCGCGGTAGTAGCTGGTCATGATGTACTGGTCGGCCGCGCTACCGGCGGCGGCGGCGGCGATCACGGCGGGCTTGTGCGGCAGGTCTTTCGCCCGTTCCGGGGACACGATGACGAGTGCGACGCCACCGTCGGACTCCTGGCAGCAGTCGAGCAGATGCAGGGGTTCGGCGATGTAGCGCGAGTTCTGGTGATCCTCCAGGGTGATCGGCTTGTCGTAGAAGAACGCGTCCGGGTTGACCGCCGCATGCTTGCGGTCGACGACCGCGATACGCCCGAAATCCTCGCTGGTGGCCCCGAAGTCGTGCATGTAGCGCTGCGCGATCATCGCGACGAAGGCGGCCGGGGTGGACAGACCGTGCGGGTAGGTGAAGGCGTTCTCGGTACCCGAGGAGTTCTCCTGGTTCGCCACCGCCGAATTCACCTGTCCGAAGCGCAGACCGGATCGCTCGTTGAAGGCACGGTAGGCCACCACGACGTCGGCGACGCCGGTGGCCACCGCCATCGCGGCCTGCTGGACCGTGGCACACGCGGCACCACCGCCGTAGTGGATCCGCGAGAAGTACGTCAGGTCTCCGATACCCACTGCTCGCGCGACGGAGATCTCGCTGTTGGTGTCCATCGTGAAGGTGACGAGACCGTCGACGTCGGCGGGTGTGAGACCGGCGTCGGCGATCGCCGCCGACACCGCCTCCGCGGCGAGCCGCAGCTCGCTGCGACCGGAATCCTTGGAGAACTCGGTGGCGCCGATTCCGGCGATCACCGCCTGGCCGGACAGTGACCCCATCAGAGTTCCTCCCCTCGACCGGCCGGGCCTCGATGCTCCGACCCCGAACCCACGGCGGCGGGCTCGGCCGCGCCGATCGTGAGTGTGACCGTCGAGATGACGTGCTTGCCCAGCGAATTGGTGCCGGTCACGGCGACCGTGATCACCCCGTCGTCGACGGCGGTGACCTCGCCGGTGAAGGTGACGGTGTCGTAGGCATACCAGGGGACGCCGAGTTTCAGTGCGATCGAGCCGATCCGGGCGGACGGACCGGCCCAGTCGGTGATGAACCGTTCCACCAGTCCGGTGTCGGTGAGGATGTTGACGAAGATGTCCTTGGACCCCTTGGCCTGTGCGAGATCGCGATCGTGGTGCACGTCCTGGAAGTCGCGCGTGGCCAGCGCAGTCGCCACCACGAACGTCGGCGTCGCCTCGATCGTCAACGGCGGCAGCGTCGTTCCGACCGCCGCGGGGTAGGCTGCAACGCTCGTCATGCCGGAGCACCTTCCGTCGTCGTGACCGCTTCCCACGCGTGTAGTGTCCACGGGTCGGCCCCGGTCTCCTCGTCGGCCGGGAAGTCCAGATAGGTTGCCCGCACGCGCATGCCGATCGACACCTCGTCCGGTTCGACGCCCCGGAGTTCGCCGAGCATGCGAACCCCTTCGTCGAGTTCGACGAGCGCGACCACGAACGGCAGCTGCCGTCCGGGGACCTTCGGCGCGCGGTGGACGACGTAGCTGTAGACGGTGCCGGTCCCGGCAGCCACCGCGAAATCGGTTGGCGGCACAGTGCCGTCGGCCTCCCGCGGTTTCCAGGTCGCAGGCACGGGCGGGTGACGCAGCACGCCGTGGCCATCACGCTGGATCCGCAGCTCATGCGCGGCCACCCCCTCCCAGAAGAAGGCGGTGTCCCGGGATGCGCTGGGCTTCAGCAATCGCGCCGGGTCCAGGTCGGCAGGTACGTCGGCAACCGGCGCCTGCTCGGTCGCCGTGGTCCTGGCCGCGGGCCGGAATTTGAGGATGCGGAACCGCATCTCGGCGACGACCTCCCGCGTCCCGCTGCCGTCCCCGACCGACCAGACGTTCTTGGTCGTGAAGAACCAGCCCTCACCGAGGGCGGTGTTCTTCGGGCCCACCACCTCCACGAGCTCGGCCGACAGCGCGACCTCTTCGCCCGGGCGGGTGTAGCGGTGATAGACGGTGTCGCAGTTGGTCGCCACCACCGAGGTGAAGCCGGCCTCGTCGAAGAGTTCGCTCGCGCGGCCCAATGGGTCATCCGCCGTCCGCACGCCGTGGAGGCCGCGCATCGTCCACACCTGCGCCATCGCGGGCGGCGCGACGATGCCGGGATGTCCGGCGTCCCGGGCGGCGTCGGCGTCGGTGTAGACGGGGTTCGTGTCCCCCATCGCCTCGACCCAGTTGTTGATCATGGGCTGGTTGATCGGGTCCCGACCGGTGACCGGCGCGCTCGGGCCGGCGTCGATGATCTCCTGCGCGGCGGCACGGATCGCCTCGTCGCCGGTGACGCCGTCGCGGGCGAGTTCGGGCGCGCTCATCGCTTGGCTCGCGGTAGTCCGAGACCGGCGGTCGCGATCATGTCGCGCATGACCTCGTTGACTCCACCGCCGAAGGTGATGACCACGTGGCGCTTCTGCTGGACGTCGAGCCAGTTCACCAGCGCCGCGGTCTCCGGATCGGTGAAATCGCCGTAGCGTCCGACGATCTCGTCGACCATCCGGCAGACGGTCTGGATGCGTTCGGTCGAGAACACCTTGGTGGCCGCCGCGTCGGCCATCGAGATGGCCTCTCCCGTCGCGGCCACCTGCCAGTTGAGCAACTCGTTGATACGGCCGTACGCGTCGATGGTGGCGAGCGCGCGGCGGACGTCCGGATGCTTCGCGATGACCGTCCCGTCCGGACCGGGCCGCTGCGCCCAGGCACGCACCCGCGCGGCGAGTCCGTCGATCCGGCCGGCCGGGCCCAGCATGACGCGTTCGTGATTGAGCTGGGTGGTGATCAGTTTCCAGCCGCCGCCCTCGTCGCCGACGCGCATCGACACCGGAACCCGAACATCCTGGTAGTAGGTGGCATTGACGTGATGGGCACCGTCGGCGGTGATGATCGGCGTCCAGGTGAAGCCCGGATCGGACGTGTCGACGATGAGGATCGAGATCCCCTTGTGCTTCGGCGCGTCCTTGTCGGTGCGAACAGCGAGCCAGATGTAGTCGGCGTCGTGCCCACCCGTGGTGAAGATCTTCTGCCCGTTGACCACGTAGTGGTCGCCGTCGCGGACCGCGGTGGTGGTCAGCGAGGCCAAGTCGGTGCCTGCCTCGGGCTCGGTGTAGCCGATCGCGAAGTGCACGTCACCGGCCAGGATCGCGGGCAGGAACTTCTGCTTCTGCTTGTCGGTGCCGTGGACCTGCAGAGTCGGTCCGACGGTCTGCAGCGTCACCGACGGCAGCGGGACGTCGGCGCGCACCGCCTCGTTGGTGAAGATCTGCTGTTCGATCTCGCCGAAGCCTTTGCCGCCGAACTCCTTCGGCCAGCCGACGCCCAGCCAGCCGTCGTCGCCCATCCGCTTGATGACCTTGCGGTAGGTCGGTCCGTGGCGTTCGGTGAGCATCACCGCCGCCTCGTCGGGGGTGACCAGATCGGCGAAGTACTCGCGCAGTTCGGCGCGCAGCGCGCGCTGTTCGGGGGTCAGGTCAATGAACATCGGGCACCTCTGCGATACGGGTGTCGTCGGCGGGGACGTCGGTGATGTCGGCGAGCTCGTCGAGCCGCACGTGCGCTCCGCCCACCAGGCGCGCCAGGTCCTTGGTGAGCGAGAAGTAGCGGTGCAGCGGATAGGTGATGTCGACTCCGATGCCGCCGTGCAGGTGGGTCATCGTCCGCGTGGTCGGCGGGATCTCCTCGGCCAGCCAGTAGGCGGCGATCGCGAGATCGGTTGCGGCGTCGAGCCCCTCGGACAGTCGCCAGGCCGCCGCGGTGGTCACCAGTTCCATCGACCGGCCGACGACGTAGATGTCCGCCAGTTGCTGACCCACCGCCTGGAACAGGGCGATCGGTTTGCCGAACTGTTCACGCGTCGAGACGTGGTCGGCGGTCAGGCGGGTGGCGCCGGCGACCAGGCCGTCCGCGTAGGCGCACAGGGCCAGGCGATACCGGTCGCGGAGCACCGCGAGGTCGCGGACCACGATGTCGGCATCGTCGACGGGTACGTCGTCGAAGGTCACCGTGTACTCGCCCCAGCCGCTCGAGGTCGGCGTGCGCGCGATGGCGACCCCCTCGGCGTCGGGGGACACGGCGACGACGCCCGCATCGGCGGCGACGAGGAACAGCGAGGCACCGTCGGCGTGCAGCACACCGACCTTCGTCCCGGTCAGTCGTCCGTCGCGGACGGACGTCCGTGGGGTGGCGGTCAGAGCGTCGCCGTGCTCGCCGATCGCGATCGAGACCCAGCTGCCGCCGGTGAGCGAGCTCCCGAACCGCGACCACACCGATCCCTCGCCCGTCTGGGGGTCCGCCTTCGCGAACACGAGCGCCGCGGTCAGCGAGCCGAGAGCGGGGGTCACGGCCGCGGCGCGTCCCATCCGGCGGAACAGCGGGAGCAGACCCGACTCGTCGACCTCGTCACCGTCGAGCGCGGCCGGCAGCGGCAGCGCGAGCAGTCCGGCGTCCACGAGGGCCTGCCAGCCGTCGGCCTCGAACCCGCCGCGGGTCGCTCCGGTCGTCTCGGGATCGTGCCCACCGAATCTCGACTCCCAGTCGGGCTGTCGCCGCGCGAACACGTCTTCGGCGACGTCGCGAACCGCGATCGCCGTGCCGTCCAGGGCAAAGTCCACCCTGTGCCTCCCTCACCATGAACCCGTCAAGAACTAGAACCTGTTCTAGTTGTATCAGAGTCCGCGCGCAAGGGTGTCGGAATCGGCGTTTATCTGCGCTTTCGGCACTGTCGCCGCAGGCGGCTACCGCGGCAAACCGAGAATGCGTTCCGCCGCGGCCGTGCGCAGGATCTGAGTCGTGCCGCCCGCGATCGAGAGGCAGCGGTTCTGCAGGACCGCGTCGGACGCCTCGGACGCCGCCAGGCCGGCGGCCCCCAGGAGCCGCAGCGCGAGATCGGGTACCGATTGGCGATGTTCGACGCCGATCAGTTTGCGCACGCTCGACAACGCGCCGGGGTCGAGCCCGGCCAGTTGCCTCGTCGCCGCCCGCGCATCGAGGACCCGGCCGACATGCGCGTCGGCGAGCTGCGTGCCGAGCGCCGACAGCTCCTCGTCGGTCAGCTCCCGGTCCATCGACCGCACCTGCGACAGCAGCGCCTCCATCTCCTTGCCCAGACCGGTCCCACCCATTGCCACCCGCTCGTTCGCGAGGGTGGTGCGGGCCAGCCGCCAGCCGCCGTTCACGTCGCCGACGACGCAGTCATCGGGCACGACGACGCCATCGAGGAAGACCTCGTTGAAGTTGGCCCGTCCGGAGAGCTCGCGCAACGGACGGATGTCGATTCCGGGCGAACTCATGTCGACGAGGAAATAGGTGATGCCCTTGTTCTTGGGCGCGTCGGGATCGGTGCGCGCGAGACAGATCGCCCACTGGGCGTTGTGGGCCTGCGAGGTCCAGATCTTCTGCCCGTCCAGTCGCCAGCCGCCGTCGACCCGCTCGGCTCGGGTTCGCAACGCGGCCAGGTCCGAGCCCGCCTCGGGCTCGGAGAACAACTGACACCACACGATGTCGCCGGCGAGGGTCGGCGCGACGAAGCGGTCGCGTTGCGCGTCGGTGCCGTGCTCGAGGATCGTCGGGATCGCCCACGCGCCGATCACCAGATCGGGCCGCTCGATGCCGGCCGACTCGAGCTCGATGTCGATCAGCAACTGCAGCGCCGCGTCCGCACCCAGGCCGTGCGGCGCCGGCCAATGCGGGGTCAGATAACCGGTCTCGGCGAGGAGTCTGCGGCGCTCGTCCGGGGCCGCGTCGGCGATCGCCGCGACGGTGGCCCGGACCTCCTCGCGCCGGTCCTCGACCTGCGACAGGTCGAGACGGAAACGTCGCCGCGTCCCCGACAGTCCGAGCCCGGCGAGTGCGGCGGCATGCGCCGATGCGTTCGCCAGCGTCGCCTGCGCGGCGAGCGCCGCACGGAGATAGAGATGGGCGTCGTGCTCGAAGGTGAACCCGATCCCGCCGAGAACCTGGACGCAGTCCTTGGTGTTGGCGACCGGATCGCGGCCCACGACGACGTCGGCGGCCAGCCTGCTGATCTCGAGTTGCTCGCGGGCGGAGACGAGCTCGTCCCCCGGCGCGGCCGCGAGCACGTCGTCGACTGCGCGGGCGACGTCCCATGCGACCGCGGTGACCCGTTCGCTGCGGCACAACATCTCCGCACAGATGTGCTTGATCGCCTGGAACGATCCGATCGGGACCCCGAACTGGGTGCGGACCTTCGCGTACTCGACGGCGGTGTCGAGTGCCCATCGGGTGACGCCGCTCTGATACGCGGCGAGGGTGGCCGACAGCAGGCCGGCGACGAACGTCGGGTCCCCGAGTTCGATCAGGTCGTCGACCTCGATCTCGGACACGCGGACGCGGCTGACCGATGCGGTGCCGTCGAACGGGGTCTGCGGCGCGACATCGGCGACGCCGACACCCGGCGGGACGATCCACCACGACCGTTCGCGGTCGGCGGTCCCGAACTCGACCAGGACGGCGCAACCCTCGACGTACCCGCCGACGAGTCCGAGGTCGAGGTCGCCGCCGGACAGTTCGCGGGCCACCCCGGCGTAACTCGTCGCAGGCGTCACCACCGGCACCGATCCGGCGAGCACCTCCGGTAACAGCGCGGCCCCCCGGTCGGCGCCACCCTCGTGCGCATCGCGGCGGGCGATCGCAAGCGCGATCGCCGCGGACACCGTCGGACCCAGCGGGCCGGGGACGAGGTCGACCCCGCACTGCTCGAGCATGGCGGCCACGTCGAGGAAGCTCGCCCCGAGGCCGTCGGAGGTCTCGGGGACCGCTGCGGCGAACACGCCCAGGTCGGCGATCTGGGACAGCAACTGCGTCCACTGGTCGCGGGGCTTGTCGATGTCGGAACGGACGATGTCGGTCACACTGGTGGAGCGCGCCCAGGACGCGATGCTGTCGCGCACCGCGATCTGCTCGGAAGACGTGGCGATTGTCACTGGCAATCCCTGTATGTCGAGTTGTGACGAATAATTAGAACCTGTTCTAATATGCCATGGGTGTACTCGGATCGGGTACCCACCCGCGATCCACCCGCCAGACCGTTTGACACGTGAGGATGTTCGAGAGCACATGGCCCGTTCTGCACCCGGCAACGCCGCGGTCGACGCTCCCAACGGGGCTGCGGCGCCTGCCGCCTCGTCCGAAGCCGGCTCCACCGCGCAGCGCGAACGTCGCCGCCGCATCCTGGACGCCACCCTCGCCCTGGCATCCAAGGGCGGCTACGACGCCGTGCAGATGCGCACCGTCGCCGACAAGGCCGATGTGGCCGTCGGCACGCTGTATCGCTATTTCCCGTCGAAGGTCCACCTGCTGGTCACCGCGCTGGCCCGCGAGTTCGAGCGCGTCGAGTCCAAGGTCGACCGCTCGCAGCTGCGCGGCGACACCGCCATCGACCGCCTCCGGCATGTCCTGGACATGATCACCTTCGCCATGCAGCGCGATCCGCTCCTGACCGAGGCGATGACGCGCGCCTTCATGTTCGCCGATGCGTCCGCCACCGCCGAGGTCGACCAGGTCGCCGGGATCATCGACCGGCTCCTCGCGGGCGCCATCGTCGACAACGGGGAGCCGACCGAAGAAGATCTCGCGATCGCCCGTGTCCTCTCCGACGTGTGGATGTCGAACCTCGTGCAGTGGCTCACCCGTCGGGCGTCGGCCACCGACGTCACCAACCGACTCGAGCTGACCGTCCGACTGCTGCTCAAAGATCGCGCCAAGTAGTCACCTCCCCCCCTCGAAAGTGACGTCACAACTGGGTGACGAGGGCCTTCTCGGGTTGGGTGCCCTCGACGTTCTCGGCTACCTTTGTTACGTCTGAGAATTTTGTTAACAGAAGGGGCTAGAGGTGCGATCCTCCTGGTTGCGACGACTGTGCGTCGCCGGATGTGCCGTTGCGGTCGCGACCGCCGGATGGGCTCCGGCCGCGCTGGCCGAACCCACACCCGACCCCGATCGCGCCCGCGTCGACACCGTGGTCCACGACTCGGCCCAGCAGTCGACCCTCATCGTGTACTCGGCGGCGATGCGCAAACTCATCCCGGTCAACGTGCTGCGCCCCAAGGACACGACCAAGTCGCGCCCCACGCTCTACCTGCTCAACGGCGCCGGCGGCGGCGAGGACTCGGCGACCTGGGCGGCCAAGACCCAGTACGCGAAGTTCTTCGCCGACAAAGAGGTCAACGTCGTCACGCCGATCGGCGGCGCGTTCTCGTATTACACCGACTGGCAGCACGACGATCCGGTGCTCGGCCGCAACAAGTGGACGACGTTCCTCACCAAGGAACTCCCACCGCTGGTGGACAAGGAATTCGACACCACCGGGGTCAACGCGATCGCCGGGATCTCGATGGCCGGCACGTCGGTGCTCAATCTCGCGATCGCCGCACCGAAGCTGTACCGGTCGGCCGCCGCCTACAGCGGATGCGCCCGCACCAGCGATCCGGTCGGACAGGCCTACATCCGGATGGTCGTCGCCGACCGCGGGCAGGGCAACCTGAACAACATGTGGGGACCGGTCAACTCGGCGGGCTGGCGGGACAACGACCCGTACATCCACGCGGACAAGCTGCGCGGCACCAAGGTCTACATGACCAGCGGGACCGGCATGCCCGGTCAGTTCGACCGGCTCGAGGCGCCGCTGGTCGCCGGCGATCCGCTGACGCTGGCCAACCAGATGGTCATCGGCGGCATCATCGAGGCCGCGGTCAACGAGTGCACCAAGCAGATGGTCTCGCGCATGCGGGCCCTCAAGGTGCCGCACGAGGTCACCTTCCGGCCGAGCGGCACGCACTCGTGGGGCTACTGGGAACGTGACCTCGAGACCACCTGGCCGAAGATCGCGGCAGACCTGAGGTGAGCGACGCATCGGACCGCTTGTGGGCCGATGACCTGTCCGTGGGCCAGATCTTCGAGTTCGGCGAGCATGTCGTCAGCGAAGAGGAACTCCTCGACTTCGCTCGCGCATGGGATCCGCAGGACTTCCACGTGGACAAGGAAGTCGCCGAACGCGGGCCCTACCGAGGGCTCATCGCCAGTGGGCTGCACACGATGTCGATCTATCAGAAGCTCAATGTCACCGGCGTGCTGACCAATTGGCGGGTGATCGCCGGGAAGCGACTCGGCGACGTGGAGTTCCTGCGTCCGGTCCGACCCGGCGACACCCTCACCGGGTCGACCGTCATCGACGCGATCGAATTCGACGACCGCGACCGCGCACTGGTCACCTCGTCGGCGGAGCTGCGCAACGGCGAGGGCAAACCCGTGATGCGCACGGTCGTCGAGGCCTATGTGCACGCCCGTCCGGGCCGTTCGCGCGACTGATCCCCGATCGGTTGCGCTGCAGCGGTTTCGAGGCCCCGTCGACTGTGCGTCTGATTCCGTCGACTGTGCGCCTGATCTCCGATCGTGCCGGGCTCAGCCGACGCCGGGCACCGGGATCTGCGCTCCGGTGATCGCGCTGGAGGCATCGGATACCAGGAACGAGATCGTTTCCGCGATCGACTCCGGCGACACCCAACCCGCGCGGGACGAGTCTGGCTGACTCGCCCGGTTGCCCGGGGTGTCGATCACCGACGGCAAGATCGCGTTGGCCCGGACGCCGTCGGACTTGTACTCGGCGGCGAGCGCACTGATGAACGCCCACACCGCCGCCTTCGACGTGATGTAGCCCGCCGCACCGGAGAAGGGTGCGAACGCCGCCTTCGCCGACACCCCGACGATCGACCCGCCACCGGCCTCGACGAGCTTCGGGATCGCCGCCGCGGACAGCAGATACAGCGGCCGCAGGTTGAGCCGCAGGAGGCGCTCGAACTCGTCGACCGGCGTGGCGTCGACCCGGTCCCCCATCGCGAAACCGCCCACCAGATTCACCACCGCGGTCACCGGCGCCGACGCGTCACCGGCCGCGACCGCCACGACCTCGGCCACCGACGCCTCGTCGAAGAGATCGGCGTGAACACCGACCAGCCGGTCCGATTCGGGCAGCCTCGACAACTCGGACTCGGCGATCCAGGGAACCACCACGCGCCTGCCGTCGTCGAGCAACTTCCCGGTGACCGCCGACCCGAGGCCGCCAGTCCCACCCGACACGATCACCGTCTGAGTCATCTTGCCGACCCTACTGGAGGTGCGTCACCCCGGCGGCTCACGCCGCGCGCCTACGATGGTCGTCGATGACCGACGAGCGCGTTCCCGAGATCGAAGACGATTCGCGGGACCGTGAGCCGGGCGGTCATCCCCCCGTCGAGTCGGACCGGACGAGCATGTTCGCGTCGTTGCGCATCCCCAATTACCGGCTGTTCTACGCGGGGATGGCCGTCTCGATGACGGGTTCGTGGATGCAGGCGACGGCGCAGGCGTGGCTCGTCCTGACGCTGAGCGGGTCGGCATCGGTGCTGGGGCTCATCGTCGCCCTCCAGGCGTTGCCCGTCCTGCTCATCGGTCCGTACGCCGGGGTGATCGCCGATCGCGTCGACCGGCGCCGACTGCTGATCGTCCTGCAGTCGATGATGGGCCTGCTGGCAGCGGCACTCGCCGTCATCACGCTCGCCGGGGTGGTGGAGGTCTGGCACGTGGGCGTATTGGCGGTGATGCTCGGGCTCGGGCACGCCTTCGAACAGCCGGCACGCCAGGCGTTCATCCATCAGATCGTGGGCAAGGACCTGATACGCAACGCGGTCACCCTGAACTCGGTGATGGTCAACGCCGCCCGAGCGGTGGGTCCGGCCGTCGCCGGCGTGGTCCTCGGCCTCGTCGGATCCGGCTTGTGCTTCGCCGTCAACGCGGTCAGCTTCGTCGCCGTGGTCGCCTCGCTCCTCGCGCTCGACTCGTCGAAGATCACGACGGAGACCCCGATCCCACGCGCGAAAGGCCAGCTGCGAGAGGGTCTCCGATATGTCCGCGGCAGCCCCGCACTCTGGATTCCGCTGGCCACGATGGCGCTCGTCGGGACGTTGACGTACAACTTTCCGGTCACCCTGCCGGCCGTCGCGGACTTCGTGTTCGACGGCGGGCCCGAGGCACTGGGCTTCATGACGTCGGCGATGGGTGTGGGTGCGGTCGTCGGCGGCCTGGTGGTCGCGGCCCGCGGAACGACCGGCCTGCGCCCACTCACGTTGGCCGCGTTCGGCTTCGGCGTCGCGGTCGGGGCGACCGCCCTCGCACCGAATCTGCCGACTGCGATCTGTGCGCTCGTCGGAGTCGGCTGGCTGAGTGTCACGTTCATGTCGACCGGCAATGCCACGCTGCAACTCAACTCCGAACCGCAGATGCGGGGTCGGGTGATGGCGTTGTGGTCGGTGGCGTTCATGGGGTCGACGCCGATCGGGGGTCCGATCGTCGGCGCGATCATCGAGACCTTCGACGCGCGTGTCGGTCTCGCGGTCGGAGCCGTCGCGTGTCTGGTCGCCGGAGCACTGGCCTTCCTGGCCGCTCGCCGCAGCGGCGCCGCTCTCCCCTAGACGAGCGGCCGTCCCATCCGGACCCGAAGCCGAACATCGGCGAGCAGAAGACGAAAACCCAATCGGGACAGCCACAGCGGCGTGCGACGCCCCTTCTCCACCAGCCCGGCGACGTAGCCGTCGAACCACTCCTGGTCCTCGTCGGTCCACTCGACCCGGAGAGCGTCGCGGAACGGCTGGGGCAGATAGCCGATGGTCCGGCGGAGTTTGACCGGGCCGTACTTCTCCTGGATGCGGGTCGGCGCGTAGCCGAAGTTCGCGATGTCGAGCAGGAAGTCGCGGATCTCGTCACTGATCTCGATGCGCGAGACCTGGTCGTCCCAGTAGGCCGTGAACTCGTCGCGCGTGGCGGGCCAGGCCTCGGCGGGCATCTGCAGCGTCGTGCCGCAGACCTTGCCCTGCTGGTAGAACTTCTCGCGATCCGCGCCGTGGAGGGGGCCGTGCACCCGTTCGTAGATGTCCTCCCAGCCGTAGTACAGACACGCCGCGACCCACAGCTGCAGGTCGGTGTTCATCGCGTTGTACTCGACCGGACTGTTCTCGTCCGACCGCACCTGTGCGTGCTGCCGGTTGACGGCGTGCCGGTACCGGCGCCGATCGTCGGCGTTGCCGAGCATCGCGACCGCGAGGTACGACGCGGTGGTCCGGGCGCGCTTGACCGGATGACGATCGAGTCGCCCGTTCTCGACCTTGCTGTGTGCGACGCCGTATCCGACCGCGGGGTTCGCCAGCTGCATGATCACGTTCGTCGTGCTCATCGTCTGCCCCATCGACAGCAGCGAGCGCGCGAAGAAGCTGCTGTCGATGTTGTCCATCTCCGTCCGCGACATGCGCTGATCGCCCTGCGTCATGGCCCCGCCCATTCTGATAACAAGTGTTGTCTGATTGTGTCGTGGCCAGCGTAGCGCGTGTCGACACATCGGTCGACAGCCCGGTGCGACACCGCCCCGGATGCAGCGAACCCCGGCTCACCCGAAGGTGAGCCGGGGTTCGGCGTCTGTCTTCTGCCGGATCAGTAGGTGTAGAAACCGCGACCGGTCTTCCGTCCGAGGCGGCCGGCGTCGACCATGCGGCGCAGCAGGGCCGGCGGCGCATAGTGGGGTTCGGCGAACTCCGCGTACAGCGACTCCGCGGCGGACAGCGTGACGTCGAGGCCGATGGTGTCGAGCAGGGTCAGCGGGCCCATCGGGTATCCGCAGCCGCCCTTCATCGCGAGGTCGATGTCCTCGGCCGAGGCGTAACCCGAATCGAACATCCGGATCGCCTGACACAGGTATGGGATGAGCAGGGCGTTGACGATGAAACCGGACCGGTCGCCCGCGCGGACCGCGGTCTTGCCGAGGGTGTCGGTGACGTATGCGCTCACGGCGTCGGCCGTCTCGGGCGCGGTCGTCAGCGTGGAGATGATCTCGACCAGCGGCATCACCGGCACCGGGTTGAAGAAGTGCACGCCGACGACGCGCTCGGGCGTCTTGGTCGCCGTCGCGACCTTGATGATCGGGATAGACGACGTGTTCGTGGCGAGGATGGTGTTCGCGCCGGTTGCCTGATCGAGGTTCGCGAAGATCTCGCGCTTGAGCTCTTCGATCTCGGGGGCCGCCTCGATCACGAGCTCCCGATCGGCGAGGTCGGCGTAGTCGGTCGTCACCCGCAGACGCCCGAGCGCGGCGTCGGCGTCGTCCTGGGCGAGCTTGTTCCGGCTGACCGCCTTGGCCAACGACTTCTCCACCCGCGATCGCGCGGCGTCGGCGAACTCCTGCTTGACCTCAACGATCACGACGTCGCTGCCCGCCTTGGCACACACCTCCGCGATGCCCGCACCCATGGTGCCTCCGCCGATGACGCCGATCTGCTGCACAGTGAACCTCCGAAGTCGAGTGGTACGACAAACGGTAGTCGGTCCTCGGATCAGCCGATCGAACGACTCCTGGCATCTCGGGAACATTCGCCCCGGGTGCCGCCTCCAAGTACACGAACCGCCCGGAAGCACTGCAACAGCAGCGCTCCACCACCCTCAGCGATCCACGTGGAAGGACCCACCATGAGCACCGAGATCCCCGCCGACGCCGTTCTCGTCGACACCGACGGCGACGGAGCCGTCGACGCCGCACTCACCGATGTCGACGGTGACGGCACCACCGACGCCATCCTCGACACCGACGGCGATGGCCAGGCCGACTCCATCGCCTACGACACCGATGCCGACGGCGAGATCGACGTCATCGAAGCCGACACCGACGCCGACGGTCTCACCGACATCGCAGTGGCCGACACCGACGGTGACGGCACCTTCGACACCGCCGTCGACGACGAGGGCAACGTCGAGGTCGGCGACTTCGGCAGCATCGACGGCGGCGACGCCGTCTGACCGGGTTCCATCCCCTCCATCGACAGCCGGTCCGGCGATCCCGGGCCGGTTGTCTGCGTCGGGGCCGATTCGACGATTCCGCCGTGTCGTCTCACCCCGCCCGCTAGCGTGACTCAGATCACGATCGGGGGATGCGATGATGCCAGTTCGATTCGACGCGCACGTTTCGGCCCGCCCGGCAGGGCGATGGCGCCGACGGTCCCGCGCCGTCACGTGTCTCGCCGCCGGCGCGACACTCCTCGCCACGATGCTGGTGGCCGCACCCGCACAGGCGGCCAACCACCTGTTCCCCGACATCTCCGAGGTCTCGGTTCCCCAGGCCGAGTGTGGCCCCGGGTCGCAACCCGAACCGGGCCTGCAGGGTGACGTCAGCGCCGAGGATCGCCTGTCCGGACGCAGCATGCGCGGCTACCGCTGCAACATCACGCGACTCGGCGGGGTGCGCGGCGCGGGCGGTGGCATCGTGTCGGCGAACTTCGAGCACTGCAGCTACACCGGCAGCCTGTTCCCCGGGAACAACTGGGTGAACCCGCCGGGCGTTCAGGTCATCGACGCCTCGAACCCCCGCGCACCGCGAGTGGTCGGCTCGCTGACCGACCCGGCGATGCGCGGCGGCACCTGGGAGACCCTGAAGGTCAACAAGGAGCGCAAGCTCCTCGCCGCGACCTCGGTGCCGCTGCTGTGGGGCGGCGGCTTCTTCGCCGTGTACGACATCTCCGACTGCGCCCGCCCCAAACTCCTCAACAGGGGACCGGGCACGTCGACGCCACTCCCGTTCACCTCGCACGAGGGCGGCTTCTCCCCCGACGGCCGCACCTACTGGGCCTCCGGCGTCTTCCCCGGTCACCTCAGCGCGATCGACATCGCCGATCCCCGGTCGCCCCGCGTCATCTGGCAGGGGCTCCACTCGTTTCTCGGGCACGGCTTCGGCGTCTCGCCGGACGGCAATCGGATGTTCCTGTCCAACATGGCCGGGGTGACCGTGCTCGACATCAGCGACGTCCAGCGCCGACGGCCGCACCCCCAGGTCCCCCACGTCGCCGCGTATCTGTGGCCCGACGGCCAGCTCAACCAGCATTCGATCCCGATCACCTACCGCGGCCGGCCGCACATCGTCACCGCGGACGAGGCCGGCTCCGGCGGGGTGAAGATCTTCGACGTGACGAGGGTGAACAAACCCCGCTACACCGCGCAGATCAAACTCGAGATCAATCTCCCGGAGAACCTCGACACCAACCTGCGGTCGTCGACCGGCGGTTCGCTGTTCAGCAGCAATCCGCACTACTGCGCGGTCGACCGGCCGAACGATCCCACCGCCCTGGCATGCGGCTGGGAGTCGTCGGGCATCCGCGTCTTCGACATCCGCGACCTCGACCGGATTCGCGAGATCGCCTACTACAACCCGCCGGCCCGTACCGGCACGACCCTGCTGGAGACACCCAACTCGCCGCACGTCGTCGGTTCGCTGCTGGGTGTGCCCGCCGTCGAATTCCTCAGTCTCGGGATGTCGATCGCGAACGGCAAGGTCCGGTTGAACGAGATGGTCGGTCCGCGTAGCGGAATGGTCGTCGGCGGCGACATGTCGACCGACTGGTGCATGTCCCCGCCGGAGTTCCGGGGCAACGAGCTGCGGGTCACCTGTTCCGACGGCGGTTTCCAGGTGTTGCGGCTGAGTCCCGCGGTGTACACCCCGCCGCCGGACCAGAACTCCTCGATCGGATGAGCAGTCGTCGGCCCGGCGTCCCGCTGGTGCGGGCGGCTGTCCTCGGCGTCACCGCCGCCCTGCTCGTCACCATGGGCGTCGTCATCGGTGCGGTGTGGCCGGGACGCGACCACGACTCGTCCGCGATGAGCCTGTCGGACATCGGGTTCGCCCAGGACATGTCGACGCATCACGACCAGGCCATCCTGATGTCGCGGACGATCGGCGCGGTACTCGGGGTCACACCGCAGATCCGCGGTGTCGCCGACCGGATCGTGTACACGCAGACCGCCGAGACCGCGACCATGCGAGGCTGGCTGCAGTGGTTCGACCAGCCGATCACCTCGACGGAGCCGATGTCCTGGATGTCCGGCGGGCACTCCCACCACGGCGCCGGACCCGACGACTCGCTTCCGCCGATGCCGGGCATGGCCAGCATCGACGAGGTCGGCCGACTCTCCACGCTGCCACCGGACGAGGCGGAGATCTTGTTCCTGCAGTTGATGATCCGGCACCATCGCGGCGGGATGTCGATGGCCCAGGCGGCCTACAACGACGCGCGTTCGGGGTCCGCGACAAAAGATCTGGCGCTCATGATGATCGGGGACCAGGGCGACGAGATCGGGGTGATGACGATGCTGCTCAAGGAGCGCGGCGCCGACCCGCTGCCGACCTGATCACGGGTCGTCAACGAATCGGCGTCAGCCTCAATCGGTCTTCGGATGCAGGGTGAACATCTCCCACACCTCTTTCTGGTCCGCCGCCCAGGGGTCGTAGACGAACGGTGCGTGCCGCAGGGCCATCCCCGCCTTGCGTGGCGTCCGGTTGGCCTTGAACCCGTTGCAGGACTTGCATGCCGCGACCTGATTGCCGAACGTGCTCGGGCCGCCCTGCGACACCGGGACGATGTGGTCGACGGTGTCTGCCGGTCCGTCGCAGTACGCACAGATCCACTGATCACGGCGCAGGATGGTCGCGTTCGACGCATACGAGTCCATCGTCTTACCGGCGAACGGGCGGTAGGCATCTCGCTTGATCGCCACCACCTTGTGAATGGGCAGCGACAGCGTCGGGGAATGGACGACGCGAACCAGCGGGGTGCCCTCGACGTTCCGCGCGACCTCGGTGGTCAGCAGGACGGCCGCACGACGCCAGGTGACGCGCGCCAGGATCTGCAGTCCGGCATTGGTGACGAAGATGGTCATGACAGCTCCTCGATGCGTGGGCGAGTGAGTGCGCCGACCACCGAGGTTCATGACCTCAGGAACTGGTGACGCGTGATGTGATCGGTCCGGGCCTGCCGTCGGATTTCAGTCCGCATCGACGCTCGGATGGGGCCGTCCGCCACTCGCCGGCGAAAGCCTTGTCACCCATCGACATCTGCGTCACCTCCTCTCGTTGGTCTGGCCTGCTCTGTCGCCACGATAACCGCGGTCGATGAGCACTGCCACCGTTTATGTCCGGCGTGTTCGGATGTTCACCCAGTTCACACGGGCTGTTTGCAGGACTTTTTCACCGCGAGCCGGTCCCGCGGGAGAATGTCCGACGCTATCTTCGGCGGATGCCCACCGAGGAGACCGCCGAGAATCCCCCACCGCCGCCACCCGTGTCGACCCTCGACGCGTTCGCGTCGGTGACGCTGGGGTTGGTGCACGCCGTCTTGGCACTGATCACGGTCGCCGCCGCGGCGCTGACGGCATTCGTCACCGACGCGTGCGCCTACGAGGCGTGCGGGAGTCCGGTCTGGACCGAGGTGGCCGTCGGGGTGGGCATCGGGTCCGCGATCGTGCTGCTGGCGGTGTCGGTGACCCTCGTCGTCCGCCGCGTGCGCCGAGGACTCCCGGCGTGGCCGGCCGCAGCGTGGTGCTGCGCCATCCAGCTGGTGATGATCTTCGTGGTACTCGAGATCGGCAGCCAGGCCGGGACCCTCGACTGAATGGTCAGAAGATCTCGGGCAGATCGTCCGAGACGGTGTTGGGGTAGGTCGCCGGACGCTTCTCCAGGAACGACATGACGCCTTCGTACACGTCACCGGACTGCCCGCGGTAGAAGATCGCCTTCGAGTCGGCGTGGTGGGCGTCAAGCGGGCTGGGCGCACCGGCCATCCGCCAGAGCAGCTGCCGGGTCAGGGCCGCCGAGACGGGCGCACTGTTCGCGGTCATCTCGCGGGCGACGGCGATCGCGGTGTCGAGGACCTGCTCCTTGGGCACCACCTGCTGGACCAGTCCGCGCTCGTGGGCTTCGGCGACCGGGACCATCTTGGCGCCGATCGTCCACTGCAGTGCGGTCGGCAGTCCGACGAGCCGGGGCAGGAACCAGCTCGACGCGGCTTCGGGTACGAGGCCTCGCGCCGCGAAGACGAAGCCGAACTTCGCATCCTCCGAGGCGATGCGGACGTCGGCGGGCAGCGTCATCGTGACGCCGACACCGGCCGACGGCCCGTTCACGGCCACCACGATCGGCTTGAGCGAGGCGAACATCCGCAGCGTCAGTTTGCCGCCCTCGTCCGCGGGAATCTCATCGGACTCGACAGCAGACGAGGCGTCGAACGACGATCCACCCGCCTCGAGATCCGCACCCGCACAGAACGCGCGTCCGTTGCCGGTGATCACCACCGCTCGGACGGAGTCATCGGCGTCGGTGTCGTCGAACGCGGCGCGCAACTCCTCACCCATCTGCAGGGTGAAGGCGTTGAGCCGATCGGGCCGGTTGAGCCGGAAGATCGCGATCTCGCCATCCCGCTCGACGGTGATGGTGGGCTGGTCCTGCCGGGACTTGCGCCCGACCTCTGATGTATCGCTCGTCACAGGTCGATGCTATCGGGCGCTGGGACACTCCACGTCGCCTGTGTCAATCCGTCCCAGGAAACACCACAACGGCGACGCCACCCTTGTCGGGTGACGCCGCCGTCAGTGGTGTCAGATCAGCTCAGACGGACCTGGTGTCAGCTCGCGTCGGCTTCGCCGGCCTTGGTGAGCTCGACCGGTGCGTCGGGAACCATGCGCGGCTTCTCCGAGCCGGTGAAGACGAACCGGGCGTCTTCGCCGTCGCCCTCGCCGTCCCAGTTCTCGACGTCGACCAGCACGATCTGTCCGGGAGCGATGTCGCCGAACAGGATCTTCTCCGAGAGCTGGTCCTCGATCTCGCGCTGGATCGTACGACGCAGCGGACGTGCACCGAGCACCGGATCGAACCCACGCTTGGCCAGCAGCGACTTCGCGCGGTCGGTGACCTCGAGCGCCATGTCCTTGTTCTTCAGCGCACCCTCCACGCGCGTCAGCATGAGATCGACCATCTGGATGATCTCCTCACGCGTGAGCTGGTGGAACACGACGATGTCGTCGATGCGGTTGAGGAACTCGGGCCGGAAGTGCTTCTTGAGCTCGTCGTTGACCTTCTGCTTCATCCGCTCGTAGTTCGACTGGGTGCCGTCGCTCGACGAGAAGCCCATGCCCACGGCCTTGGAGATGTCCGAGGTACCGAGGTTCGAGGTGAAGATCAGCACGGTGTTCTTGAAGTCGACCGTGCGACCCTGACCGTCGGTCAGGCGACCGTCCTCGAGGACCTGCAACAGGGTGTTGTAGATCTCCGAGTGGGCCTTCTCGATCTCGTCGAACAGCACCACCGAGAACGGCTTGCGGCGCACCTTCTCGGTGAGCTGGCCGCCCTCTTCGTAGCCGACGTATCCGGGAGGCGCACCGAACAGGCGCGACGCCGTGAAGCGATCGTGGAACTCGCCCATGTCGATCTGGATGAGCGCATCGTCCTCGCCGAACAGGAAGTTCGCGAGCGCCTTGGAGAGCTCGGTCTTACCGACGCCGGACGGGCCGGCGAAGATGAACGAGCCCGACGGACGCTTCGGATCCTTCAGGCCTGCGCGCGTACGACGGATGGCCTTCGACACCGCCTTGACGGCGTCCTCCTGGCCGATGATCCGCTTGTGCAGCTCGTCCTCCATGCGGAGCAGACGGGTGGTCTCCTCCTCGGTGAGCTTGAACACCGGGATACCGGTCCAGTTGCCGAGGACCTCGGCGATCTGCTCGTCGTCGACCTCGGCCACGACGTCCATGTCGCCGCTGCGCCATTGCTTCTCACGCTCGGCCCGCTCGGCGACCAGCTGCTTCTCCTTGTCGCGGAGGCTGGCGGCCTTCTCGAAGTCCTGCGCGTCGATCGCGCTTTCCTTCTCCTTGCGGGCATCGGCGATGCGGTCGTCGAACTCCCGCAGGTCTGGCGGCGCGGTCATCCGGCGGATGCGCATCCGCGCACCGGCCTCGTCGATGAGGTCGATCGCCTTGTCCGGCAGGAACCGGTCGTTGATGTAGCGATCGGCCAGCGTCGCAGCCGCGACCAGCGCACCGTCGGTGATGGAGACGCGGTGGTGCGACTCGTACCGATCGCGCAGACCCTTGAGGATCTCGATGGTGTGCTCGACGGACGGCTCGCCGACCTGCACGGGCTGGAAGCGACGCTCGAGGGCGGCGTCCTTCTCGATGTATTTGCGGTACTCGTCGAGGGTCGTCGCACCGATGGTCTGCAGCTCGCCCCGGGCCAGCTTCGGCTTGAGGATGCTGGCGGCGTCGATCGCGCCCTCGGCGGCACCTGCGCCGACGAGCGTGTGCAGCTCGTCGATGAACAGGATGATGTCGCCGCGGGTGTTGATCTCCTTGAGCACCTTCTTGAGGCGTTCCTCGAAGTCACCGCGGTAGCGGCTGCCCGCGACCAGCGAACCGAGGTCGAGGGTGTAGAGCTGCTTGTCCTTGAGTGTCTCGGGGACCTTGCCGTTGACGATGGCCTGCGCGAGGCCCTCGACGACGGCGGTCTTGCCGACGCCGGGCTCACCGATCAGCACCGGGTTGTTCTTGGTGCGGCGGCTGAGCACCTGCATGACACGCTCGATTTCCTTCTCCCGGCCGATGACCGGGTCGAGCTTGCCCTCGGAGGCCGCGGCGGTCAGGTTACGACCGAACTGGTCGAGGACCAGCGAGGTCGACGGGGTGCCGGACTCGCTGCTGCGTCCGCCGGTGCCCGCCTCCTGCGGCTCCTTGCCCTGGTATCCGCTGAGGAGCTGGATGACCTGCTGGCGGACCCGGTTGAGGTCGGCGCCGAGCTTCACCAGCACCTGGGCGGCGACGCCCTCGCCCTCACGGATCAGGCCGAGCAGGATGTGCTCGGTACCGATGTAGTTGTGGCCGAGCTGCAGGGCCTCGCGCAGCGAGAGCTCCAGCACCTTCTTGGCGCGCGGGGTGAACGGGATGTGTCCCGACGGTGCCTGCTGGCCCTGGCCGATGATCTCCTCGACCTGGCTGCGGACCCCTTCCAGGGAGATCCCGAGCGACTCGAGCGCCTTGGCGGCCACGCCCTCGCCCTCGTGGATGAGGCCGAGGAGGATGTGCTCGGTACCGATGTAGTTGTGGTTGAGCATGCGCGCTTCTTCTTGGGCCAGAACCACAACCCGACGCGCGCGGTCGGTGAACCGTTCGAACATTGTTCTCCCTCACATTGCTAGCGCCCCGGCCGCCGCGGAGACCACCTCGGAGGTCCCGGAGGACCACCGGTGCGGATAGACGACGACCAGCCTGCTTCCACTCTAGAGGTCGTCTCGGGTGCACCTGCAGTTAACGCCTGCGCAGAGTGCATGGATCCACCGATGCGGCGGGGATGTGCACAGTACAACTGCGCTGGCCGGGGCGGTGTTCCCGGGCGGCTACGCCGAGAGCGAACGCGGCGCCGACGGGCCCGCACCTCCTCGCCCGGGCCCATCCGGAGAACCTAGACTGCGGTGCGTGTCCCGGGGAGAGCCGATCGACGACAGTACGGCCCGGTCCGCCGCCGGGGTGCGGGTCCGGCGAGCGCGCGAGGCCGCCGGGGTGAGTCTACGGTCGTTGGCCGCCTCCATCGGCGTGAGTCCCGCGACGCTGAGCCAGATCGAGAACGGGAGAACGGGCCTGCGCGTCGATCGGCTCGAGGCGATCGCGGCCGCTCTCGGGGTCGGCGTCACCCAGATCATCGAGGGCACGGTGCCGCGGCGTGGGGCGACCGGCGCACCGGCCGCGGCCGTCGTTCACGGGGATTGGCGGCAGTACGGCCCGCTCGACTTCTCCCCCATCCTGCTGGCCGCCGTCGAGGAGTTCCTGGCGGTCGGATATCACGGGACGACGATGCGACGGATCTCCACGCGGTGCGGGATGTCGGTGCCCGGGATCTACAACTACTACCCGAGCAAGCAGCTCATCCTGGTCGACATCCTCGACCGCACGATGGCGGATCTCGAATGGCGAGCCGCGGCCGCGGCGGCGAGCGAGGACGACGCCGTCGGGAAGTTCTGTGCGCTCGTGGAGAACCTCGCGCTCTACCACACGCACCGCCGCCGGCTCGGATTTCTCGGTTCCAGCGAGGTGCGAGCGCTCGAACCGTCCAACCAGCGGAACGTCAGCCGGCGACGAAACCGTCAACAAGCGCTGGTCGACGAGCAGGTACACGCCGCGGGTGCCCTCGGACACTTCCAGCCACCGCATCCCGACGACGCCGCACGCGCCGTCGTCACGATGTGCACCGCCCTGCCGACCTGGTGGCAGCCCGACGGTCGGCTCACCCCGGAACAACTGGCAGCCGAATACGTGGACTACGCCCTGGGGATCATGCGATACCAACCGCCGACCTCATGAACAAGTCAACTCTGACTTGTATATTGGCATGGTGAGTTCACCCGAGGCACCGGCCGGCACGGCAGCACCTGCCGAGGCGGCGCCCACTCGCCGCGAACAGCGGACCATCACCAGCCAGCGACGCATTCTCGAGGCAGCCGTCGACTGCCTGATCGAGCACGGCTTCGCCGGGGCGACGACGTCGGCGATCCAGGCACGGGCGGGCGTCTCGCGCGGCCGGTTACTGCATCACTTCCCCTCCCGGGAGGACCTGCTCGTGGCGGCCGCCCGACACCTCGCCGCCGAACGGGTGGCGGCGACCACAGCGCGCGCGGTGGCCGAGATCGACGGCCATGTCACGGGTTCCACCAGGGTCACGAACGTCGTCGAGATGATGTGGATGTCGTTCCACGAGCCACATTTCTGGGCCGCGGTCGAACTCTGGACCGCGTCCAGGACCAACGAGTGGATCGCCGGCGCGCTGCTTCCCGTGGAGCGGCACCTCGGGGGCGTGATCCGATCGAGCATCGACCGGATGTGGGGCCCCGAGCTGGTCGGCCACCCGCGCTACGCGCAGTTGCGCGAGATCCTCTTCACCAGCATGCGCGGGGTCGCCCTCGCCTACGCCTTCGATCACCGGGACCCGCGGCGCGACCCCCATCTGCCGCAGTGGACGGACACTGCCCTCGTACTCCTCGAGGTCTGACCTCCACCCGTAAGAGTACGGGTTGACTGTTTCGATCGGGGTTGGCTAATCTCCAGCTACCCCGGAGCTGGGACGTGACCGACACTCGGCGCGGACTGTGTCCGGGAACACCCCTCCGGCCCGACGGCCGCACCTTCGACGACCTCACGGCGACCCCCGGAAGAACGGCCGTGGCTCGATTCCGTCGGCCGGGCACCCCCCTTGAGCCAGGAGCATCTCCGTGCCCACAGATCACACCGGCGAACGGCCGGCACCCCGTTCGGCTCGAGCGTCGATCGCCGCCGCGATCTCGACGTCGCTCGAGTGGTACGACTTCTTCATCTATTCCACCGCGGCTGCGCTGGTGTTCAACGTGACGTTCTTCGCCACCGACAGCACCGTCGTGTCCGCACTCAACTCCTTCGCCACCGTCGCCGTCGGCTTCATCGCCCGGCCGATCGGCGGCATTCTCGCGGGCCAACTGGGTGATCGCTACGGCCGCAAGCCCGTTCTGGTCGGGGCGGTGTGCCTGATGGCCGTCGCCACCTTCCTGATCGGCTGCGTGCCCAACACCCAGACGGTGTGGTTGGCACCGACCCTCCTCGTGATCCTCCGCATCTGCCAGGGCCTGGCCGTGGGCGGACAGTGGGGAGGTGCCGTCCTGATCGCCACCGAGAACGCACCGGCACATCTGCGTGGGTTCTACGGCAGTTTCGCCCAGCTCGGCGTGCCGATCGGCCTGGTGCTGGGCAATGTCGCGTTCCTGCTCGCCACCGGGCTGTCGAGTTCGGACGCGTTCCTGTCCTGGGTCTGGCGAATCCCGTTCTGGATCAGCCTGGTCATGCTCCCGGTCGCGTTCGCCATCCATCGGTTCCTCGAGGAGACACCGGAATTCAAGGCAGTCGCGGCCAAGATCGCACAGAGACCCGACGTGCAGCGCTCCCCGATGCTCGACGTCATCCGCCGCAACCCGGGGACCATCCTGATGGCCGCCGGCGCGAACACGATCGGAATCGTCTTCTTCTACATCATGATCACCGGTTCGGTGCAGTTCGTGACGACCTACCTCGACGTCGCGCGATCCACTGTGCTGACCTGGATTCTGATCTCCTGCGTCGTGATGGTCCCGCTGGTTCCGGCCTTCGGCTGGCTGTCGGATCGCGTCGGCCGCAAACTGGTCTTCGCGATCGGCTCGGCGGCCATGATGATCTGGGCCATCCCGATGTGGCTGCTGATCGGGTCGTCTTCGCCGACGTCCATCTGGCCCTTCGCAGTCGCCGTTCTCGTCGGCGTCGTGGCGATGGCATTGCAGACCGGCACGCAGGGAACACTTTTCGCCGAGCTGTTCCCACCGGAGATCCGCTTCTCGGGCGCGTCCCTGGGTTACCAGATCTCGGCGATCGTCGGCGGGTTCGCGCCGTTCGTGATGGTCGCGATCATCAACGGCAACCCGGACAACGCCTGGCGCGTCGGGCTCTTCCTGACCCTGCTGGCCGCCGCGTCGTTGCTCTGCCTGTACGTCATCGTCAAGAAGCGCTATCACGGCGAGTTCGACTCACCGGCCTCGGCCGGCGTCGACGACACGCAGCCACAGGCTCAGCCGGTTCGATAGTCACCCACGACCGGCAACCAAGACAACGCGGCGGCGCCGGGTCATCGTCCTTGATGACCCGGCGCCGTCGTGGTGGTTCAGTTCCAGTTCATCCAGAAGTCGAGCTCGAGTTCCTCGTCCCCGGGCACGACGCGGTACTGCTCGAAATCACGGACACCGTCTCGTGCGAGGACGTCATCGTCGATGAAGCACTGCCCGGTCGCCAGCCAGGCCGGTTTGGTGATGATGCTCATCGCGGCGTCGGCCATGATGCTCGGCTTCCGACTCCGGGCGACGAGCTCCTCACTCAGGATGTTGCGCACGGCCGCGGTGTTGATGGTGGTCCGCGGCCACAGCGAATTGACTGCGATGCCATCGGCTTTCAGCTCGGCGGCCAGGCCGATGGTGACCATGGACATCGAGAACTTCGAGATCGTGTACGCGGTGCCGATCTGAGCGAACCACTTGGGATCGAGATCGATCGGCGGCGAGAGCGTCAGCACATGCGCATTCTCCGACGCCCGCAGATGCGGGATCGCCGCCTTCGTCAGCGCAAAGGCGCCTCGTGCGTTGATGTCCTGCATCAGGTCGTATTTCTTCATGTCGATCTTCTCGGCAGGCGTCAGATCGAGGGCGCTGGCGTTGTTGACCACGATGTCGATGCCGCCGAAGTGCTCGACGGTGCGGCTGACGGCCTCGGCCACCGAGTCGTCGTTCCGGACGTCGCCCACGATGGGGAGCGCCCGTCCGCCGGCCTCGGTGATCGCGGCCGCCGCCGTGTGGATGGTTCCGGGGAGTTTCGGATGCGGGTCAGCGGTTTTCGCGACGAGCGCGATGTTGGCGCCGCGCGCCGCGGCCGCCACCGCGATGGCCTCGCCGATCCCTCGGCTGCCGCCGGAGATCAACAGGGTCCGGCCCTGCAGCGAATCGTCGGGGGTGTGGGTCGGTGTCACGGTGAGTCCTTTCGGAGCCCACACCTGTCAGGGTGTGAGCGTTCGGGACGGCGAGGGGAGGGCCGACTCGTTCGGCCTGGCTCACACGCCGTCTGTTTGATTTAACTAAACACTGCACGAAGGGTGGCGTCGCGGGAAATTGCTTTCCCAGATGCATCTGACGCCGAGGTGGCACGGCCGCCCCCCGGCCTGGACCACCCCTGTTCGGCTGCGCCGAGCGTAGCGTCCGAATCTGGTCATGCGCAATCAATGACCACGTCACAACAGGCGCCGCCCACCCGGAACACACGAGTCCGACACCACGATCGCCCACCCGTGCCCACGCCCAGAGCCTGGACACATTTGACCCCACCGCGGGTGACGAGGCATGCTTGTCCGAGCGATCGCTCGCTCACGGCGGGTGAACAACCGAGAGGGGACAGTTGTGGCCATCCGGGACCCGCAGGCCTATCGAGAGGGCCTCCGCGACAACAGGCGCGTCGTCTACCGCGGCGAGAGGATCGACGACGTCACCGCGTTCGACGAATTCGCCGATGCCATCGCCCATTCGTCGCTCGCCTACGAGATCTCGCGCACCGAGCCGGATCTCGCTGTCGCCGACGACGGCGACGGGCCCTACACCGCGTTCTACCGGGTGCCGCGCACCGCGGAGGACATCAGCAATCGCGGTCGCCTCATCGAGACCCTGTCCCGCATGGGCGCCGGGACGATCGTGCTGAAGGAGGTGGGCAGTGACGCACTGTTCGCCCTCCTGCGCGCGTTGTCGGGCGACAGCCTTGCCAAAGCCCAAGCGTTCTACCGACATTGCTGCGAGAACGACGTCGCCCTTGCGGTGGCCCAGACCGATGTGAAGGGCGACCGGTCACTCCCCCCGCATCGCCAGCCCGATCCCGATCACTATCTGCGGATCGTCGACGAGGATGCCGACTCGATCACCGTGTCCGGCGCGAAGGTCCACACCTCGTTCAGCGCCAACGCCGACGAACTCATCGTGCTGCCCACACGCGCGATGTCGGAGGCCGACCGCGATTGGGCGGTGAGCTTCGCGATCCCGGTCGACACCGAGGGCCTGACTCTCTACGTGTCCCCGTACCTGCACGGCGACCACCACGCCTTCGAGCACCCGATCTCGTCCAGGCACAAGCTGCTCGAGAGCCTGACGGTGTTCGATCGGGTCCGCGTACCGAAGGAGCGCGTGTTCCTCAACCGGGAGCCCGAACTCGCCGGCCCGCTTGCGCTCGCCTTCGTCGACTACCACCGCTTCACCGCGGTGAACTACAAACTCCCCATCCTCGATCTGCTGGTCGGCGCCGCCATCGGGATCGCGGAGGCCAACGGCATCGCCGGTGCCGGCCACGTCAAGACCAAGCTGACCGAACTGATCACCTACGCCGAGACGGTGCGAGGTTTCGCCGAGCTGGCCGCGGTCCGCGCGCGCAACGGCGGCAACGGGATTCATCTTCCCGATCCGCTGGCGGTCAACATGGCGAAGTACCACTTCGCGCACGGGTTCCACCAGGCCGCGGCCACCCTGCTCGACCTTGCCGGCGGCCTCGTGGTCACCGGACCCGGCGGCCATGACTGGGATGACCCCGAAGTCCGTGCGGTCCTGGAGAAGTACTTCGCCGCAGCGAGGCCGGCGGAGGAGCGCCTGCGGCTCATCCACCTGATCGGCGATCTGACCGCGGGTCAGTGGGGCGGTTACCAATCGGTTCTGGCCACCCATGCCGAGGGCTCGTTGGAGGCCGAGAAGATGCAGATCGCGCGCGCCTACGACAGCACCCGGGCGCGCGCGGCCGTCGACGCGGTGCTGCGTGCCGCTGCCGAAACATCCATTCCCGGAACCGAACTCGACGTACCGGTGGGGGCAGCACGATGACCGACGGCCTCGACTTCGCCATCGACGACCGCGGTGTCGCCGACATCCGGTTGAACCGGCCCGACGCCGCGAACGCCCTCGACATGGACGTCGCCGAGGGGCTCGCCGCTGCGGTGCAGCGCATCGAACGCGACGGCGTCCGTGTCGTCCGGCTGTCCGCGGCCGGTCGGCTCTTCTCGGGCGGTGGCGACGTCCACGGGATGGCCGCCGCGCCCGACCGGGAACGGTTCCTCGCCGAACTCGCCGGGTCGGTTCATCGATCCCTCATCGCGCTCGACCGCCTGCCGGTTCCCGTCGTGGCCGCGGTCCAGGGCACCGCGGCCGGCGGCGGTCTGGGTCTCGTCCTCGCCGCCGACGTGGTGATCGCGACACCGAAGACGTCGTTCGTGGCCGCGTATTCCACGATCGGGCTGTCTCCCGACTGCGGTGTATCGATCAATCTGCCCCGGACCGTCGGATTGGGGCGCGCGCTACGCATGCTGGTGCGGAACGAGAAGATCGACGCAGCAACCGCATTGGACTGGGGACTCGTCCACGAGGTCGTCGAGGCGGAGCAACTCGAGAGTGCCACCGACGATGTCGTCGCGCTCCTGCTCGACCGGCCCACGGCCGCGATCGGGCACGCACGACGCCTCGCACGGGCGTCCTTCGGCCGAACCTTCGCCGATCATCTCGACGACGAGGCCGCCACCATCGCGCGGCTTGGTGCGGGCACCGAGACCGGCGCACTGCTCGCGCGTTTCGGGTGACGGGCCCAGCCGCAGGGGGTGATTCGCCCAAACCGCCCGATTCGTCGGTGATCGGACTAGCGTCGTAGCCCATGACGAGCGACGCTCGACCCCGGTCGCACCGGGTCAACCTGACCGTCTTCGTCGCCTCGGGCGTCATCGTGGTCGCCTTCGCCGTCTGGGCGCTGGCGGCACCGGCGGCGGCCGAGTCGACGATCAACGACGTCCGTGACTTCATCACCCGGTGGTTCGGCTGGTGGTATTTCATCCTCGCCACCGCCATCGTCGGTCTGGTGGTGTTCCTCGGCCTCAGCAAGTACGGGCGCTATCGGCTGGGGCCGGAGGAATCGCGTCCGGAGTACAGCCTCTTCACCTGGACGTCGATGCTGTTCGCCGCGGGTATCGGCATCGACCTGATGTTCTTCTCCGTCGCCGAACCCGTCACCCATTTCCTCAACCCGCCGACCGGACTCGCCGAGACCAACGCGGCGGCGCGCGAGGCGGTCACATGGACGGTCTTCCACTACGGGGTGACCGGGTGGGCGATGTACGCGCTCATGGGAGGTGCGCTCGCCTATTTCGCCTTCCGGCACAATCTCCCGCTGACGATCCGAGCGGCGCTGTATCCGATCTTCGGCAAACGCGTCGAAGGTCGGTGGGGCGACGCGATCGACGTCGCGGCCGTCCTCGGCACCATCTTCGGCATCGCCACCTCGTTGGGCATCGGTGTCGTCCAGCTCAACTTCGGGCTGAACGAGATCTTCGGGATCGAGCAGGGCAAGGCCGCGCAGATCGGTCTCATCGTCCTGGCGGTGGTGATCGCGACCGCGTCCGCGACATCGGGCGTGGACAAGGGCATTCGGCGCCTCTCCGAGATCAACGTGATCCTGGCGATCTGCATGCTCGTCTACATCACGGTCGCCAAGGACGCCGACTTCCTGCTCAACGGGCTCGTCCAGAACGCGGGAGACTATGTGTCCACGTTCGCCGACCGGACGCTCGACACCTTCGCCTGGGACCAGGTGAACCCACCGCCCGGCAACGACGCCCGCGCCTTCGTCGACGGTTGGACCCTGTTTTTCTGGGCCTGGTGGGTGGCCTGGGCGCCGTTCGTCGGACTCTTCCTCGCGCGCATCTCGCGCGGACGTACGTTGCGCCAGTTCATCTTCGGCGTCTTGGTGGTCCCGTTCAGCTTCATCCTGGTGTGGATCTCCATCTTCGGGAACAGTGCCCTGCAGGTTGCCCGCGGCGATGCGGACTTCGCCGAGACGACGGCCTCCACACCCGAAGCCGGATTCTATTCGTTGCTCGAGCAATATCCCGGTTCGACGCTGCTCATCGGCATCGCGACCATCACCGGCCTGCTGTTCTACGTCACCAGCGCCGACTCGGGCTCCCTCGTCATGGGTAACTTCACCAGTCGACTCGACGACCCGATGGCCGACTGCGCACGGTCCCTTCGCATCTTCTGGTCGGTGGCGATCGGCCTGCTGACGCTGTCGATGCTGTTCGCCGGCGGCGGTGACGGATCCATCCTGACGCTGCAGGCCGCGACGGTGATCATGGGCCTGCCGTTCTCCTTCGTGCTCGGGCTCATCGGCATCTCGTTGCTCCGCGCCGTCCGCAACGAGTCGGTGAAACTCGACAGCTTCCGGACCACGTTGCCGAAGGTGATCGCCGTCGGACGCGGTCCCACCGAACACGGCAGCTGGCGACAGCGCCTCATCGGTACCCTCCGCTTCCCCGGCCCGGCCGCCACGCGGAAGTTCATCGGAGCCAACGTCGTTCCGGCGATGACCGAGGTCGCCGAACAGTTCGGCCGCGAAGGGATCACCGCGACCGTCGACGAATCGGCCGAGAACGAGGGGTTGCCGTCGCCGCGCCTCGTCGTCGAACTCGCCGAGGTCCCCCGTTTCGAGTACTGCGTGTGGCCGGTCTCGGCGCCGACCCCGACGTACGCGGTGCGGACCCAGCGATCCGACGATCGCTACTTCCGGTGCGAGGTGTATCTCACCGAGGGGTCGCAGGGCTACTCGCTCACCGGGTACACCCGCGACCAGATCATCGGCGACATCCTCGACCAGTACGAACGCCATCTCGGCTACCTGCATCTGCGGGATGCGGCCGGCGACCACCACGAGCCCGCACCCGGTCCGGGCGCCGGCGACGGTAGCGTGCCCGACAGCGACACGGACATCCCCGACAGCAGTTCCGAAGGAGCACCGGCTCGATGAGCGAGACCCTCTACATCGACGGCCGCTGGCGGTCCGCCGCCTCCGGTCAGACCCGCGAGATCCGCTGCCCCGCGGACAACTCGGTCGTCGGCGTGGTTGCCGAGGCCGGGGCGGCCGACACCGAGGACGCGATCGCGGCGGCGCGGCGCGCCTTCGACGCCGGCGACTGGAGCGCCACACCGGCCGCCGAACGTGGCGACCTTCTCCTCCGCGTCGCCGGCCAGATCGACGAGCGCCGAGACGAATTCGTCCGGGCCGAGACACTCGACACCGGCAAACGGCCATACGAATCCGACCTCGACATGACCGACATCGCCCACTGCTTCCGATATTTCGGCAAGCTCGCCGCGACCGACGCCGGTCGCGTGGTCGACACCGGATCACCCGATGCCGACTCCCGCATCGTGTACGAGCCGGTGGGGGTCTGCGGACTGATCACCCCGTGGAACTACCCGTTGCTGCAAGCGGCCTGGAAGGTCGCACCGGCGCTCGCCGCGGGCAACACCTTCATCCTCAAACCCGCCGAACTGACCCCGCACACGTCGATCCTGCTGATGCGCGTCCTCGAGGATCTCGGTCTCCCGGCGGGCGTCGGCAACCTCGTGCTGGGCGCGGGGGCCGCGGCGGGTGCCCCCCTGTCCGCGCACCCCGACGTCGACCTCGTCTCGTTCACCGGTGGACTGGTCACCGGCCGGGTCATCGCCCGCGAGGCGGCGGCGACGGTGAAGAAGGTTGCGCTCGAACTCGGGGGCAAGAACCCGAACGTCGTGTTCGCCGACGCCTGCGCCACCGACGACCTGCTCGCCGCCGCAGTCGACAATGCGCTCAACGCCGCGTTCCTGCACTCGGGTCAGGTCTGTTCGGCCGGAGCGCGACTCATCATCGAAGAGTCCGCGCACGACCGTTTCGTCGACGAACTCGTCCGCCGCGCGGAACGCATCCGCCTGGGGCTCCCCTATGCCGAGGGCACCGAGACCGGTCCGCTCATCTCCGCGGCACACCGCGACAAGGTGCACGCCTACGTCGAGCAGGCCCGTGCGGACGGCGCCGTCATCCGAACCGGTGGCGCCTTCGCCACGGGCGATCACGGATCGGGCAGCCTCGACGACGGGTGGTTCTATCTGCCCACCGTGATCGACGGGGCCGACCGTTCGATGGCCTGCGTACACGACGAGGCGTTCGGACCCACGGTCACCGTCGAGACCTTCACGACCGAGGACGAAGCCGTGACCCTGGCCAACGACACCGTCTACGGGTTGGCGGGCGCGGTCTGGTCGGCGGACGCCGCCCGCGGCCGCCGCATCGCCGGACGGATCCGGGCCGGCACGGTGTGGGTCAACGACTTCGGACCGTATCTGCCCGAGGCCGAGTGGGGTGGGTACGGCCAATCCGGCTTCGGCCGGGAACTCGGTCCGTCGGGGCTGGCGGAGTATCGCGAGGCCAAGCACGTCTACGAGAACCTCCGACCAGGGGTCACCGGGTGGTTCGAGGACCGAGACGGCCGGGAGGATCGGCGATGAGCGAGACGTACGACTACGTGATCGTCGGCGGCGGCTCCGGCGGTGCCGTGGTGGCGTCGCGGTTGTCCGAGGACCCCTCGATCTCGGTGTGCCTGCTGGAGGCCGGTCCGTCCGACGTCGGCGACGACGCGGTCCTCCGGCTCGACCGGTGGATGGAACTCCTCGAATCCGGGTACGACTGGGACTATCCCATCGAGCCGCAGGAGAACGGCAACGACTTCATGCGGCACGCCCGCGCCAAGGTGCTGGGCGGCTGCAGTTCACACAACAGCTGCATCGCCTTCTGGGCGCCGCGCGAAGACCTCGACTCGTGGGAACGCGACTTCGGCTGCGCCGGATGGGGTTCGGCGGAGCTGTACCGGCTCTATCCGCAGATCGAGACCAACGAGGCACCCGGCGCACATCACGGACGCAACGGACCGGTCCACCTGATGACCGTGCCGCCGAACGACCCGTGCGGCGTCGCCGTACTCGACGCATGCGAGGCGGTCGGTATCCCGCGTGTCGAATTCAACAGCGGCACGACGGTCGTCAACGGCGCCAACTTCTTCCAGATCAACCGACGGCCCGACGGCATCCGCGCCTCGTCGTCGGTGAGCTACCTGCACCCGCACCTCGATCGGCCGAACCTCACCGTCCGCACAGGCTCCTGGGCGAAGCGAGTGGTCATCGAGAGGGTCGACGGTGAGCTGCGTGCGGTCGGCGTCGACATCACCGACAACGCGTTCGGTCGCACGACACGGATCGAGGCCCGGCGCGAGGTGATCGTCTCGGCGGGCGCGATCGACTCGCCGAAGTTGTTGATGCTCTCCGGGATCGGTCCAGCCGACGACCTCCGCGAGCACGAGATCGAGGCCCTCGTCGACGCACCGGGGGTCGGTGAACACCTCCAGGACCACCCCGAGGGGGTGATCGGATTCGAGACCACGAAGCCGATGATCCGCGAGTCGACCCAGTGGTGGGAGGCGGGCGTCTTCACCACCATCGATGCGGGCCTCACCCGGCCGGATCTGATGATGCACTACGGCAGCGTGCCGTTCGACATGCACACGCTGCGTCAGGGTTATCCGACCAGCGACAACACCTTCTGCCTGACACCGAATGTGACGCACGCCCGGTCACGGGGCACGGTTGCGCTGCGCTCCCGCGACTTCCGCGACAAGCCGCGCGTGGACCCCCGGTACTTCACCGACGTCGAGGGCTACGACATGCGGATCATGATCGCCGGTCTGCGGAAGGCCCGCGAGATCGCCGCCGCCGCACCACTGGCGAAATGGATTGCGCGCGAGTTGTATCCAGGCCCCGACACCACGAGTGACGCCGAACTGGCCGACTACATCACCCGCACCCACAACACCGTCTACCACCCGGTGGGCACCGTGCGGATGGGTCCGCCCGACGACGAGCTGTCGCCGCTGGACCCCGAACTGCGTGTGAAAGGTGTTGCGGGCCTGCGGGTCGCCGATGCATCGGTGTTCCCCGAGCACACGACGGTGAACCCGAACCTCACCGTGATGCTCGTCGGCGAACGCTGTGCCGAGCTGGTGCGCGCGGAGATCCGAGACTAGGTCGCGAACGAGTCGACGATCCGCTCGAGGACCGCGGCGACCTGCTCGGTGGCGGCCTCGCGGTCGTCGGCCGCGGCGACGAAGAGCGCCGCCTCGTCGAGCGCGCCGATCGCGACATGGGCCAGCGGGCGGGTCGGCTGCTCGACCGCCTGCCCCGTCGCGATCGCCGCCGCGATCAGCCCCTCGACCAGCGCGAATCCGAATTCCTCACCGCGCGCGCGCCATTCGCTCCAGCCCAGCACCGATGGCGCCTCGACCAGGGTGATGCGGTGCACCTCCGGCTCGGTGCACAGCCGCAGGAAGAGGCGCATGCCCGCCTTCAGTGCGGCGAGCGGATCCTCGCCGGCGCGCTCCCCCACGGCCGTCGCGATCTGCGCCACGATCGACTGCTCCACGTCGTCGTAGACGGCGACGAACAGGCCCTTCTTGTCATCGAACTGGTGATAGAGCGCACCGCGCGTGACACCGGCTTCGGCGACGATCTCCTGGGTCCCGACGTCGGCGAAGCCGCGCTCGCCGAAGAGCTTGCGTCCGGCGGCGATGAGCGCCGCGCGGGTGGCCGCGGTCCGCTCGGCCTGGGTACGACGATTGACTTTCATACAGTTTGCACGTAACTTTCGTACTCAGTGTTCGTAAGTTACCGAGTCTACGAGAAGCGGGTCTCGCCATGACAACTGCACCGCCGGCCTCCGAGTTGCCGACCGTCGAGCTGCCGTCCGGCGTCATCGAGTACGCCACCTACGGACCCGCCGACTCCGGGCACCCGCCCGTCGTCTTCGTCCACGGTGCCGTCGTCGACCATCGCCTGTGGGAACCGACCGCACTCCTGCTCGCCGAACGCGGATTCAGGTGCTTCGTCCCCCTCATGCCCCTGGGGTCTCATCACATTCCGCTCGGGCCCGGAGCGGACCGGTCACCGCGCGGGATGAGCCGGCTCCTGCGTGAGTTCGTCGCCCGCTTCGACCTGTCCACCGCCACCCTCGTGGCCAACGACTCCGGCGGCGCCATCACCCAGTTCGCCCTCGACGACGACCCACGATTCGTCAGCCGGCTGGTGTTCACGAACTGCGATGCGTTCGATCTCTTCCCGCCGCAGCCGTTCCGCCTGTACTTCGCGCTGATGAGAAAACGATGGCTGCTGAAGCCGCTGGCCGTCGCGATGCGACTGCGCGCGTTGCGCCATTCGGCACTGGGGGTCGGCCTGCTGCTGAACGATCCCGACCCCGAACTCACCGGCTCGGTCTTCGAACCCCTGCAGGACGACGCGCGCATCCGCGACGACTTCATCGCATTCCTGCGAGGCATCAGTCCGGCCGAACTGGCGGAGATCACCCCGCGGATGTCGGGTGTAGACCTCCCGGTCCGCCTGGTCTGGGGACGCGACGACCGATGCTTCACCCCGGCGCACGGACGCCGGCTGGCCGCGGCCTTCCCCGGCGGCGCGCAGTTCATCGAAGTTCCCGACGCGCGGACCTTCGTGTCCCTCGATCAACCGGTGGCCCTCGCCGACCAGATCGCCGAGCTCACCGTCGGCGATCTCGCCTCGCCCTGACCGTCGGGACGGTGCTCGAAGTCGAGCGGTCGAAAGAATTTCCGCCACCGGCGTCGGATTTCGGTGCCGGGCCGCGACGATAGAGATGTGAGCAGCGACCAATCGGTGCCTTCGGCCCGGGGACCAGAGGGATTGCTGGCCGTCTACGACCAGGCACTGCCGGAGGTGTACGGCTTCGTCGTGCGCCGCTGCACGGATCGTCGAACCGCCGAGGACGTCACGTCGGAGACCTTTCTGGCCGCGATGGACTCGGTCCGACGACGCCGCGAGACCGAACCGACCACCCCGTGGCTGATCGGGATCGCCCGGCACAAGCTCGCCGACCACTGGCGACGCGCCCAGCGCACCCCGGAGCCCGTCGACAACCTACCCGACCGCGGCGACGACCCCTGGGACACCGAACTCGACCGGATGGTCGCCCATCACACCCTCGGCCAGCTGTCGCCGGTCCATCGATCGGTCCTGACCCTGCGCTACGTCGACGATCTCCCCGTCGGTGAGTGCGCGGAGATCCTGGGCCGCACGGTCGGCGCGACCGAGGCGCTTCTCACCAGGGCCAAGCGCGCGTTCCGTGCCGCCTATCCCGAGACACAACCCCAGCCCAGCGGGAGGGGAGGTCACGCATGAGTACCCGGAACAGCTCGCGTTTCGACGCGACACGAGATCCGCTGCACGTCCTGAACGCGGCGAGCACCCCGGGCTTCGACGATCCGGTCCGTCCCGACCGCGATTTCGCCGATGCGCTGCGTGATCGCCTCGAGCGCGGGGTGACACTACCCGAAGGAGTCGTCATGGCCACCGCAACACAATTCGACGTACCCGAGACCACGTCGGCCGGTACCGGGGTCGAGACGGAACCGACCGTCGAACGTCCCGGTGCCCTCCCCTATCTCGTCGTCGCCGAACCGCAGGCCGCGATCGACTGGTACGTCGACGCGTTCGGCGCCCGGCTGCGCGGCGAGCCGATCGTGATGTCGGACGGCGTGATCGGTCATGCCGAACTCGAGTTGGGCGGGGGTGCAATCTATCTCGCCGCCGAGTTCCCCGACCTCGGACTCCGGGCACCCGCACCCGGGCAGGTGTCGGTCAGCCTGATGGTCGCCGTCGACGACACCGATGACGCGGTCTCGACGGCCGCCCGCGCCGGGGCCGCGGTCACCCGCGAACCGTACGAGGCCCACGGCGCCCGCACGGCGGTCATCGTCGATCCGTTCGGACACCGGTGGATGCTGAGCGGACCGTCGAAGATCACGACCGCCGAAACGGTCCACCAGGGCGACATCGGTTACATGTCCCTCAACACGCCCGACGCCGCCCGCGCCCGGCGCTTCTACGGCGACGTCCTCGGCTGGGAGTTCGACGTCGAGGGAAGGCGCGTCACCAACGTGGGCCACCGACTCGGCATCTTCGAGACCGACGGTGCGCCGACGATGTTCTGCGCGTATGCCGTCGACGACCTCGACGCGGCCCATGGGCGCATCGTCGCGGCAGGCGGACAGGGTGAGTTCGGCGCCAGTCCTGACGGTCACCGCGTCGTCGACGCCGTCGACGACCAGGGCGTCCGCTTCGCGGTCTACGCCCCCGAGCCCGGCGACGTCCGGCCGCAGACACACCCGCGCGATCCCGGGGCCATGACCTATCTGACGGTGCTGACTCCCGACAGCGGACGCTTCCGCGCGTTCTACGGGTCGGTGCTCGGCTGGACATTCCACGGCGGACGCATCGACGACGGCTGGGAAGTGGACGACTCCCGGCCGCAGGTCGGTCTCGCCGGTGGCGCAGAGAGCTCGGTGGCGGTGCCGATGTGGACGACCGAGGACGTGGTCGCCGCGGTCGAGCGCGTCCGTGCCGCCGGCGGCACGGTGCTCGAGGAACCGAACACCGCACCGTACGGCATCTCGGCGCGCTGCACCGACGACCAGGGCGCACAGTTCTACCTCGGGCAGTTGTTCTGAGTTCCGGCGAGTGGCTTCGACACGGCGCCATCAGCAGAAGACACCACCACGCTGGCCGAGCAGCGTCGACCGAGCGCAGCGAGGCCGCCGCGCTCGTCGAGGTCACCGAGTCGAGGTCACCTAGTGGCTTCGACACGGCGCCTCGACCTCGACGCGCTCCTTCGTCGCTTGCTCGGCCCGGCGGCTTCGCTCGGGGCCGGCTCAACCAGCAGAAAGTCGCCACGCAACCAGCAGAAGGTCACCCCACGAGCACCCCGACGACCAGCACCACCACGGCGGCGGTGGTCAGCACGGAACGCACGATGTTCCACGGCACCCAGACGGCGGTGAATCGCGTCCAGATCCGCACCGCCTCGTCACCGCGAACCGCACCGGCAGCGTCGAGGCGGTTGTTGGCGGGGACGTTGGCGGCCATCGTGATGACGACGCCGAGTGCGGTGAGGATCGTCGCGGTGAGGGCCCACCAGCGAAGGCCCGATCCCCAGCCGGCCCAGACGGTCAGAGCCCCGAACGCCACGCCGCCGCCGAAGATGACCGCGAAGATCGGGTTGAGGATGGCACTGTTCATCCGCTGCATCCCCGCGACCGCCACGTCGGCACCGGCCCGGGTCAGACCGGGGATCACGGCATAGCCGAATCCCGCCAGCACACCGGCGCTGAGTCCGGTGGTCACGATCGCCAGGGTCACCATCACGTCGCGCACCACGTCCATGGGAACAGTCCAGCGCGTCACACGCCGGAAAACCATGACCGGACCGGCGGATTTCCTGCTCCGTCGTCCGACTCCCGACTCCGGACCGGCCACCACCGTCATGGTTGACTCTTATCCATGTCCTCTCGCTCTCGCGTCCGGGCCCTGTCCGCGCGTCTGCCGTTCGGCATCGGGACCATCGTCGTCGTCCTGTGCGCCGCGCTGGTCCTGACCGGCGGCGTGGTGCTCGCGAGCGGCGACGCCCGAACCGACGACGGCGAGTACGCGTACGGAGAGCTGCGCGGATACGAACGCGAACCGGGAACGGCGTGGACGATCGTCGGCCAGGAGGACCTGCCCGACTACTCCGGCGAGGTCACCATCGAGATCGCCGACACCTCCGACGAGGGGTGGCTCATCACGTACCCGTCCGGATTGGGACGCTCGTTCGTGATGGTCGACCGCCGTACCGGAAAATTGCTGTGGGACAACCCGATCAACGCGGGGCAGGGCGACTGCGCGGTCAACGAGGCGGGCCAGGTCGGTTGCGCGGTACAGCTGGGCACCCCGCTCGAGGACGGTTTCTACCTCGTCGACGACGCCGGGCTCCCGACCCGCACGGCGGAGTACCTCGACACCAAGGCCGTCGAGGGTCTCGGCACCAACTTCCTGCGTGTCAACCGGGTCGGGCACCAGGTCACGCTCAACACCCCGGCCGGCAAGAGCATCTGGGCGCGGACGTTCGCGGCGCCGATCGTCGGCATCGACGTCACCGGCGACATCGTGATCATCAAGACCGCCGACGCCAGTCAGCATCTGGTCAACCCGGCCACCGGGGAGGACCGCATCGGCTGCGACCAGTGCTCCATCAGGCTCTACCCGAATGGGGTGACCGTCGACCATCAGGCGTACGGCGAGGAGAAGGTCGTCACCTACGCGACCGTGAACGGGCGGGTCGACGCCGATCCGGTCGCCGAGGCCGACGGCCTGCGCGTGCTGCCGGGGCCGTCGACCCTGCCCGTCCTCAACGCCGCGAACCGGGTGTTCGCCGCGGAAGGCCAGTACGAGGTCCGCGATCCGGCGCGCCCGGGCGCGCTGTGGCAGATCCGCGACGGCGAACTGTCCAAGGCCAATGCCGTCGCGTGCGGCTCCCTCGTCAACTTCGGCCGCCTCGACGGTTCGCGCACGACGTATGCACTCGCCGACGGCACACACGTCGGCAGCGGGCCGCCGCCCGGTCCGCAACAACCGATCCTCGCCAACCCGCGGTGCGTCGGTTCCAGCGGCACCACCATGGTCCTCGTCAATCAGGGAGTACTGACCGGCCTCACCCCGGCCAACACCGCCGCCTGGGAGCGCGGTCTGTCGTCTCCCGGTCTCGTCCGGGTCGTCGACGGATACATCGCCGTCAGCGAGGGCAGCACGTTGTCGGTGCTGCGGCCGAACTGACCGCTTTTGCCCCGATCGTTGCATCGTCAACCGTCTCTGTGGGCCGTCTCACAGAGGACTTTCGGCCCATCGCTCACCTGCAACGACACAAACGTGCCGACGAGTCCAGACCTGAATTGATCACGACAAGGTAACGCTTTGCTCACGGCCGCGTGTACGGTCGGCTCGGTTCCGCAAGCACGAACCACGAGATGTACACGCGAGGTCGATCAGTTTTGGGTAAGCACTCCAAGCCACGGAAGAGGTCACGCACACCGTTGTGGGCCACCGCCCTCCTGCCGGTGGGCGTTCTCGCCGGCGCGGCCACGGCCGGGGCCGAGCTCTCCGGTCACACGTTGGCGCCGACGCCGGTGTCGGCACCCCAGCCCGCGCCCGAGGCCACCACCGCGCCCCCGTCGGTGACGCCGGCCGTCCGAGCGCACCCGATCGCTCCGACTCCCCCGCCGCCACCGGTCCGCCCGGCCAGCGTGACGACCGGTGCGGTCCCGGTGACCAACTACGACGCCTATGAGTCCGCTGCGAAGGCCGTCACGAGCACTCATCCGCGCTGCGGGATCGACTGGAAGGTCATCGCCGGAATCGGTCGCGTCGAGTCCCATCACGCCGATCAGGGCAACGTGAACCCCGACGGGGTGCTGCGCAGCGCGATCTTCGGCCCGCGCCTCGACGGTTCCCTCGCCGGCAACCAGGTCATCGGGGACACCGACCGCGGCGAGCTCGACGGCGACCCGGTCTATGACCGCGCGGTCGGCCCGATGCAATTCCTGCCGTCGACGTGGAAGATGTACGCCGCCGACGGCAACGGCGACGGAAAGTCCGACCCGCAGAACATCTTCGACGCCGCGCTGACCACCGCGAACTACCTGTGCGACGAAGACCTCGACCTGCGGGACTCGTCCTCGCTGGTGACTGCCGTGCTGCGGTACAACAACTCGATGGACTACGTGAACAAGGTCCTCGGGTTCGCCCGCGAATACTGATCGCGCCACCCCGGACGTGCGAGGAGCGTAACCGACGCCCCCACTGCTCCCTGAGGTGCGAGGAGCGATAGCGACGCCCCCACTGCTCCCTGAGGTGCGAGGAGCGTGACCGACGCCCCCACTGCTCCCTGAGGTGCGAGGAGCGTAAGCGACGAGCCACGAAGGGCCTGGTGAGATACCTTGCGGAACCCTTCGTGGCTCGCTCCGCTCGCACCTCAGGGAGCAGAATAACTCGGCGCCAGCTGGCGGTTCGTTCGTGTACCACGACGGCCGCCAGGCCGCAGGTACAGCCTTCGCCCGTCAGTCCTGTGTCAGGAACGCCTGCAGCGCAGCCGAATACATCGGCACGTCGTCGGCGCCCATGAGCTCGCGCGCGGAGTGCATCGCGAGTTGCGGCGCGCCGACGTCGATCGTCGTGAGGCCCGTGCGTGATGCCGTGATCGGCCCGATCGTCGAGCCGCACGGCAGATCCGCCCGGTGGACGTACCGCTGCATCGGCACCCCCGCTGCATCGCAGGCGAGCGCGAAGATGGCTTCGCCCATCGCATCCGACGCGTAGCGCAGATTCTGGTTCACCTTGAGCACCGGGCCGCCGCCGATCGAGATGCGGTGGCCGGGTTCGTGCCGTTCGGGATAGTTCGGGTGGGTCGCGTGGGCCATGTCCCCGGACAGGCAGACGCTCGCCGCCATCGCCCGAAGGAAGTCCGCACGTGATCCGCCCCGCGCCAGGATGATTCGCTCGCAGATCGAACCCAGGAAGTCCGACGCCGCGCCGCGCTCGGAACCGCTGCCGACCTCTTCGTGGTCGAACAGCACCAGCATCTTCGTATTCGTCGACGACCTGGCGTCGAGCAGGGCCCGCATACCCGCGTAGCAGGTGCCCTGGTTGTCCAATCGGGGTGCGCTGAGCAGGTTTCCGTCGGCACCGATGATCGCCGACGGTGCCACGTCGTGGGTCATGAGTTCCCAGCCGAGGAGCGCATCGGGATCGATCCCCGCATACTCCGACACCCAGCCCAGGACGTCGGGCACCTCGTCGCCGATCCCCCACACGGCGTCGACGTGCCGCTGCGGATCGAGCGAGACACCCTTGCGATCCTCGGACAGATGGATCGCGAGCTGGGGCACCCGCACGATCGGCTCGGTCACGTGAACCAGCGTGTGCGCCACCGAGTTTCCCGACCGGTATGCGAGGCGGCCGGACAGGCCCAGATCGCGGTCCAGCCACGAGTTGAGCCAGGCGCCGCCGTAGGGCTCGAGCGCGATCATCGCAACCCCGGCCGACGAACGGTCCGGATGCTGCTTGAGCCGCAGGTTGGGGCTGTCGGTGTGCCCGCCGACGATGCGGAAGGCTCCGGCCTGCCCGGTCTCCCACGCGATGATGGAGCCGCCGCGGATCACGTAATGCCGCGACGACGGCGCGCTCAGGTCGGCTTCCGCCCACTCCTGGTCCTCGAAAAGCCTTGTGTAGCCGGCGTTCTCGAGTTCCCGAGCCACCGTCGCGCAGACGTGGAACGGCGACGGGGACGCATCGACGAATTCTCCGAGCCCACGCGCGGTCGCGCTGGTCGGGATCCGGGCGGACGCACTCATCGGCGAAGCTGCGCTCACACCGAGGCGAGAACCGAGTCGATCACCGAGTAGAAGAGTCCGAGACCGTCGTCGCTCGGACCGGTGAGCGGCTCGGTGGCGTGCTCGGGGTGCGGCATCAGGCCGACGATCCGTCCGTTGGGGCTGGAGATCCCGGCGATCTCGAGGGCCGAGCCGTTGGGGTTGCGCTCCGGGAACCGGAACACGACCAGGCCCTCCCCTTCGAGCTCCTCGAGCTTGCGCTGCGAGGCCACGTAACGACCCTCGCCCGACTTGAGCGGGATCAGGATCTCCGCGCCCTGCTCGAAGCGGGTCGTCCACGCGGTGGTGTTCGACTCGACGCGCAGCCACTCGTCGCGACAGATGAAGTGCAGCCCCTCGTTGCGGGTGAGGGCACCCGGCAGCAGCCCGGCCTCACAGAGCACCTGGAAACCGTTGCAGATACCGAGAATCGGCATCCCCTTGCCCGCTGCCTCGACGACCGAACCCATGACCGGCGCGAACCGCGCGATGGCACCCGCACGCAGGTAGTCGCCGTAGGAGAAGCCGCCGGGCACGATGATCGCGTCGACTCCCTTGAGGTCGGCGTCGCCGTGCCACAACGACACCGGCTCGGCACCGGCGAGCCGGACCGCGCGGGCCGCGTCGACGTCGTCGAGGGTTCCGGGGAAGGTGATGACCCCGATACGAGCTGTCATGGCTGTCCTCTACTCCGCGACGCGCGAGACGTTGAAGTTCTCGATGACCGTGTTGGTCAGGAGTTCTTCGGCGATGCGCTCGAGTGTCGTGTCATCCACCGAGTCGTCGACCTCGAGTTCGAATCGCTTGCCCTGACGGACGTCGCCGATACCGCTGAACCCGAGCCGGCCCAGGGCGCCGACGATGGCCTGGCCCTGGGGGTCGAGAATCTCGGCTTTGGGCATCACGTCGACCACCACTCGCGCCATGGACCGCTCCTCAAATGTCTGCTGGTCGGTTGTCGCCTGATCGGTGATTTCCGATCAGTTCACGCCGGTCAGCTTACCGGGTGCGCCAAATCGCCTCAGAGCACGGATTCGATGGCGGCGATGACCGTCGGGTCGGTGGGCTCGGTGCGCGGACGGAAGCGGTTGACGACCTCCCCGTCGGCGTTGACGAGAAACTTCTCGAAATTCCATTGGATGTCACCCGCCTCGCCGTCGGCGTCGGCGTGCCGGGTGAGTTCGGCGTACAGCGGGTGGCGGTCGTCGCCGTTCACGTCGGTCTTCTCCAGCAGCGGGAACGTCACACCGTAGGTCGCCGAGCAGAAGGTGGCGATCTCCTCGGCGGTGCCGGGCTCCTGTCCCATGAACTGGTTGCAGGGCACTCCGACGACGGTGAGGCCCTTGTCGCCGTACGTCTTCGCGAGCTCTTCGAGGCCGGCGTACTGCGGGGTGAGTCCGCACTTGCTGGCGACGTTCACAACGAGAAGCGGTCCGCCGAAGTCGTTCAGCGAGACGTCGGAGCCGTCGAGGGCGGAAACCGGGATGTCCTTGATGTTGGCCATAGACGCCAGATTAGACGGCGCCCGCCGGTTCATCCGGAGACGTGGGTCACAGGACGTCGTGACGTATGCGCAAGGTCACGCTTAATTGCGTTTCTGCAATAGTTGCATTCGGGTTAGCATCTTCGGGTGTCCGGAGATTGCAGGTCGTACAGCGGTGCCGACGAGTCGGTGAACGCTGCATCGACGGCGCTCAACGCCTTTCTCGAGCGGCTCATCGACCTGGGCCGGCCGGAGACACTGGAGAGCCTGGCAGCCACCGACATCACGTTCTCTCAGTTGCGCATCCTCTCCGCACTCGCCTGCCAGCCCGGCCCGTTGTCGGTGAACGCCATCGCCGATCAGGTACAGCTGTCCCTCGCAGCCGCGGGCCGCACAGTGGACAAACTGGTCGGCTGCGATCTGGTCGACCGTCGCGAGGACCCATCCGACCGACGGGTCAAGCGCATCTCCCTCACCGACGCGGGGCGGCGCTACCTCGAGACCCACCTGGCCGTGAAGCGCGGGACCATCCGGCACTTCGTCGCCAACCTGCCGACAGACATGCGGGACAACCTCTGCACGGCCCTGCGTCCGATCGTCGACGACGCCGTCGACCATTTCTGTCTGCCCTCCGATGGACGGCAGGCCTCATGACCCCTCGCCTCGACATCGACCCACTGATCCCCTGACCGCCTCACTCGACCCCCGCACGGGTCGATCGAGCCCGACAGACGATCACCCCGCGGGTGACCGCGGCACGCTCATCTCTCGTCCGACCGATAGGAACACCCGAATGACTTCATCCATAGGTGGCCACCTGCACGAGGGCCCACCGGACACCAAGCTGGACCGACACGTCCTCATGGTCGCCGGCGTGGTCGTGCTCGGTGCGATCATGTCGATCCTCGACGTCACCGTGGTGGCCGTCGCGCAGAACACCTTCCAGCAGGAATTCGGCACCGATGCCGCGGGCGCCGCCTGGACGGCGACCGGCTACACCCTGGCGCTGGCCGCGGTGATCCCGCTGTCGAGCTGGGCCGCTTCGCGTTTCGGCACCAAGAAGGTCTACCTCGTCTCCCTGGTCCTGTTCACCCTGGGATCGGTGCTGTGCGCGCTGGCACCGAACATCGGGATGCTCGTCGCGTTCCGCGTGATCCAGGGCCTCGGCGGCGGCATGCTGATGCCCATCGGCATGATGATGCTGACCAAGGCCGCCGGACCCGAACGGGTCGGCTCGGTCATGGCCGTCCTCGGTATCCCGATGCTCCTCGGCCCGATCTCGGGCCCGATCCTGGGCGGCGTCCTCATCGAGCAGCTCAGCTGGCACTGGATCTTCCTGATCAACGTCCCGATCGGCATCGGCGCCCTGATCTTCTCCTGGATCGTCCTGCGCGACGACGCCGAGACCAAGCGCTCCTCGATCGACGTCGTCGGCCTGCTCCTGCTGTCGCCGGGCCTCGCACTCTTCCTGTTCGGCATCTCCTCGAGCGCCGAGCACCGGACCTTCGTGACGGCCTCGGTCCTCGTGCCGACCATCGTCGGCGCGATCCTCATCGGCGCCTTCATCTTCCACGCCCTGCGCAAGAAGAACCCGCTGCTCGACCTGCGGTTGTTCGCCAACCGCACACTCAGCATCTCGGTCGTCACCATGGTGCTGTTCATGATCGCGTTCTTCGGTGCGGCGCTGCTGTTCCCGCAGTACTTCATCGGCGTGCGCGGCGAGTCCACGCTGGCCGCCGGCCTGCTGCTGGCACCGCAGGGAATCGGCGCCATGCTCACCATGCCGATCGCCGGCCGCCTCACCGACAAGATGGGGCCGGGCAAGTTCGTACTCGCCGGCATCGTCCTGATCGTGCTGGGCCTGAGTACGTTCATGTTCCTCGGCGCGGACACGTCCTATTGGCTGATCTGCGGGTCGCTGTTCGTGCAGGGTCTCGGCATGGGCATGACGATGATGCCGATCATGTCCTCGGCGCTGGCCACCCTGAAGAACTCCCAGGTTCCCGACGGCTCGACGCTGCTCAACGTGATCCAGCAGTCGGCGACCTCGATCGGTACCGCGGTGATCTCGGTGATCCTGGCCAGCAGCCTCGCGAGCCGCCCCGAGGCGGGACTGGCGATCATGGCCAACACCTCCGACGCACCGTTGCCGCCGGGAGTGCCGGACCCGCTGCCGCAGTCGTTCTTCGAGACAGCCGCAGACGTGTTCTCCAACACGTTCACCATCTCGGTTGTCCTGATCGTGCTCACGCTGATCCCCGCGTTCTTCCTGCCCCGCAAGAAGATCGCCTCCCAGCTGACCGAAGAGGACTTGGACCGCGGGCCGATCATGATGCACTGATCTCTGGTTGACATCACAAAGCCCCGTCCGACGTGAAGTCGAACGGGGCTTTGTGTGGTTTCGACAAGCTCAACCAGCGGAGGTGTCGAGCGCACCCGACTGCTGGAGGATCCACGCCAGCTCGAACGCGACCTCTTCCCACTGCTTGTAGCGTCCGCTGACGCCGCCGTGACCGGCCGACATCTCGGTCTTGAGCAGGACCGGATTGTCGGAGGTCGTCTTCTCCTGGAGCCGCGCAACCCATTTCGCCGCCTCGGTGAACAGCACCCGGGTGTCGTTCAGCGACGTCTGCGCGAGGATGGGCGGGTACGGCTTGGCGTCGACGTTCTCGTAGGGGGTGTAGGTCTTCATGTACCGGTAGACCTCGGGGTCGTGCAACGGGTCACCCCATTCGTCCCACTCGATCACCGTGAGGGGCAGCGACGGATCGAGGATCGAGTTGAGTGCGTCGACGAACGGCACCGACGCCAGGATCCCGTTGAACAGCTCGGGCGCCAGGTTGGCCACCGCGCCCATCAGCAACCCACCCGCGGACCCGCCCTCGGCGACCATCTGCTGCGGCGTCGTCCACCCGGCGTCGACGAGATGGCGGGCCGCCGCGACGAAGTCGGTGAAGGTGTTGCGCTTGCTGAGCTCCTTGCCGTTCTCGTACCAGTGGCGACCCATCTCGCCACCGCCACGGATGTGGGCCAGGACGAACACCATGCCGCGGTCGAGCATCGACAGTCGCGCCACCGAGAAGTACGGGTCGATGCTCGCCTCGTAGGAGCCGTAGCCGTACAGCAGCAACGGCGCGGGTGTGGCGGCGTCGGTCTCCTTGCGGCGCACCACCGACAGCGGGATCCGGGTGCCGTCGTCGGCGACGGCCCACTCCCGGGACTGGACGTAATCGGCCGGGTCGTAACCGCCCAGCACCGGCTGCCGCTTGAGCAGGGTCCGCTCACCGGAGGCGACGTCGAGTTCGAACAGTTCGGCCGGCTCGATGAAACTGCCGTACCCGATGCGCAGCTTGGGGGCACGCCATTCCGGGTTGGCCCCGAGGCCCGCCGAACTCAGCTCCTGATCGAAGGTGACCTCCCGGAAGTCCGACTCGGCCGGGATGCCGTCGATCTGTCTGAGGTCGGCGATCGCCAACCGCGGCAGCGCATCCCGGCGGTAGGACAGGACCAGGTAGTCCGCGAAGGCGTCGAGGTCCTCGATCCGGCGCTGCGGATCGTGCGCGATGAGCGGTCGCCGGTCCGACGGGTCGGCAACCGGCGCGAGATCGATGGCGAAGTTCTCCGCCTTCGCGCCGTCGCGGTCCTCCCCGGCCCCGACTCCGTTGTGGACGATGACCAGGTAGTCGGCACCGTCGATGACGGCATGCTCGACGCTGTACTCGACGCCTTCCACTCGTGGTGCGACGCTGCGGAATTCGCCGGTGGGATCGTCGGCGGCGAGCAGGTAGCTCTCCGACGTGATCTTCGAACCGACGCCGATGACCAGGAACTTGTCACTCCGCGTGGTGCCCATCCCGACCCAGAACCGTTCGTCCGGCTCGTGGAAGACCTTGACGTCCGATGTCCCGGCGCCGATGTCGTGGCGCCACACCGTGTCCGGACGCCACGCGGCGTCGACCGTCGAATAGAAGACGTGCCGGGCGTCCGCCGACCAGACCGCCCCGCCCGAGGTGTCGCGCACCTCGTCGGGAAGCAACTCGCCACTCCGAAGGTCTTTCACCCGCAGCGTGTATCGCTCGTCTCCGACGACGTCGATGCTGTAGGCGAGCCAGTTCCCGTCGTCGCTGACGGTCAGCGCGCCGAGGCTGAAGAAGTCATGGCCCTCCGCCTCGACGTTGGCGTCGAGCAGGATCTCCTCGCCGGGCAGCGGGTCGTCGCCGACCTCCGGCGGGGTCCAGTCGTCGTCGGACCGGATCGGACACCGGCAGGACGTCGAATACTGTTTGCCCTCATGGGTTCGCCCGTAGTACCAGTATCGGCCGCGCCGGTTGGGCACCGACATGTCGGTTTCCTTGGTACGACTCTTGATCTCGCCGAAGATCTGGGTGCGCAGGTCCGCCAGCTGGGCGGTCTGCGATTCGGTGAAGGCGTTCTGTGCCTCGAGGTAGGCGATCACCTCGGGATCGTCCTTGTCGCGCAACCATTCGTAGTCGTCGACGAAGGTGTCACCATGGTGGGTGCGCTCGGCGGGCACCTTCTTGGCGACCGGCGGGGTCACCACCGGAGCGGTCGCGTCCTGCTTCTCGTCGGTCATCAGATCACCTCTGCGTCGGGCCAGTCGGCGAAGGACTTCTGCGAAATCCATTCGTAGGCATCGATATACCGTTGTCTCGTACGCTCCACGACGTCGTCGGGCAGCGTCGGCGGCGCGATGTCGGACGCCCGGTCCCATCCGGATTCCGCGCTCGTCAGCCAGTTCCGCACGATCTGCTTGTCGAAGCTCGGCTGCACCCTGCCCGCCTCATAGGTGGCGGCCTCCCAGTACCGGGACGAGTCGGGGGTGAGCACCTCGTCGGCGAGCACGAGCTCGCCGTCGGTCCCGCGGCCGAACTCGAACTTGGTGTCGGCGAGGATGATCCCGCGCTCGGCGGCGACCGCCGCGCCCCGCGCGTAGATGTCGAGGGTTGCCGACCGCAGTGCCTGCGCCAGCTCCTCCCCCTCCTGTTCGACGACCCGCTCGAAACTGATGTTCTCGTCGTGTTCGCCCTGCTCGGCCTTGGTCGCCGGGGTGAAGATCGGCTCGGGAAGCTTGCTCGCCTCCGACAGACCCGCGGGCAGTTCGACGCCGCACACAGATCCGGTCGACTGATAGTCGAGCAGGCCCGACCCGGTCAGATAGCCGCGGGCCACACATTCGACCTGCACCATGGGCAGACGGCGGACCACCATCGAACGACCCACGACCGGTGCCGGGATGCGGTCGTCGGTGGGACCGCCGGCCAGGTGGTTGGGTACCCCGAGCTCGTCGAACCAGTAGAAGCTCATCGCCGTCAGGATGCGCCCCTTATCTGGGATCGCGGGACTGAGGATGTGGTCGTAGGCCGAGATCCGGTCGGACGCCACCAGCAGCAGGGTGTCGGCGTCGATCTCGTAGATCTCGCGGACCTTCCCCGACGCCAGATGACGGTAGGTCTGCAGTTCAGGACGCATGGACTCGACCCTAGAGGGTCACCGGGGCGCCTGCGGCGGCAGGCTCTGACATTCTGGACCGATGACTGCACCCCACATCACCATCACCTACTGCACACAGTGCAATTGGCTGTTGCGGGCGTCGTGGATGGCCTCGGAACTGCTGAACACCTTCGGCACCGAGATCGGCTCGGTGACACTCGTCCCCGGCACCGGCGGCGTGTTCGTCATCGAGGTCGACGGCACCCAGATCTGGGAACGCAAGCGCGACGGCGGCTTCCCCGGCGCTCCCGAACTCAAGCGACGGGTCCGCGACACCGCGCTCCCGGACTGGAATCTCGGCCACTCCGACGCCGCCGCCGCCCCCGAGTGACCCGCAGTCGACAGAAACGCCCCACTGCTCCCTGATCCGAAAGAAGCGGCCCCCCCTCTGCTCCCTGAGGTGCGAGGAGCGCAAGCGACGAGCCTCGAAGACATCCCAGGGGTGCATGGTGTCAAGCGGCGAGGGTGGTGCGGTGGTTCCAGGCGGTGTGTTCGTTGTAGAGGGTGCGGTGGGTGAGGCAGCCGTGGAGGATGCCGATGAGCCGGTTGGCGACTGCACGCAGTGCCTGGCTGTGGGACTTCTTCTGGTCGCGGAGGCTGTCGTAGTAGGAGCGGGCGCCAGGACTACCGGTCAGGGCACTTTGCGCCATCCGTAGGGCGGCGTCGTTGAGTCGGGTGTTGCGGATATGGCGGGCCAACACGACGTGTCCTTTGCCCGAGGCGATGGTGCGTGGTGAGGTGCCGGCGTAGTTTCTGCGAGACTTGGCAGTGGCATAGCGTTCGGGGTCGTCCCCGAACTCGCCGAGCATCCGGGCGCCGGTGATGTCACCGACTCCGGGCATGGACAGGTAGATCGCGGCGTCGGCGATGCGCTCTAAAAGACTGGGACAGACTGGTTTCGAGTTGACCGATTTGGGTGTTGAGCGCGGCCAGCATTTCCACGGTCGCTGTCACGGTCGCGGCATAGGCTGCGGTGAGCGCCTCGGGTGCACCCAGGTGGCCGCTACCGCGTAGGGCGTGCTGGATGTCGCGGGCACGGGTGTCGATATTGCGTTGGCGGCCGCCCTTTTTCAGAGCCGATCGGATCGCTGCGACCGACAGTGCCGCGCCCTGTCGGGGCGTTGGTGCGCGCCGCAACACCGCCAGGCAGTCTTTGTGGGCGAGGTCGTCGCCGAAGGCATCGACCGCGGCCGGGTAGTAGGCGCCGAGTTGGGAGCGCAACACATTCTGTTGCGCTGAACGCGCCCACACCAGGTTCTGGTGGGTGCGGGCCATCACCGTGATCGCGTCGGCGGCGACGGTGTCGGCGGCGACGAGGCGATGGTTGTGTCGGTCGGTGCGCACCAGATCAGCAAGGGTTTTCGCATCGGCCTTGTCGGATTTGGTGCCCCCGACGTGGTGGCGGTCGCGGTAGCGCGACACTGACAACGGGTTGATCGCGAACACCTGATAGCCCGCGGCGGCCAGGGCGGTGACCCACATGCCGTGATCGGTTTCGATACCCACCACCACCTCGGCAGGATCCTGCACATACCGGGCGAGTAGTTCGTGCATCGCGGTGGCACCGGCAGCGGTTTCGGGTATTCGGCGGGTGGCCAGGGTGGTGCCGTGCTCATCCATCACGCACACGTCGTGATGATCTGAGGCCCAGTCGTTGCCCACAAAGATCATGACAGTCGTTCACCTCGTCTTCGGTCGTCTCGACGATCTCGATGTGAACCTTGCGGGAGTCACCCTGGACGCGGCCTAATGGATCAGTGCTCACCCAGATGTTTCGGGGGCACGACATCCCAGAAGCGTTCGAGCGGGTGATCCCTCCCGGCCGGGCCACGGTCTTCGAGTAGAAATCCGACACCGTTTCAGGGCCTGGCAGTGGTCACCGACCAGGAAGGCTCACACGACCAGCATCCCCTCCAGGACACCGATCCACCCCCATTAGGGTCTTGGTGAGATGAGTCGCCAGACCCTTCGAGGCTCGTCGCTATCGCTCCTCGCACCTCAGGGAGCAGTGGGGTCAGGGAGCGCTATCCAACCACAGAACGATGTCCCCGTCCCGCTCCTCGACCCGGTACGCGCCGACGGAACCGATTCCGTCCGTGATACATCGACCGTCGGCGAGGCCGAAGGCGTACTGGTGCAACGGGCAGACGACCCTGCCCAGATCGAACTGGCCATCGGCGAGCGGTCCGCCCCGGTGAGGACAGACGGCGTCGGTGGCGCGCAGGGACCCGTCGGTCAGCCGGAACACCGCGACCTGTCTGTCCTGCAGCGCATATGCCCGACCCTCGCCGATCTGCAGATCCGCGATGGGACCGACGACGACGCCGGCGTCCACCGACACGCTGGTCATCGGACCGGCACCTGGGGCAGCGGAAGCAGCGGCAGCGCCGACGTGAACTGCGCGGGTGATTTCGGCTCGGCGCGATCGAGCCAGGGATCGACGTAGGCCTCGACTGCGGCGTCGATCCCCTCCTGCAACCCCGCCACCAGTCCGTCACGGTCGTCGACGATGATCGCGCGGAGTTCGTCGATGCCGATGCGCGGCACGAATGCGTATGTGCGCTCCAGCCACTTGCCCTGCTCGCGGTAGTACTGGATGAAGAGGCCGCACAGGCGGATCACCTCGGCGGCAGACTCCACCGTCGCAAGGAGGTCGCCCTTGCGGATGTGCGCGCCGGCAGCGCCACCGACGTAGATCTCCCACTTGCCGTCACCGATCGCGACCACACCGAAGTCCTTGCACAGCGCTTCCGCGCAGTTGCGCGGACAGCCGGTCACCGCCAGCTTGAGCTTCGCCGGCGACTCCAGCCCCTGGTACCGGGTCTCGATGTCGATGCCGAGTTGCGTCGAATCGCCGAGTCCGAATCGGCAGTAATCGGTTCCGACACAGGTTTTCACGGTTCGGAAACTCTTGCCGTAGGCGTACCCCGACGGCATGCCGAGATCTTCCCAGACCTTCGGCAGGTCTTCCTTCTTCACGCCGAGCAGGTCCAGTCGTTGTCCACCGGTCGCCTTGATCATCGGTATCGAGTACTTCTCGGCGACGTCGGCGATCTTGCGCAACTGATCGGGCGAGGTCACCCCGCCCTTCATCTGGGGAACCACCGAGAACGTGCCGTCGCGCTGGATGTTGGCGTGCACACGGTCGTTGACGAACAGTGCACCGGGTTCGCGCTTCCAGTCCGAGCCCCAGATGATCCGCAACAGCGATGCGAGCGGCATCTTGGCCGTCGCGTCCTCACCATCGGGTGCGAGTTTGTCGAACACCTCGCTGACCGACCGGAGGTTCTGCCGTCGGATGGCGGCGATGAGTTCGGGTTTCGTCAACGGGATCGCCGGTACGTACCAGTCGGCCGAAGCGTCGGCGGTGAGCGCGTCGCCCGCGGCCAGTTCGACGATGTCGGCGACGAGACCCTTACAGGACCCACAACCCTTGCCGGCGCGGGTCTTCGCACACACATCCCCCACGCTCGTGCACCCCGACGCGACGCAGGCCACGATGTCACCTTTGGTGACCCCGTTGCAGTTGCACACCTGCACGTCGTCGGCGAGTTCGGCCGCCCCGGTCTCGGCGCTGGGCGTGCCCAGGTCGAACAGCATCGAGATGCGCTCGTCCGGCAGCGGGACCTTGTCGTCGAATGCCTGGGTGAGGAAATTGACCTTCGAGATGTCCCCCAGCAGCATCGCTCCGATGAGCTTGTTGTCGCGGACCACGACACTCTTGTAGACGCCGTTGCGCGGTTCGTAGAACTGGACGAACTCATCGTCTTCGCGTTCGGGGCCCTTGACACCCATGGCCGCGACGTCGACGCCGGCGACCTTGAGCTTGGTGGTCAGGCGCGAACCATGGTACTCCGCAGCCGGATTCGCGCCCGTCAGCACGTCGGCGAGCACCACCGCCTGCTCCCACAGCGGCGCGACCAGTCCGTACACCTCGCTGCGGTGCTGCGCGCATTCGCCGACCGCGTAGATGAACGCCTCGTCCTCGCAACGCATCTGATCGTCGACGACGATTCCGCGTTCGACGACCAGGCCCGCGCCGCGGGCGATCTCGACGTTGGGGCGGATGCCGGCGGTCACGACGATCATGTCGGCGGGCAGCGAATCCCCGTCGGTGAAACCGACGCCGGCAACGGTCCCGTCGTCGTTGCGCAGTACCGCGGTGGTCCGCTTGCCGGTGTGGACACCGACCCCGAGCGCTTCGATCTGGTTGCGCAGCACCTTGCCGCCGCGCTCGTCGAGTTGCTGGTTCATCAGATGCCCGGGCGAGTGGACGACGTCGACGGCCAGCCCCTGCGTCCGAAGGCCATAAGCGGCTTCGAGTCCCAGCAGTCCACCGCCGATCACCACCGCGCGCACGTCGTCACGAGACGCCGCCATCTGCATCATGCCGTTGGTGTCCTCGATGGTGCGGAAGCCGAACACCCCGCGCGCGAGCCGTCCGTCGGACTCGCGCAGCCCGTCCATGTTCGGGAAGAACGTGTGTGACCCGGTGGCGACGATCAGCACGTCGAATCCGATGATCCGTCCGCTCGCGCAGGTCACCGTCTTGGCGAACCGGTCGATCGACTCGGCACGATCACCGGAGTGGAGAGTGACGTCGTTCTCCCGGTACCACGCCATCGGGTTGAGCATCAGATCGTCGTCGTCGACCGCGGCCTCACCGGCCAGCACGTGACTGAGCATGATCCGGTTGTAGTTGCCGTACGGCTCATCGCCGATCATGGTGATGTCGAACTGATCCCGGCCTCCCCGGGAGATGATCTCCTCCACGGTGCGCGCGCCGGCCATGCCGTTGCCGACCACCACCAGCCTGCGGACCGCCTCCCGGTCAGGCGTCGCGTTCTCGCCGCCCATCAGAAGACGACCATCCCGAAGTCGACGACGACCTCGCCGCTCGCCCCCTCGGGCGCGGCGAGCAGGAGTTCCAGTGTGCTGTCGGGTTCCACGTCCTCGACGACCCGCAACGGCACATTGACCGACGACTTCGCCCCCATGGGGAACATCCGCATCGGGGTGCCGTCGCGCACGAGGGTCACGCAGATGAGTTCGTCGGAGCTGTTACCGCCGCGAAAGTACAACGGCTGAGCCGTCATTCCCGACGGCACGACGAAGGTCAGTGACGCGTCGATCGGCCCCGGCTTGGACAGACCCGAGCCGGCGAACGCATGGACACCCTGCAAAAAACGTGGAGTGCTCGACATGTCGCCACTATCCGCGAGGCGCATGAAATGCGACTTGCCTCGGTGTTACGGCGACGTTGTCTGGTTCTCACCGAGCCGGACCGACGAGGAGAGCGTCGACGGGACGGGCGTTACCGCGAAACCAGTGCACGCTCCCGCGCGAGGAAGAAGAACGGGATCGCGGTGGCGATACCCACCCCGAAGGTCAGCACCACCGACGCGGCCCACCACGGCAGTATGCGGAGCCGGCGGGCTTCGGCGAAGGCCCACAGGTGAAAGCCGATGACGACGAAGGTGAGGTCCACCATCGCGAACCGGCCCGGAGTCGTCCTCAGGATGTCGCCGACGAAGAAGTCCTTCACCGACTCGGGACCGTTACTTCGTACGTAGGGAATCGCGATGGCGTTCTGGGTCACCAGCGCAGCCACGAAGACCACGAGCAACGATCGCTCGCGCCACTTCTGGTCGGTATCGGTCGTCGTCATCGCGCCTCCCTCGACATGCACCGAACCCCGATCGTGCCACGGTCGAGCGTCGGCGCGGAGGGATTCCGCGCCGACGATGGACCTCAGGTCCGGCGCCACCCGGCGGCGCCGACCATCTCGGCGACCTGGGTGAACTTCACCCGCGGCCGCCCCTGCTCGAGGCCCCGACGCCGTTCACGTCGATCGATGGCACGCATTCCGCGGTAGCCGATCACCGTCGCGACGCGCTTGCGGACCAGGGCGCCGAACGCACCGGGTTCGCGTTCGGTGCGTCGGAGACGTCCCGCCGCGGCATCGGCGAGGAAGTCCTCGACGGTTCGCGTGGCACACATCTTGTTGGCGCCGATCCCGCCGCTGGGTCCGCGCTTGGCCCAGCCGAGCACATAACCGCCCGGGATGATCGCGCCCGTCTCGTCGACGAGGCGGCCGTCGACGTTGCTGAAGACTCCACGCGCATCGTCGAAGGTGAGCCCGGGAATCGGGGTCGAACGATAGCCGATCGAGCGCACCACGAGATCGGTCGCGATGTGGTGACGTCCCTCGCCGGTGCGGACCGTGACGGACTCGACCTGCGAATCACCGGTGATCTCTTCGGGGCTGCTGTGGAACAGGAACACGATTCGGCGGCGATTCGGATCGGCCGGCTCACGGAACCTGGAGAGGTCGGCACCGTCGACCTCGTCGATGACCTCGACCTCGACGCCCGGGATCTCCGACAGCGCACGGTATTCGGCCGCGGTGTAGGCCGCCGAGGCCTGATCGCGACGACCCAGCAGAACCACTTCGTGCACGTTCTGCTCGGCCAGCAGGTCCAGCGCACGGTCGGCGATGTCGGTGGTGGCCAACAGCTCCGGCGGCGACACCAGGATGCGCGCGACGTCGAGAGCGACGTTGCCGGTACCGACGACGACCGCGCGGCCCATCGCCGGGTCGTCGGAGGTTCCGCGACGCAACGGCGGCCCGGCGTCGACGCCGGGCACCCCGTTGTACCAGGCCACCAGATCGGTGGCCGAGGTCGAGCCCGGAAGGTCCTCGCCCGGAATGCCCAGTCGCCGTGACTCACTCGCGCCAACCGCGTAGAACACGGCGTCGAAGTGCTCGGCCAGTTCGGCGGGCGTGATCTGGTCTCGACCGTCGCCGATGGTCACGTTGGTGAGCATCGTGACCCGGGGATCGCGGTAGAGCAGGTCGAAGCCGCGGAGCACGCCCTTGGTGCCCGGGTGATCCGGGGCGACCCCGGCGCGCACGAGCCCGCCCGGCGTCGGGAGTTTGTCGATCACGGTGACCCGCGCCTCGGTCCGATCGAGCAGCGTGCGCAGCGCGTAACCGCCGGAGGGCCCGGTGCCGACCAGCGCGACGCGGAGTCCCGCAGGCAGTTTCGGCACGTCCGGATAGGTGACCGTCGACTCCGAGTCCTCGCCGATGGGCGCCCAGCCCGACCGGACATCCGGGTTGTTTTTGTAGAAGTCCGCGTTGATGTCGATGAAGACCTTGTCCCGGGTGCCGAGCTTGTCGGCGGGATAGATCGCGTCGACCGGGCAGGCGTCGGCGCAGGCGCCGCAGTCGATGCACGCCTCGGGATCGATGTGCAGGATGTCGGAGCTGCCGAAGCCGCGCTCCTCCGGCGTCGGATGGATGCAGTTGACCGGGCACACGGCGACGCATGCCGCGTCGCTACAACATGATTGGGTGATGACGAACATCAGAGCATGTGCGCTTTCCGGTAGTACCGCATGGCCGGCTTGGTGAGCAGTCCCACCTCGTCGAGGAATTCCATGAGGTGGGCGCAGCTGCTGCGGATCATCGAGTGGAAGTGCGAATTGCTGCGCATCTCCCGGACAGCACGGTCGACGTCGAGTCCGGCGTCGGCAAAGGCCTTGGGCTGCACCAGACTCGTCACGATGAAGTAGGCCCCGACGGCGACCGCGAATGCGCTGAACTGGCGGCGCGCCCAGCTGACGCCCTCCAGGGAGTCACGGACCTCTTCGCGCGCGAACTTCATGTGGCGCGACTCTTCGAGGACGTGGATCTCGTTCACGGTGCGGATGAAGTCGAGCACCCTGTCGTCGCGCATGCAGCCGCGCTGGAAGACGTCCAAGACCTCTTCGGCGACCAGGATGCCGGCGTAGGCGACCTCGTTCTTCGCGGTCTGCATGAAGATCTTGCCGAGGCGCGAGACCTTCTTCGACGGGTGGTAAGAGGCGCCGACCATCTTCTCCGACGCCTTGGCGAACATCAGCGAGTGCCGGCACTCGTCGGCGACCTCGGTGAGCGCGAACTGGAACTCCGACCCGTGGTAGTCGCCGAGGTACTGATCGCGGATGACCATCTCCTGCAGGATCATCTCGAACCAGATCCCGATGTTCATGATCGACGCGAACTCGTGGCGCGTCACCGAGATGCGCTGCTCCTCGGTCAACTCGTCCCAGTACGCGGTTCCGTACAGCGAGGACCACTCCGGGCTACACCCGTACTTGGTGGGGTCCATCGGCTTGGACCAGTCGATCTCGGTCATCGCGTTGCGTGACAACCGGGCGGCCGATGCCAGCAACCGTGCCGAGACCTCTTCGGTTCCCTGGTCACGCAGACTGATGACGTTCTCGGATCGTTCCATCGCGGCGGTCATGGAGCACTCGCTTCCCGGTCGTCGATCGTGACAATGATCGATGTAATGACAATGCGTGTTGTCAAGATAGCACCGCCGTGTGACCGAGTAAACGAATCGACGAATATACTCACCGGTAAGTTCGACACCGAGCACAATCGTCGCAGGTCATCGACGTCCAACTGTTCTGTTCACCGACTAGGAGTTCGCATGCCTTCCATCTTCATCACCGGCGGCGCCGCCGGAATCGGTCTCGCCACCGCGGAACGTTTCGGCCGCGAAGGATGGACCGTCGGCGTCTACGACGTCGACGTCGACGCGCTGGCGAAGGTGAAGGCAGACCATCCCGACTTCATCACCGGCACCATCGACGTCCGGGAACCGGAGCAGTGGGCCGAGGCCCTCGCCGAGTTCACCTCGCACACCGGCGGCACACTCGACGTCCTCGACAACAACGCCGGCATCCTCCACGAGGGCCAGATCGACCACATCTCGCCGGATCAGATCAAGCGTCAGATCGACATCGACGCCCTCGGCGTCGCGCTCGGCGCTCAGGCCGCGTACCCGTACCTGAAGAAGACGCCGGGCGCGCATCTGGTGAACATCGGATCGGCGTCGGCCATCTACGGCCAGCCCGGCATCGCGGTCTACTCGGCCACCAAGTTCTTCGTCGCCGGCCTCACCGAGGCACTCGAGCTCGAGTGGGAGCACGACGACATCCGCGTCGTCAGCATCTGGCCGCTCTGGGCCAAGACCGCGCTCGCGACCGGCGGCGCGAAGTCGACGAAGACGCTGGGCATCCGTATCACCCCCGAGCAGGTCGCCGACAAGATCTGGGAGTCGGTGCACCCGACCCGCCAGGACAAGCTGCTGCATCGCACCAGCTACTCCGTCGGCACGCAGACCCTCGTCCTCCAGAACGCCGCCAAGTTCATCCCGAACTTCCTCAACCGGACCGTCAACAAGTACATCGCCCAGTAGTCCCGCACCCCCGCAAACCCACCCCTTTTCCAGAAACCCACCGCGCTTAAACCTGGTGGGTTCACGGAAAAGGGGTGGGTTTGTCGGAAGTTGGGTCCGGACGGGGCGTTCGTGCGTCTGACACGTATGGACCCACCCACCGACCCGTACGGCCTGATCCTCCGCAGCGAGACTGCCGGCACCCACATCAGCGATGAACAGCTGCAGCGCATGGTCAGTACCAAAGCTCTAACGCGGCTCTGGCCGGGTGCGATGGCCGACTTCACCGCGGTGAGCGAACTCCACGCCATCGAGAAATACCGCTTGACCGTCATCGCTGCGGCCAGGGCGGGACGACCCGGTCGGGTCGTGAGTCACGCTTCCGCCGCTGCCATGCACCGGTTGCCGATGCTGTGGCCCGACCTGTCGCAGGTTCATGTGACGTCGCCGAGAGTCGGGAAACGGGCCAGGAACATCGTCAGACATCAGGCCGCCGTCGACCCCCAGGACATCGAGGTCATCGACGGGGTCACGGTGACGTCCATCGAGCGCACGGCGTGCGATGTCGCCCGACTGGGAACCAACCGGCAGGCCCTCGCGGTGCTCGATGCCGCCCTTCGACGCGACGCCGATCCGGACCGGATGAGACAGATCCTCGACTCGTGCCGAGGATTCAAGGGGGTCGAGATGCTTCGCCGAGCGATGGCGCACGCGAACGCGTCGTCGGAAAGCGTCGGCGAGTCCCTCAGTCGTGCAGTCATGCTCGAGTTCCCCGACCTACCGGTACCGCGACAACAGGTGGAGATCGTCGACGACCACGGCAGGTTCATCGCTCGCGTCGACTTCTTGCTGACCACCAGGGTGATCGGCGAGTTCGACGGCATGATCAAGTACAGCGGCGGCGTGGGCAACGAGCCCGCCTGGCAGACGGTGGTCAAAGAGAAGGCGCGTGAGGACAAGCTCCGCGCGCAGGGGTACATCGTCGTCCGGTGGACCTGGCCGGACCTCGCCGACAAGGCCCGCTTCTACGAGCAGATCACGAAGGCGCTTCGACTCGGCGGATTCGAGTGACCGGCAGACCCACCCGTTTTCCGCAAACCCACCGCACTCGGTGGACTGGTCCCCAGGAGTTGGACTGGTAATTCGGGAGGTTACGCCACGAGGGTCTGAGTCCGGTATTGCACCGGGCTTAGACCCTCGAGGCGTTCGGAGGTGCGGTTGTGGTTGTACCACTGGATG